>CBDUYD010000179.1:0-5883 GCA_965371355.1 uncultured Ilumatobacteraceae bacterium
CAGCGTGACCCATCCCACGATGGCGACGAGCCAGTGCGTACCGAACTCGTTGATCGCCGACATGAGCGAGTTCAGCCAGTCGACACGGTTGTCGACGAGGGGCGCCATCAGGTCGAGGTCCAGCTCGGTGATCCAGATCGCCGGTGAATCGGACAGGAACACCCAGACCCAGATCGCGGCCCAGAAGACGAACGCGATCAGCCACCCGATCGCCGCGCGGTTGTACTCCCGCGGCAGTGGTGGCGGCTCGCCGCTCGGCCGCCGTCGTCGGCGACTACCGAGCGGGGAGGCGGAGGTCTCGCTCACCGTGCTGCTCCTCGCCTCACCACGTGATCTCGCCCTGTTCCCGGTTGACAGGTCTTGACGCACTCCACTGGACCCCTGTGCCCCCTCGGCATCGGCGGAATCCGCGCAGATCACACCCCGCGCGAGCGCCGAGCGGACGATACCCCATGCCGCGTGTCGGCGGCTGCGGTGGGAGTGGACGGCGCCTCGATCCCCTCCCGCCCGGGTGCTTCGGGCGGCAGGCTGGATTCAGCCACCGGCCAGGTGGGTGAAGTCGGCCACGAAGATCCCCAGCGCGGCGATGACCGATGCGCCGGCGATCAGCCAGAACCTGATGATCACAGTGGTCTCGGGCCACCCACCGACTTCGAAGTGATGATGGACCGGTGACAGTCGCAGCAGTCGCCGGCGTCGTCCCGACGCACGGAAGACGCCCATCTGCAGCGCGACCGATCCGATCTCGAGCACGAAGAGCCCGCAGATCAGTGGAAGCAGGAGCTGCGTGTTGGTGGTCAGTGCCAGCAGCGCGAGAGCCGCGCCGATGCCGAGTGCACCCACGTCACCCATGAAGATCTGTGCGGGCGCTGCGTTCCACCACAGGAAGCCGGCGCACGCTCCGCCGAAGGCTGCGGCGAGCACGGCGAGGTCGTAAGGGTTGACCATCGCGGGGTAGAACTCCGGATTCCGGAACCCCGTATAGGCGATCACGATGAACGCCATGAACCCGAACAGGGCCGACCCTGCCGCGAGCCCGTCCAGCCCATCGGTCACGTTCACGGCGTTGGCGGTGCAGAAGATGATGAGCCCCGCCCAGATGGTCCATCCGGCGGGCCCCAGTTCCCATCCTGGGAGATCCGCACGCGTCAGTGAGACCCGTGTGTCGATGTCGGTGAACGCCACCAGCGCCGCCGCTACCGCCAGTGAGACCCCGAGTGTGACGAAGCCCTTCAGCTTCCAGAACAGGCCGCGGTTGCGTCGGGCACGCACCTTGATGACGTCGTCGACGAGCCCGACACCCGCCAGGGCTGCGACTCCGGTGAGTGCGATCAGCGCCTGATCGGAGAACACGACTCCGGCACGCGCATGACTCACGAAGTATCCGACCGCGACCGCGCCGAGGATCGCGAGGCCGCCCATCGTCGGTGTTCCCGCCTTGTGCTGGTGGTCGGGAACGATGACGTTGTCGGCGTTGCGCTGCAGGATCGGCTGGCTTCTGCCGTGTGAACGGAGCAGCCTCGCGACCCACCAGGTGCCGACCAGCGAAACGATCGCGGCGAGGCTGCCGCTGATGAACAGTGGGATCATGGGCGGCGGAACACGACCTGACCACCTCGGGCGGGTACGCGGCATCGCGCCCATCGCGCCCATCGCGCCCATCGCGCCCATCGCGGAGTCATCGATCGTGGCGCGCCGATCACACATCGGACGTTCGTCGACATCGGCCGCCCCTTGCAGAGGACAAGGTCATCGGTCAGCGGGACCGATGTGACCGGTGACCCCGTGGACGTGCGGATGACGTTGATGTAATTTGGTCTTCCCGCTCTTCTGAGGAGGCAGACATGGTGCTCACGGCCAACCCCTCGACGGTCGCGACCGACGCGAGGAATCCGATCGGGATCGGACGCCGATTCACGTCACCCGGTGTTCGCCCCTACGACACGATCGAGTGGGCGGAGCGTGACGCCCGGATCTCCTCGGCCGATGGCTCGATCGTGTTCGAGCAGTGCGACGTCGAGTTCCCGGTCCGGTGGTCGGCGACGGCTGCGAACATCGTCGCCCAGAAGTACTTCCGCGGTCAGCCCGGTTCGGTGGAGCGCGAGCGGTCGTTGCGGCAGGTCGTCGATCGGATCGTCGACACGATCACCGACTGGGGCCGCGCCGACGGCTACTTCGCCGACGACGACGAGGCAGAGGCGTTCAACGCCGAGCTGAAGTTCATCATGGTGACACAGCGAGCCGCGTTCAACAGTCCGGTGTGGTTCAACATCGGCGTGCCCGATGTGCCCCAGCAGGCGAGTGCCTGCTTCATCCTGTCGGTTGACGACGACATGGGCTCGATCCTCGACTGGTACCGCGACGAGGGCCTGATCTTCAAGGGGGGTTCGGGTGCAGGCGCGAACCTGTCGAGGATCCGCTCGTCGATCGAACCCCTCGGCGGCGGCGGAACGGCATCGGGACCGGTCAGCTTCATGCGCGGTGCCGACGCGTCGGCCGGCGCGATCAAGTCGGGAGGCACCACGCGGAGGGCGGCGAAGATGGTGATCCTCGACGTCGATCACCCGGACATCGAGGAGTTCGTCGAGACCAAGGCCCTCGAAGAGCGCAAGATCAGGGTGCTGCGCGATGCCGGGTTCGACATGGGCCTCGGTGGCTCCGACACGCCGTCGGTGCAGTTCCAGAACGCCAACAACTCCGTGCGCATCTCCGACGAATTCATGCGGTCGGTCATCGACGACCGAGAGTGGAGGCTCGAGGCGGTTACCACGGGCGAGACGATCCGCACCGTGCGGGCGCGGGAGCTGTGGCGGAAGATCTGTAGTGCAGCGTGGGATTGTGCAGACCCGGGTGTGCAATTCGACTCGAGTATCAACCGCTGGCACACCGCCCCGGCCGCCGGCCGCATCACCGGCAGCAACCCGTGCAGCGAGTACTTCCACCTCGATGACTCCGCCTGCAATCTGGCCTCGCTCAACCTGCGCCGGTTCACCGATGAGGTCGGGGAGTTCGACGTGCACGACTTCGCGCACACGGTCGAGATCGTGTTCACCGCCCAGGACATTCTCGTCGGGAGGGCCGACTACCCGACCCCACCGATCGAGGCGACCACCAAGGCGTATCGTCAGATCGGCCTCGGCTACGCCAACCTCGGCGGGCTGCTGATGGCACTCGGGCATCCCTACGATTCCGATGCCGGTCGGGCGTGGGCGGCGGCGATCACGTCGCTGATGACCGGCGCCGCGTATGTGACGAGCGCCCGCATCGCCACCCGCCTCGGTCCGTTCGAGGGGTTCGCCGCCAACGCCGAGCCGATGCTGAACGTGCTGCACATGCACCGGGACGCGGCCCGATCGATCGACGACGCCGGTGCCGCGCCCCCGGGTCTCATCGATGCGGCACAGCGGGTATGGGACGAGGCGATCGAGTGCGCCGAGACTTCGGGCGTACGCAACAGCCAGGCCACCGTGCTCGCGCCGACCGGAACCATCGGTCTCACCATGGACTGCGACACGACCGGAATCGAGCCCGACTTCGGGCTGGTGAAAACCAAGACGCTGTTCGGTGGCGGCTCGATCGTGAGCGTCAACAAGATGATCCCGATCGCGCTGCGGACGCTCGGCTACACCACCGAGCAGATGGCCGACATCGAGACGTACATCGACCTGCACCACTCGGTGCGCGGGGCGCCGCATCTCGCTGCCGAGCACGCTGCCGTCTTCGCCTGTTCCGGGGGCGACGATCCGATCCACTACGAGGGACACCTGCGGATGATGGCCGCGGTCCAGCCTCTGTTGAGCGGCGGCATCAGCAAGACCGTGAACCTGCCCGAGACCGCCACCGTGGACGATGTCGAAGGTGTCTACCGGCTGGGGTGGGAGCTCGGATTGAAGGCTGTAGCGGTCTATCGCGACAACTGCAAGGTCGGCCAACCACTCTCGGCACGGACCGGTTCGGGTCCGCGCGTCGAATCGACCACCGAGCCGGGAACGATCGCGGAGCACGTGGTCGGGCAGGTCATCGGCCAGAACGTGGGCGCCACCGGGCGTCCCGTGCGCCGGAGGCTCTCGCGCAGCCGCCCGAGCCGCACCTTCGAGTTCCGGGTCGGCGACTGCAAGGGTTACACGACGGTCGGCGAGTACGACCACGGTCAGCCCGGCGAAATCTTCCTCACCGTCTCCAAGCAGGGGTCGACGATGGCCGGGGTGATGGACGCCTTCGCCAAGTCGATCAGTTACGGCCTGCAGTACGGCGTTCCGATCCGTGCCTTCGTCGAGGCTTTCACCAACATGCGCTTCGAGCCGGCGGGCATCACCGACGATCCCGACATTCGTTTCGCGGCCTCGATCATGGACTATCTGTTCCGGCGGCTGGCGATCGATTACCTGACCGATGACGAGCGTTCAGAACTCGGGATCTTCACCGTCGGCGAGCGCCTGCAGCCGACACTGCCCGGACTCGACGAAGCGGCGATCGCGGGTGCCACAGTCGTCACCTCGACGATCGACGCACCGATGTGCATGTTGTGCGGCGTGTCGATGGTGCGCGCAGGGAGCTGTCACGTGTGTACGCGCTGCGGAAACACCAGCGGTTGCAGCTGACCGCACCGAGGGGCCGATCGCCACCGACTCGGTGAACGGAGAACGAGCGCAATGTGGCGAGTTCGAAACTCGCTCGATCCGGGGACCGTCAGTGGATGGCGACGCCACCCCCTCACGCCGCCCGTTGACCCGACAGATCCGAAAAATGTACGTATCGTCGCGCCCAGCGGGAGAATCCGTACACATTTCGGGGTCGAGGCCGCTCGAGCAACTGGAGGAACCGGCGACATGCGCATTTCGGTCTCGGTGGGAAGCGCCTACTACGGCGGCGAGGACTGGGGAGAGCTCGTCGAGTACGTGCGGGCCGCCGATCGGCTCGGGCTCGACACGGTCTGGTCGGCGGAGGCGTGGGGGATGGACGCCGTCGCATCGCTCGGCTACCTGGCGGCGAAGACCGAGCGCATCCGGCTCGGCAGCGGCATCATGCAGATCAGCGCGCGCACGCCGGCTGCTACCGCGTTGACCGCGCTTTCGATGGCCCAGCTCAGCGACGACCGTTTCACGTTGGGCCTCGGCGTGAGCGGGCCCCAGGTGGTCGAGGGACTTCACGGCGCCAGCTTCGCCCACCCGCTGGCGCGACTGCGCGAGTACATCGCGATCGTGAGGATGGGTCTGGCGGGGGAGCGATTCGTCTACGACGGCGACCACTACGTCCTGCCGCGACCGGGTGGCGAGGGCAAGGCGCTGAAGCCGTCGATCCCGCCCCGGCCAGACCTGCCGATCTACCTCGCCACACTCGGTCCGAAGTCGCTCGAATTGACGGGGGAGGTGGCCGATGGATGGATCGGCACGTCGTTCATCACCGAGCACGCCGACGTGCTGCTCGATCCGATCCGCGCCGGCGCGGCGAAGGCCGGACGCACGCTCGACGACATCGACGTCCAGGTCAGCGCGCAACTGCTGGTGTCCGACGACGTCGATCGGTTGATCGAACGCGCCCGATCCGGGATGGCATTCACGCTCGGCGGGATGGGTTCGGCGACGACGAACTTCTACAACGCGGCGTACTCGAGGGCGGGCTACGGCGACATCGCGGCCGAAGTGCAGCGGTTGTGGGTCGAGGGCGACAAGACGGCTGCTGTGGCCGCGGTGCCCGATGAGCTCGTGCTCTCGGCCTACCCCATCGGTACCGCATCGATGGTCCGCGATCGCGTAGCGGCGTACGCTCGTGCGGGCGTCGACCATCTGCGCTTGGCGCCTCATGGTCGCACGGCGCGCGAGCAGATCGAGCATCTCGAGATGGCCGTCGACCTGATCCGCTCCGTCGCTGACGACTGAACTC
>CBDUYD010000180.1:0-5708 GCA_965371355.1 uncultured Ilumatobacteraceae bacterium
AGCGCGTCGACGGAGCCGGGCGGCCCGTGTGCGTCGAACGGCACGTACTCGGTGCACAACGTGTTGGTCGAGACCAAGGGCAACAAGGTCCTCGCCTACGTGTCCTGGTACTGGGACGGGATGCTCGTCCTCGACGTCAGCGATCCGTACAACCCGGTCGAGGTAGCCCGCTACCTCGACACATCTGGGCCGAACGATGGTCTGGCCAACGACATCTGGGGAATCTACAAGGAGCCGAACAGCCCGTCCTTCTACGGTTCTGACCGCAACGGCGGTCTGTACATCTTCCAACTGAAGGGCAAGGGACGCATCAAGTAGTGATCCCGACTTCGTAGCGTTCGCGTCCTGCACTCCGGATCCCCAGGGTGCGGGACGTGCGCGTTTTCGTGACGGGTTCGTGTCGCCGGAGCCGTCGGCGTGCTCAGGAAGCGGCCGCCACCAGCCACGCGGTGACGACGACGACGAATGCGAGCAGGATCGCCTCGGCGGTCACCGTCGATCGGAGCTCGGCGGCGAGTTCCTCGTCGTCCGGGGCGGCTTCGAGCGCCGGGAGGAGGACGAAGTGGTTGTAGGCGCCGCCGCCTGCGGCGATCGCGACCGCGACGGTCTTGAGCAGCAGGATCCTCCCCCACTCGGTGCCGGTCAGCTCGCCGAACGAGTCGAGCACCAACACCGCCATCAAGAGGCCCGCACCGGCGACGGCGATCAGCGCCACCGTGGCCACCGACGAGAACCGCACGATCAGTTCGGTGGCTCTCGTCGGGCGACCGCGCCTGTAGCGCCACCATGTCACCGATGCCATCGCGATCACACCGCCGGCCCACACGGATCCAGCAGCGATGTGCACGCTGTTGAGCAGGGCGTGCAGCAGGCGCGGACCCTTGCTCACCGTGTGGCCGTCGAACCAGAACGATGCCAGGATCGCTGCTGCTCCCGCGAGGGCCCATCTCGATGAGGCCGGATCCCAGCGGTCGGGGCGGACCGACCGCTCGCCGGTGACGGTCTGGTGGGGCGCTTCGAGCACCGCGGCAGAGAGCGAGTAGGTCGGCCTACGAGTGCCGGCGTCCGATGTCGCCACGATCCCGCCGGCGATCGCCAGACCACCGACCAGCCGGAGCGTCATCGCGAGGCCCGGAACTTCGAGGAGGCTGCTCAGCGAGGCGCCTCCAGCCCTCACGAGGCCGACGAACTCGAGAAGGGCCCCGAGGGCCACGATCAGGCCGAGTGTGCGGAGCACGCTGAGGCCGGTACGGATCTCGCTGCGCGACCCTCGCAGCGTGGTCGCCATGAATGCCATCCCGCCGAGCACGAGGACGACGGCGAGAAGCCCGGCGGCGCGACCGGTGAGCCCGATCAACTCGCCGGGTCGCGTCGTGTCGATCGCCAGGAACTCGTCGAGGCTCGGCGTCGATTCGGCCGGCGGAGGCAACGCTTGGGTGTCCTCGACGAGAGGCGCCACCTCGCCGAGCGAAGCATCCGGCGCGGCCGGGGCGAGGGTAGCGGCGGGGGCGGTCACCGAGAACGCGAACGACCCGTCGATCGGATGGGCGTCGGGCGCCTGCACGCTCCACCGCACGCCCACCTGCCCGCCGGCGAGCGGAGGCTCGAAGGTCAGTACGAACGTCTGGCCGTCGTCGGTCGTCACCGCGGACGGTTGGCGGATCTCGCCCGATGAGTCGAGCGCTGTGAACTCATCGCCGACGGGGATCGCAGGGCCGGTGAACGCGATCACCACCTCGCCGACGGGATCGACGAGAACCTCCCCGTCTCCGGGTGTGGACGACTCGAATCCGGTATGGGCGCTCGCCGCGGTCGGTCCGATCAGCACGACGAAGACGCCGATGAGCAGCGCCGCCAGGGCGCCGGACAGCAGGCGAGGTTTCTGCCTCGAATGCGCGGCGCGGGAGGGTTCCGTCAGGGGGGTGACACACACGAGCGGCCAATCTACGACGTGGCGTCGTACGTTCCACGGCATCGGATCGACTTTCTTGCACGACCCCTGCGACGCCCCGGGAGCACGGCGGGTTAGGGTGCCCGCGTGACACGACGACCCGATGGCGCTCTGGAGACCGACGTGATGCGGATCCTCTGGGCCAACGACGCGCCGATGTCGCCGGCGGAGGTTCTCGATGATCTCGACGCCGGGCTCGCCTACACGAGCATCGCTACGGTGCTCAACCGCCTCTGCCAGAAGGGGCTCGTCAGCCGGCGACCCTCCGGTCGCAAGTTCTTGTACCAGACGACGGCCACCGAAGCTGATCTCACGGGCCAACGAATCAACTCCCTCCTCGATGCCGTCGGAGACCGTCGAGCCGCACTCAGCGGATTCTTGAACACGCTGAACGACGATGATGCCGATGTACTCCGCGCATTGCTCGAGGACTCGAATTGACCCTGTTCTTCGCGCTCCCGCTGATCGGCACGATCGCCGCGGCCTTTCTCGCGACGGCTCTTCACCGCCGTCTCAGCCCCGACCTCGCGGCGAAGACGACGGCGATCGCACTGGCCACGCTGATGCTCGCAGCCGTTCCCACCTTGTGGCTCATCGGATGGAGCGGGCTGAGGCACCTCGGTCTTCGAAGCCCGCTCACCGATTGGTCGCAACACCTGCTGCCGACGATGGGCCCCACGGGTGCAGTCGTCGGGATGGCCGCGTTGGGGCTGATGTTGGTCGGCGGGGTTCGCACGTTCTGTCTGCTCCGTCGCCATCGCAATCTGCGCGCCACTCGGCCCGCGGAGGTCGAGATCCTGCCGACCACCGCGGTGTTCGCGTTCACGCTGCCGGGTCGGGCCGGAAACATCGTGTTGTCCGAGGGCCTCGTCAGCGCGCTCGACGAGCGCGAGTTGCAGGCGGTTCTGGCTCACGAGCGTGCCCACGCACGGCACCGGCACGATCGCTATCTCTTGCTCGGCTCACTGGCGAGCGCGCTGCTTCCGATGATCAGGCCGCTCGCGCAACGTCTCGAGTTCTCCCTCGAACGCTGGGCCGACGACGATGCTGCGCTCGAGATCGCCGACCGGCGGCTCGTCGCCACCGTGATCGCCCGCGTCGCCGTCGCAGGTTCCCAGCCGTTGCCATCGGCGTTGGGCATCGCTCGCCTCGGCGCGGCTGCGCGGGCCGAGTCGCTTCTGGTTCCGGCACCGCAGGAGGGTGTGGCGACTCCGGTCTTCGTGATCAGCGGCCTCGCGCTGGCGTTGACGATCGCTTCGGCCGTCTTCCAACTCCATCACACGGCGATGTTCGGCGCGACGCTCCTGGGCTGATCATCTCGTCAGCCCGGGATCGGCCCGCCGTCAGAGCGTCGTGAACTGCTTGATCGTCGCGATCCTCCGGTTGATCTCCGGAAGGCAGCAGACGCCGGCCGGGTGGAGATGTTCGCAGGCGCACTGCCCCTTCGCCGCCGCGCGACCGATTGCCTGAACGATCGTGCTCACTCCGTTCGTCTCGAGATCGGTGGCGAGGCAGAAGGTGGTGACGGCGAAGCAGAAGCACACCGGCTCGGGCATCGAGGGGCCCTTCTCACCGACGCGCGCGACGACTTCGTCCTCGTCGATCACGTCACTTCCGAGGTAGAACACGACCCGACAGCCCCCGGTCGAGCAGTACCGCCAGCTACCGCCTGCGGCGTCGGGCCGATGAGGCCTGACCGGGGCGACGCCCACGGTCGGGCCCGTCTCGCCACACCGTGGGCATCGCTCGCCGGCGGCCGCGCGTCGCATGATCTCATCCTACGACACGGCGTCGTAGTAGATTGGACACAGTCGGGCCCCACCTTCCTCAAGTAACTACTTGATAATGGGGTAGTCTCTCGGAGGTGCGCGATGGATTGTGCGAGAACCGGACGTGACCACACCTGAGACGCCCGACTCCGAGATCGCTGCAAACGCCGGCATCCGTCTCGGGCTGAAGGAGAATCTGGGCCAGTTCGCACTGCTCGTCGCCATCAATGCGCTCGTCGGCGGCATGATCGGCCAGGAGCGGACGGTGATCCCGCTGCTCGCCGAGGACGAGTTCGGACTGACCAGATTCACCGGCGCGATGACGTTCATCGCCGCATTCGGCATCGTCAAGGCGATCACCAACTTCTTCGCCGGAACGTTGTCGGATCGATACGGTCGCAAGCCCGTCCTCGTCGCCGGATGGATCGTCGCCGTCCCGATCCCGCTGCTGTTGATGTGGGCGCCGACGTGGGGCTGGGTGATCTTCGCCAATGTGCTCCTCGGCATCAACCAGGGACTCACCTGGTCGACGACGGTGATCATGAAGATCGACCTCGTCGGTCCCAAGCGCCGGGGGCTGGCGATGGGGTTCAACGAGGCGGCCGGCTACGGCGCCGTCGCACTCACTGCCTTGGCCACCGGCTACATCGCGCAACGGAGCGGGCTGCGCCCCGAGCCGTTCTTCCTCGGGCTGGCCTTCGCCGGTCTCGGGCTCGGTCTGTCGGTGCTGTTCGTGAGAGAGACACGGCCGTTTGCCCTTCACGAGGCCGCCATCCATCCCGCGGCCGACGGTGACGTCGATGACCGGCTCACCGACCGCCAGATCTTCGTCCTCACCAGCTTCCGTGAGAAGGCACTCTCTTCGGCCTGCCAGGCGGGGCTCGTCAACAACTTGAACGACGGCCTCGCGTGGGGGCTGTTCCCGATCTTCTTCGCCGCCGCAGGTCTCTCGGTCGGGCGTATCGGCGTGCTCGCCGCGATCTATCCGGCGGTCTGGGGCCTCGGTCAGCTCTACACCGGCGCGCTCTCCGATCGCATCGGTCGCAAGCCGCTGATCGCCGGCGGGATGTTCACGCAGGCCGTCGCGATCGCCTGGATGGCCGCGGTCAGCGGCTTTTGGCCGTGGTTCCTCGGCGCCGCGTTGCTCGGTGCCGGAACCGCGATGGTCTACCCGACCCTCCTGGCCTCGATAGGCGATGTCGCACACCCTGCCTGGCGGGCCCGCGCGGTGGGCGTCTACCGGCTGTGGCGCGATGCCGGCTTCGCCGTCGGCGCG
Source organism: uncultured Ilumatobacteraceae bacterium (assembly GCA_965371355.1). Taxonomy (GTDB): domain Bacteria; phylum Actinomycetota; class Acidimicrobiia; order Acidimicrobiales; family Ilumatobacteraceae; genus JASJHI01. The sequence continues at coordinate 4,997 of CBDUYD010000180.1, forward strand.
CTGTTCGCGGGGGTGATCGCCGACCTCGTCTCGATCGAGGCCGCGATCTACGCGGTTGCCCTGCTGACCGCTCTGTCCGGGATGGTCGTGGTCGTTCGGATGTACGAGACACATCCTCCGGCAGATCGCGATTGACCGACCGCCGGTTTCGAGATGGTCGCCCACGAGGTCGGTGACGAGTCCGCGCACCACACCCATTGGTTCGTCGCCGAGCTCCCTTGGCGCGGCGGCATCATTCGACGATGCGAACGGGACGGCTTCCGTCCCAACGCCCGGCCGCCGACCGGATGTGTTCGAAGAACACCCCTTTGGCGCCGCTCACGTCGGACAGTTCCAGCACCGAACCGCGATGACCGTCGGTCTCGAAGTACACGAAGCGGCCGTCCGGTCCGCCGATCTGTCCCTCCTGAGCCGGCACGAACCCGTTGTGGAGCATGCGGTCGTAGTCGCGTTGGTAGTCGGTGCTCCACACGGCGACGTGCTGGAGACCTTCGCCGCCGTCGGCGAGGAACTCGTGGTACATGGTCTCGGTGTCGTCCCGAGGGCAGATCAGCTCGATCTGGAGCGGGCCGCTGTTGGCGAGAGCGATGCTCAGGTCGGGGGTGCTCGACTCGCCGCGAAAGCGAAACCAGTCGAGGCTCACCGACTCGATCAGATAGAACGGCCCGACGCCCAGCACCGTCGTCCAGTGGTGCAGCGCCGACTCCATGTC
>CBDUYD010000181.1:0-5655 GCA_965371355.1 uncultured Ilumatobacteraceae bacterium
TCTCGGTGCTGTTCGCCGCGGTGTTCGCCGTGGCCGCGCTCGCCAACTGGGGGAGCAGGTGGACCGGCGACGGGCGCCTCGAGCGGTTGACCAAGCCGACCGCGCTGATCGCCCTGATCGGTGTCGCCGTCACCATCGACCCTGTCGATCCGACCGTACGCACGTGGTTCGTGATCGCCCTCGTGTTCTCGCTGGCGGGCGACGTGTTCCTGCTCGGCGGCGACGACCGATTCGTGCTCGGACTGGCGGCGTTCCTACTCGCCCACGTCGCGTACACGGTCGGCTTCATCGTCGCGGACGACTGGCGTTGGATCGGGTTCGCGATCGGCGCGGCGATCGCCGGCATCGTGGCGGTCACCGTCGGCAGGCGGATCGTGGCGGGGGCAAGCCGGAAGAATCCCGCGCTCGGCCCGCCGGTGGTCGGCTATCTGATCGCGATCTCCACGATGGCGGCCGCCGCTGCGGCAGCCGGCAACGCGTGGGCGATCGCCGGGGCGGCACTCTTCGTCACGTCGGACGCGCTGCTCGGATGGCGACAGTTCGTGGCCCGGTCGAGGTGGATGGCACCGGCGGTGATGGTGACGTACCACCTCGGTCAGGCTGGTCTCGTCGCCTCGCTACTCTGACGACTTCTAAATATGACCCAGTAACTCGGGAATCGGCGCGCTAGGGTCGCTCGCCATGAGTGAACAGTGGGGATTCGAGACCAAGCAGATCCATGTCGGCGGCGATGCCGACCCGACGACGGGCGCTCGCGCCGTACCGATCTACCAGACGACGTCATACGAGTTCCGCGACACCGAACACGCGGCCAATCTCTTCGCGCTCGCCGAGGTCGGCAACATCTACACGCGGATCATGAATCCGACGCAGGCCGCGCTCGAGGACAGGCTCAACGCCCTCGAAGGCGGCTGCACGACGGCGATCGGGATCCCCGGCACGTTGGCGGTCTCGTCGGGCCAGGCAGCGTCGACACTCGCGTTGCTCACGCTGTGCGAGTCGGGCGACCACGTCGTGGCATCGCCCTCGCTGTACGGCGGCACCTACAACCTGTTGCACTACACGATGCCCAAGCTGGGCATCGAGGTCACATTCGTCGACGACCCCGACGATCTCGACCAGTGGCGCGCCGAGGTCCGCGACAACACCAAGGCGTTCTACGGCGAGGTGCTCGCCAACCCGCGTAACAACATGTTCGACATCGAGGGCGTGGCCGGCGTCGCCCACGACAGCGCCATCCCGCTGATCGTCGACAACACGGTCCCGACCCCGTACCTCGTCCGACCGCTCGAGTGGGGCGCCGACATCGTCGTGCACAGCCTCACCAAGTTCTGCGGCGGACACGGCACCTCGATCGGCGGCTCGATCACCGACGGCGGCACCTTCGACTACGCCGCGTCGGGCCGGTTCCCGAACTTCACCGAGCCCGACCCGAGCTATCACGGCCTCGCCTACTTCCCGGCGCTCGGCCACGGGGCCTTCATTCTCAAGGCGCGGGTACAGCTCCTGCGCGACCTCGGCATGGCGATCTCGCCGTTCAACGCCTTCCTCGTGCTCCAGGGCCTCGAGACGCTGAGCCTGCGGATGGAACGTCACTTCGCCAACGCCCAGGTCGTTGCCGAGTTCCTCGAGCAGCGCGACGAGGTCGAGTCGGTCACGTTCGCCGGACTCCCGTCGAGCCCCTGGTACGAGCGTATGAAGACGTACGGGCGCGGCAAGGGTGCCGGTTCGATCATCGCCTTCGAGATCGAGGGTGGGATCGACGCCGGCAAGAGGTTCGTCGAGGGGCTCGAACTGCACAGCCACGTGGCAAACATCGGCGACGTGCGGAGCCTGGTGATCCAGCCGGCGAGCACCACCCACAGCCAGCTCTCCGAGGAGGAGAAGGTCGCCACCGGGGTCACGCCGGGCCAGGTGCGCCTCAGTGTGGGGCTCGAGTCGATCGACGACATCCTCGCCGACCTCGACGCCGGCTTCCGCGCCGCCAAGGGCTGACATCCCCGGGCCGGCGACGAGTCCCGCCGGCCCGCGTGCGTCAGGAACCGACTTCGACGAGTGTGATCGCGAGGACGCCACTTGCGTCGCTGTGTGAGACGGCGCCGAGATACTGCTTCCCGGCTTCGAGCCCCGACCAGCTGACCTCGACGGTGCCGGTCGCGCCGGTCACCGCAGCAGCCGGCGCGCTGTCGAGCATCAGCGACCCGCCTGACGTGTTCGGTACGGTCCACCGATCGATCGAATAGGCGAGCGGTGCGCTCGGGATCGCCCAACCGTGGACGACCAGCGTGTAGTCGCCGCCGGCGGGCTCTGTGAGCTCGATCAGCTCGTTCGTGCCGCCCGCTGTGCTCTGTGCGATCACCGTCCCCGTCGAGTCCTCGAGGTAGAGGTCGATGTCGTCGGGTCCGGGGATCTCCAGCGCGATGCGCAGGAACGCGGCGTCGGTCAACGTGATTGGATGACGGTCGACACCACCGTCGGGACCGGGTGCGTCGTCGCCGGACGGATACGTCTGGTCCGGATCCTGTCCGATGTCGCCCGTCAGCGGGGCGGATTCCTCGAGCCCGAGCGCGGCGGCGGTGTAGGCACCGTCGTAGCCGAACGACACGTCGAAGCCAGCGGTGCCGGCGACGCCGACCCCGTCGATCTCCGAGGGTGCGTTGATCGCCGCGCCACGCACGGCGATCGGGCTCCGAGCCCTGTAGCCGCTGCCCTTCCATTCGACGTCGCCGAACCTCCATTCGCCGAGCGGGCCGGTGCCGTCGTTGGCGATCGTCACCTGGTAGGTGGCGGTCTCACCGGGCTGCAACTCGAGCCTGTTCGGCGTGACGATGACGTCGTATCCGTCGGGTGCATCGATGTGCGCCTTCCAGTTCACCGGCTTGTCGGCGACGCTGGTGACCGTGCGCACCACGGTCTGCGAGCCGGCGAGTTCGGCGACCGCGATCGACGGGTAGTTGAGATCGCTCGGGTCGATCGGCATGCCGATGCTCTCGAGGAAGTCACATGTTCCGGCAGTGAAGATGCCGGCATCGACGCCGCAGGTGAACGCGGCGTACTCGAACAGCCCGGCGTCGTAGACGAGCCCGGGGTTGAACGACGAGCCGCGCTTGTCGACCCTGCCCGGGTTCACATGGCCCGAGCCGGTATCGAAGACGTCGGCCGGACTCACCCGGTCGTTGTCGAGCACGTGTGGGTACGCCGTGGTCATCAACGCCGAACGCGCCGCCGCCGCACTCCACCCGGGGTGCGCCTGCTTCAGCAGTGCGAACAGTCCGGCCACGTGCGGGCTCGACATCGAGGTTCCCGAGATCGCCTGGAACAGTTCACCGGGAGGTGTCGAGCCGGGGATCGGAACCGGTGTGTGCCCGGCGACGATCTGCAGGCCGGGTGCGGTGATGTCGGGCTTGATGACGTCGAACGACGACGGGTTCGGACCACGGGACGAGAAGATCGTGATCGACGGGTCGTAGTCGATGTGGATGTCGTCGGCCGTGTCGGTGATCTTCACCCTCGCGTCGTCGTGGTCGGCGATGTACTGCTTCACGACGATGCCGTCGGAGAAGTCCATGTGCACCGAGGGCACCCAGTGGTTGTCGGTGAACAGGTTGTCGACGTCGGAGTTGTTGTACATGATCATGCCGGCGCCGCCCGCCTGCATGACCGCCTGGCTCTTGGCCGCACGGGCGATGGCGCCGCGTCGGCAGAGCACGACCTTGCCGCCGACGAGCGCCGGATCGAGCGAACCGGGGATGCAGAGGTCGCCGCCGGCGAACTCCGCGTCGATCATCTCCAGCTTGTGGCGACCGGTCCCGGGGGTGATCGATGCGCCGGTGATCCGCATCACGTCGCGGTCGTTCCAATGCCTCCACCACTTGAACCAGCCGTGGCCGCCGGAACCGCCGGACGACGCGCCGTCGCTGAGAACGGCTGTGCCGGCCCAGAAGCGGTGCTGGGTGCTGGCGGCGACCGTGGTGATCCACGGCGCGTCGCCCGGACCCCCGATGGTGCTCGCCCCATCACCGCTGTTGCCCGCCGAGGTGGCGACGTACACGCCCGCGTCGGCGGCGAAGAGGAAGGCGATCGAGTCCGCGCCGTCGATGCCCGGGCCCCCGCCGATCGAGTAGTTGATCACGTCGACGCCGTCGGCCACCGCCTGGTCGATCGCCGAGACCAGGTCGGAGGTGAAGCCGCCGAGATCGCCGAGCCCCTTGTACGCGATGAGGTGAGCGCGCGGGGCGATCCCACTGACGGCACCGAGGTCACTGTCGTAGATCTCGGCGTCGATGTCGAAATTGCCGGCGGCGGTGCTCGCGGTGTGCGTGCCGTGGCCGTTGTCGTCGCGTGCGGAGTCGAATTCGCCCGGCGAGGATCCGACAAGCGCGCGGTACGTGTCGAGCATCTGGCGCGCACCGATCAGCTTGTTGTTGCAGGTGAACGGCGCGTCCTCAGGGTTGACCGCGGTGTTGCCGAACTCGCACGCTGATCGCTCGGAGTCGTCGAGCACGTCCGGCGGAGCGGGATAGCTCCCGTCGTCGGCGAAGCTGGGGTGCTCGGGCCAGATGCCCGAATCGATGACGCCGACGACGACGCCCTCGCCGGTGATGCCGGCCTGCCACGCGCCGCCGCGGGAGGTGAGGCCGAGATACGAGACGCTCGAGTCGGTGTCGAGCTGGCGGAGTTCGTCGGGGACGACCTTGGCCACCTTGGGATTCGCCGCCAGGCGCTCCGCCTCCTCGTGGGTCAGGGTCGCCGAGAAGCCGTTGAGCGCGTTGGTGTAGCCCTGGATCTTCTCGCTCCCGTCGATGTTCTCCTCGGCGAGCACCTGGTCGTGCTGCTCTTCGAGCTCGGCGGCCGCGACCTGGGCGATCGGCGTGTCGAGGTCGTCCTGGGCGATGTCGGCGACCAGCGGTTCCTCGCGCATCACGACGATGTAACTGCCGGTCGTGCTCTCTTCGACCTGCTCTTCGAGGTCGGCCTTCTCCGGCTCGACCGGATCGGTTGTCTGCGCGTTCGCGATCCCGATCGGCGCTGTCGCCCCCAGCGCGATGACACAGATGAGTCCAACGGTTCGGCGTCGCATGGACGTCCCCCATTCCGATAGATAGGTGACCCGTTTCCGAGCCACCTCGTGTCCCCTCCGGACACGGCGAGCGATGGTATGGCATCCTCGTCCAGCCGAGCAAGGCCGGTCGATCCCCGGCGTCGATCGGTACGCCGTTCGCGTTCAGTCGGAGCCGTCGAGCGCGTCGGGTTTCGCCAGGCCACCGGGGTCGCCGCCGACGATCGAGTCGCTCCACGGCTGCTCGCACAGGAACAGCTCGGCTTCGCCTCCGGTGTGGTACCGGTAGTAACGATCACCGACCCGGAGTTCGATCACCGAACCATCGCCGACGACCTGTGCGTAGACCATGCCCGGTTCCGGACACCCCAGTGCCGAATCGGACCAGACGACGAGGACGCCGGTGACCGGTTCGATCGCGGCAGGACCGACGTCGAGGCGGTCGGCGAGATCGGAGATGGCGTCGTCGATGAAGGGTGTGAGTCCGATGTCGATGGCGCCCTCCTCGAACACGGTCCTGTCGCTGCTCATCGGGTCGCCTCCGTACTCGGCATCAACCGCTCCGGCGGTGGTATTCGCGGTCGTCGTCTGTGGTG
>CBDUYD010000182.1:0-5647 GCA_965371355.1 uncultured Ilumatobacteraceae bacterium
GCGCGCCCGCGCCACGGATCGAGCACCGGGTACAGCATCTCGGCCGCCGGTGCGCTGTCGAGTTCGATCGCCAGCAGAGCCACCATGCTGACGCTCGCCATCCACAGAGGGTTCATCGGGTGGTCGGCGAGCTGCGTGTCGATCTCGTGCTGGAGGAGGGCGGACGCCTCGTCGCGCCGGCCGATCTCGGCGTAGGCGAGGCCGAGCACCGGGCGAAAGCCAGTGATGCCCGGATAGTTCTCGACGATGTACTCGATCGTCGGCAGCAGCTCGCCGAGTTCTGCGCGCTCACGCTTGACCATCGCGACGGTGCTGAGGTGGACCGCCCGCGAATCGCCCTCGCTCCGGCTGATCTCGAGGGCTTCATCGGCGAGGGTGATCGCCGACTCGAGGTCGCCGCGGGCGTGTGCCAGAACCGCCCTGAGACTCTTCGTGTTGTTGAGCACGTACGGGTCGAACCGGGCGTACTCGTCGAGGATCTCGATCAGGCCGTCGGTTTCGCCGAACGCCGCTGACTCGATCTTCACCCGTAGCGAGCGCATCGCCGCGATGCCGATCACGACGGGGTCGCCGAGCTGAAGGGCGAGCGTGACGAGTTCGTCGGTGTCGGCCATCCGCTGAGCGAGGGTCGCCGGCACCCGGTTCGCTTCGATCGTGAGAAGCAGCACGCGCACCAGCGTGAGCTCGTCACCGCTCCGGCGGGCGATCGCGACCGCCTCGTCGGACACGGCGATGCGGCGCTCGAGATCGGGTCCCTGCGAGAGCTCGATCGCCAGCGTGGCGAGCAGACGGGCGCGTGACGGTGTGTCGTCGTCGCCGCACGCCTCGAGCGCTCGCTCGAGCACGGCGACGCGTTCGGCGTCGACCGTGCCCGCCCGGCTGGCGCCGCCGCGGTTGTTGGCGAGCGCCGCTCGGATCAGCGCATCGTCGTCGCCGAGTCGTTGGGCGAGCGCCGCCGCGTCGAGCAACGTCAGGCGGAACGCATCCGCGCCGGAGATGCGCTGCGCGTCGCCGAGGTCGATCAGCACGTCGAGCCGGTGTTCGTCGTCGGTAGCCGATTCGAGGGCCGTGCGCAGCCATTCGACGGCGGTTTCCGGCGCCAGGTCGGCGAGCGCCGCAACACCCGCCCGATGTGCCCAGCGCGTGACCTCGGCACGGTCGTCGCGCCCGGTCGAGGTCCAGTGATAGGCGACGACCGCCGGTTTGTCGTCGCCGAGGCGCTCCTCGAGCGCGAGCGCGACCGAACGGTGCCACAGCCCGCGTCTGGTCGCACCGAGCCCGTCGTACACGGTCTGTCTGACGAGCGGGTTGTTGAACTCGAAGCGGCTCATGCCGATCTCGCGCACGATCGACGCGGCCGCAGCAGCTTCGAGGGCATCGAGCAGGTCGACCTCCTCCGCGCCGAGGACCCCCGCGAGCACGTCCGTTTGAAACGAGCGGCCGATGACGGACGCCGCGCCGAGAGTCTGCTCGATCCCGTCGCCGAGGCGAGCGACGCGTTGCTGGATGACCGCCTTGACGTTCGGCGGTGTCGGCACATCGGACGGGGGCAAGTCGATGTGCCAGACACCATTGGAATCGACTCGGATGACGTCGATCGCGACGAAGTACCGCACGAGTTCGGCGACGAACATCGGGTTACCACCCGTTTCCTCGACGAGGTGGCTCGCCAACTCTTCCCCGCCGTCGGCCAGCGGCTGCCCGGCAGAACGTTGGAGCACCGCGAGTACCTCGGACCTGCCGAACGGCTGCACGTCGATCACGGTCGAGTTCGGCAGCTGGCGGAGGTCGTCGAGCATCGGCGATCGATCGGTCGCGCCCGACTCGCGGGTCTCGTTGGTGCAGATTGTGACGACCGGGCGCGAGCCCGACCGCAACAGCCGGTCGATGACGGCGAGGGTGCTGCGATCCGCCCATTCGATCGAGTCGACGACGACGAGCAGCGGCCGTTCGTCGGACGATCGCAAGAGGAGGTCGGCGACCGCCTCGATCAGGAGCTGGCGGGTCGTCTCGGGATCGAGCGCGTCGACGGGAGGGAGTGCACCGACCCGGGCGGTGAGCCTCGACGTGAGCCTCCCGATCTCGCCACCGTGTTCGGTGATGTGCGACGCGAGCACGTGCATCGGCGCGACGTCGACGAAGTGGTCGAGCATTTCGCGGAACGGTTCGAACGGCGCCTTGACGTGCTCGCTGCAAGCTCCGAACAGCGCGGTCCACCCGGCGCCGTGCGCGACCTGCGCAGCGGCACAGGCGAGGGTTGTCTTGCCGACGCCGGGTTCGCCCTCGAGCAGAACGAGTTGCTGGGGCCCGTCGGGCTCGGCTCGCGACCGGATGGAGTCGATCAGCGACATCGTCTCGTCGCGGGCGCCGAACGAGCGGTGCACCGCCGCGCCCACCTCGGGCTGGAGCGGCGGCTGGGGCCATTCGGGGTGCGCCGAGATCTGCTCGGCCTGTCGGCGGAGGTCGACGAGTTCGTGGATCGCCTCGACCCGGTCGATACCGCGCAGCACCTCTTGACGGAGGAAACGCAGTTCGGTGTCGTCGGGGAGTGCGCTCGCGACCAGCTCGGCCGATGCGCTGCTGAGGAGTACCTGTCCGCCGCGGGCGACCGCTCGAACTCGCGCCGCCCGGTTGACGGTCTGACCGTAGTAGTCGCGCCCGCGAAGGATCGATTGGCCCGAGTGGACTCCCATTCTGACGCTCATCGGTGTCGCCGGATCCCACGATTCCGCGGCGATGCGGCGCTGCGCATCGGTCGCCGCGCCGATCGCGTCGGAGGCTCGCTCGAACACGCAGAACGTGCTGTCGCCCTCGCCCCGGTGCTTCAGGAGAAATCCCCCGTGCGCGTCGACGGCGGCCTCGATCAGCTTGTCGTGGCGGCTGAGCGTCGCGTCCATCACACCGGGCGCCCGTTCCCACAGCGCGGTGGAATCGACGACGTCGGTGAACAGGAACGTGAGCAGGCCAGACGGGAGCGACCGCGCCGTCCCGTCGTCAGTCGTCATCCCTCGATCCCCCCAGGCGGACCTGTCGTGCGGGGAGTTGCCGAGGTGGTGGTGCGCCCGGCCGGCCCCGTGTCCGTCCGACAAAGGTAGCGCCCGTATGCTCGCGCCGATGTACCAGGGGGGACGATGAGCAGAATCGACGCCGCACAGCTCGACGAGTTGAGGGAGCAGGGCGACCCGGAGGCCGACGAACTCGCGTCGCACTACCTCGAGCGACCGGCGACCGACATGTTCAGCGGTGTGATGGCCGCCCGGTACGGCGGTACGTCGATGGTCGACCCGCACGTTGCGGAGTGGATGCACGATCGGCCCGGCCTGCCGGACTGGGCCGACGACGACCGGGTGAAGAACGGGGCCGAGTTCTTCGGCCGTTTCGGTATCGAACTCGGCGTGGGTCTGTTCCTCTCGTCGCTGCCGCTGGCCTACGCCTCGCACGACGGTGTGCAGGCGCTGGCGCTCACCTCGCGGCTCGAGACCGACACCAAGCGTCGCGTCCTCGAGTCGGCGCAGTTCGTCCTCGACGTCACCGAGCCGGGCGCACTCGATCCGGGCGAGCTCGGCTACGAGAGTGCCCGCTCCGTGCGGCTGATGCACGCCGGCGTGCGTCATCTGATCGAGGACGACGGCCGCATCCCGATCTCGAGCGACGAGTCGCTGTGGCCCAGGTGGGACCGCAAGTGGGGGGTGCCGATCAACCAGGAGCACCTGATCGGGGCGATGATCTCGTACTGCTCGTCATTGATTCACGTACTCGACAAGCTCGACATCGAGTACGACGAGCAAGGCGCCGAGGACTACTGCCACCTGTGGAATGTCGTCGGCTGGTTGCTCGGCATCGATCCCGATCTACTCCCGCTCGACCGAGCCGAACTCGACGAACTCGAGGTCCTGATCCGCGAGCGCAACGAGAGGCCGAGCGACGCCGGCACCGAGATGGCCGAGGCGCTGATCGACTTGGTGCGTTCGTTCATCCCGTTCCCGCCGTTCCGCGGGATGGGGGTGAGCGTCACCCGCTACTTCATCGGCGACGAGACGGCTGAGATCATCGGTCTCCCGCCCGCCGACTGGACCCGTCACGTGGTCAGCGGCATCCGCGACGTGACGCGAACGCTCTCGGTCGCGGCGGCCGAGAATTGGCTGCTGCGGTTCGCCATCCACCGATTGTCGAAGCTCACGCTGCGCGGGTTCGTGCTGCACGAACGAGAGGGTGGGCGACCCAAGTTCGTCATCCCCGACCGCCTCACCCCGATGAAGCGGACACCGCTCGCTCCGATCAAAAAGCTCGGTCGCCCGATCAAGAAGCTCAGTCAACGGGTTCGGAGAACTGCTTCCGCAACTCGCGCTTGAGGATCTTGCCGCTCGGGTTGCGAGGGATCTCGTCGACGAACTCGACCGCCTTGACCGTCTTGAACGGCGCCAGCTTGCCCTTGCAGTAGCCGATCACGTCGTCGGCTGTGACGTCGGCATCGCTGCGGACGATCACCGCGAGCGGCGCCTCACCCCACTTGGCCGACGGGACGCCGATGACACCCGCGTCGGCGACGCCGGGGTGCCCGAGCAGGACGTTCTCGATCTCGGCCGGATAGACGTTCTCGCCGCCGGAGATCAGCATGTCCTTGGTGCGGTCGACGATCGTGATGAAGCCGTCGGCGTCGATCGTGGCGACGTCGCCGGTGTGCAACCAGCCGTCGATGATCGTCTCGGCGGTCGCCTCGGGCCGGTTCCAGTATCCGAGCATCACGTGGGGCCCCGCCACGAGGACCTCGCCGTGCTCGCCCGGGTCGCAGTCGGAGCCGTCCTCGCGGACGACTCGCACGTCGGTGTGCAGGAACGACCGGCCTGTCGATCCGGCGCGGGCGAGCGCGTCGCTGCCGGTGATCAGACACGCGGGTCCGCCCGACTCGGTGAGTCCGTACACCTGATGGATCTCGATCCCCATCGCCTCGTACGCCTTGATCAGCTCAAGCGGTACCGGAGCGGCGCCACTCATCACCCAGCGCAGCCCCGAGCCGTCGTGGACGTCGGGGTTGTAGACGGCGAGCATGTACTGCAGCATCACCGGCACCATCAGGGTGATCGAGATGTCCTCGTCTTTGATCTGCTTCCAGGCGTCGGTGGGATCGAACGCCCGCACGACGACGAGCGGAACGCCGCGGTAGAGGCAGCAGAGCATCGGCGCAAGTGCTCCGACGTGGAACATCGGCAAGGTGTTGAGGAAGCGGTCGCCGGTGCGGAAGTCCGATGTCGCCATGATCGTCAGGATCGCCCACATGACGGTGTCGTGGGAGTGCATCACACCCTTGGGCAGGCCGGTCGTGCCGCTGGTGTACATGATGAACATCAGGTCGTCATCCGAGCCGACCGGCACGGGTTCGACGTCTGACTGGGCGGCCAACCACTCGTCGTACGCGATCACGCCCTCGGCGGGTTCACCGCCGGCCTGGATCCAGTGTTCGATCGGCGTCGCGTCGCCCCGACCGCGCAGCTCGCCGACCAGTTCGGCGAACTCGGCGCCGAAGACCAGCACCGAAGTGCCCGAGTCGGAGAGGATGAACTCGAGTTCGTCGGCGACGAGGCGCCAGTTCAGCGGCACGACCACGCCGCCGGCCTTGCCGACCGCGAAGAACGACTCGACGAACTCG
>CBDUYD010000183.1:0-5626 GCA_965371355.1 uncultured Ilumatobacteraceae bacterium
CTCCGACCGGCTCATCTCCGACCGGGCGACGACGTGGTCAGGGCGATTTCAGCTCGAATGTCGTCGCGTACCCGGTGCCGAGGCGGGGACCCGCGGCGCGGGCGTGGGTGCGGATGAACCCGGGGTCACCGTCGTCGAGGTGTTCGAGATAGAGCTCGTGGCACAGGAGTGAGGCGACACCGGTCGCGATGTGGTCGCCGACGTCGACGGCGTGGGTCGGATTCGGCGACGCATTGAACGCGACGAAGCGGACCCCGCCCCACGGTTCGACCCCGAGGTCGCGGAAGACCCAGGGATTGTCCGCGTCGCGGACCGCGTCGAGCAGCGCGATCCCCAGTGCGCGGTGGTCGGCGTGGTTCCAGCTTCGTCCGCCCCAGCCGTCGTGCCCATCCCAACTTTCGTGGTAGTTGATCGACACGATCACCTCGGGACGGTGACGACGGATGCATCCGGCGAGCGCCCGGCGGAGATCGAGATCGGCGACGAGCGTCCCGTCCGGAAAATCGAGGAACTCGACGTCGGTCACGCCGACCACCCGGCAGCTCTCCCGTTGCTCGCGTTCGCGCGCCGGCCCGACCTGCTCGGGCGGCAGAGACGAGATCCCCGCCTCACCGCTCGTCGCCAGCGCGTAGCGGATGTCCTTGCCCTGTGCGGTCCATCGGGCGATCGCGGAAGAGGCGCCGTACTCCATGTCGTCGGGGTGCGCGACGACCGCGAGCCCGCGCGTCCAGTCCTCCGGAACCGGCGACAGATCGGCCTCCGGAGGGTTGGTGGGGTCTCCGGTCAAGTGAGCGCCAGCAGGTGCTCGACGATGTCGTCGGCGGGCACGTCGACCCGGTCGCCCGAGCGGCGGTCCTTGACCTCGATCGTGGGGCCCGTCTCGTCGGCGATGCCGCGGCCGATCACCACGATGGTCGGCACGCCGATCAAGTCGGCGTCCTTGAACCGAACGCCGGGTGACACGCCCACCCGGTCGTCGAACAGGACCCGCAGACCGGCGGCCTCGAGGTCGGCCGCGACGCGTTCGGCGGCGGGTCGCTGTGGACCGCCCTCCTTGCCGGCGATCAGGAGGTGTACATCGGCTGGCGAGATCTCGCGTGGCCAGCAGAGCCCGAGCTCGTCGCAGGTCGCCTCGGCCAGCGCTCCGAGGGCACGCGAGATCCCTATCCCGTATGAGCCCATCGTCGGTGTGATCGGCCGGCCGTTCTCGTCCTGCACCGTGAGTTCGAGCGCCTCGGCGTACTTGCGGCCGAGTTGGAAGATGTGCCCGATCTCGATGCCCCGGGCGATCTCGACCGGTGAGCCGCACGCCGGGCACAGGTCGCCGTCCTGGATCTCGGCCGCCTCGATCGTGCCGTCGGCAGTGAAGTCGCGTCCGGTGACGAGGCCGATGACGTGGTGACCTGGGCGATCGGCTCCGGTGATCCACGAGGTGCCGTCGACGATGCGCGGGTCGAGGAGGTAGCGGATTCCCGAGCTGGCGGCCGACCCGAGTACGCCGGGTCCGATGTAGCCCTTGACGAGCGATGGATGGGCGGCGAAATCGGCCTCGGTGAAGGGCTCGGGCTCGGCCGGGAGGATCTGTGCCTCGAGGCGCTTCATGTCGATCTCGCGGTCGCCGGGCAAGCCGATCGCCAGCGGCTCGACCGTGCCGTCGGGATGGCGCAGATTGAGCACGACGTTCTTCAGCGTGTCGGCGGCGGTCCATCGGCGCTCGGCGTGCCGCGTGTTCTCGTCGGCGTTGACGAAGTCGACCAGCGTCGCGATCGTCGGCGTGTCAGGGGTGTCGTGCACGAGGGCCTCGGCGAGGTCGTCGAACGGGACAGCGTCGGGGCGAGGCGTGTCGACCGCCTCGACGTTGGCTGCGTAGTCGCACGTGGTGCAGCGGATGAACGTGTCCTCGCCGACGTCCATCGGCGACAGGAACTCCTCGGAGGCGGACCCGCCCATCGCACCGGACATCGCCGACACGATCACGTAGGGCAGGCCGAGACGGTCGAATAGCTCGATGTACGCCGCGCGGTGGGCGTCGTACGACCGCTGGAGGCCCTCGTCGTCGACGTCGAAGCTGTACGAGTCCTTCATCACGAACTCGCGCCCGCGCAACAGCCCGGCGCGCGGGCGCGCCTCGTCACGGAACTTCGTCTGGATCTGGAAGAGCGACAGCGGGAGGTCCTTGTAGGACGAATAGAGGTCCTTGACGAGCAGCGTGAACATCTCCTCGTGTGTCGGAGCGAGGAGGAGGTCTGCACCCCGACGATCGTGGAGGCGGAACAGCGTGTCGCCGTACTCGGTCCAGCGACCGCTCGCCTCGTACGGCTCGCGCGGCAGGAGCGAGGGGATGTGCACCTCCTGGAACCCGGCGGCGATCATCTCCTCGCGTACGATCCGCTCGAGGTTCTGGAACACGATCCACCCGAGGGGGAGCCACGAGAACCCACCCGGTGCGGCGCGGCGGATGTAGCCCGCCCGGACGAGCAGGCGGTGGCTCGCCACCTCGGCGTCGGCCGGATCGTCGCGGAGGGTTCGCAGGAACAGCGTCGACATCCTGAGCACAGCGGAACCCTAACGGTGCCGACACGGTCGGCACCGTTGGTCGCGGCATGACCCGCGCCGGGACTCGCGCCGGGCGTGCGGCGCTCGTGGGCGACCCGGCTCGATCGGTGGAATCACTGCTAAGATCGGACTTCCGTTTGGTTCGGAACCGAAAGGCGTGGGGCTGGGCCCCACGCCTTGTTTGTTGAAAGGAGGCAGATCGCATGACCGCAACGGCAGAGATCGACCGCGTCCGCGCTCTCGTGCAACCGATCGCCTCCGACCTCGACCTCGACCTCTACGACGTCGAGCGGCGAGGTGGCACCATCCGGGTCACGCTCGATGGCGCCGTCGGCTCGGGCGAGGGGATCACACTCGATCAGATCGCGCTGGCGACCCGCCTCATCTCGAGGGAAATGGATCACGAGGATCCGATCTCCGGGCACTACACACTCGAGGTCACGAGCCCCGGCCTCGAGCGTCCACTGCGCACGCCCGCACACTTCCAGCGCGAAGTCGGCAAGCAGGTCACGGTGCGACTGCGCGACGTTCTCAACGACGAACGCCGCATCGAGGGGTTGCTCACCACAGCAGACGATCTGCATGCGACCGTGCGGCTCTCGTCCGGTGAGGAGCGAACGGTCGACTATCAGGCGATCGACAAGGCCCGCACGATCGTCGACTGGTCGAAGCCGAACAGGCCGGGCAAGCGGCGAACAGCCGCCGAGAACGAGGAGACGAATCCATCGTGAGCAACCTTGACATGAGCGAGGCAATCTCGATGCTGGCGCAGGAGAAGGGCCTCTCAGAGGAGGCGTTGCTGCACGTGATGGTCGACGCCCTCGCCTCGGCCTACAAGCGCCGCCCGGATGCCGCCGACGAGGTCGTCGTACAGGTCAATCCCGAGACGATGGAGTTCTCTTTCATCGCCTACGACGTCGACGAGGACGGCAACTGGATCAACGAGCGCGACGACACCCCCAAGCGTGACGAACTCGGCCGCATCGCCGCGACGACGTTCCGTCAGGTGATGAGCCAGAAGATCCGCGAGGTCGAGTCCGAGCGCAAATTCGAGGAGTACGCCAACCGCGAGGGCGACATCGTCACCGGCATCATCCACCGCACCGACGCCCGCTACACCCTGCTCGATCTCGGCAGGGTCGAGGCACTGCTCCCGCAGGCCGAGCAGGTGCCGTTCGAGCGGCCCGTGCAAGGCGATCGCCAGAAGGCCTACATCGTCGAGGTGCGGCGCACGCCGAAGGGGCCCCAGATCGTCGTGTCGCGCACGCATCCGGGCCTGATCAAGCGACTGTTCGAACTCGAGGTGCCCGAGATCGCCGACGGTGTCGTCGAGATCAAGGCATGCGCCCGCGAGCCCGGTCACCGCACCAAGATCGCCGTGTGGTCGAACGACCACAACGTCGATCCGGTCGGCGCGTGCGTCGGCGCGCGCGGTGGACGCGTGCGGATGGTGGTCAACGAGATGCGCGGCGAGAAGATCGACATCGTCCCGTTCAGCGCGGACGTCTCCGATTTCGTCGCCAAGGCGCTGTCGCCGGCCAAGGTCACCCAGGTTATCCTGTCGAGCGACGGCACCCAGGCCGACGTCATCGTGCCCGACCATCAGCTCAGCCTGGCGATCGGCCGCGAGGGCCAGAACGCCCGCCTCTCGGCACGGCTCACCGGCGTGCGGGTCGACATCCGCTCCGAGACCCAACTCGCCGAGGGTGTCCCCTCGGCTGCTCAGGCCGAGGCCGACGTCGACTATGCCGACGGAGAGTGGGTGACCAATCGCGAGACCGGCGAGATGGAATGGCACGAGGCCGACGGATCGGTGATCAGCGAGGCCGACTGGCTGAACCAGCAGGCCGCGAACGCGGCGGCCGCGGCCAACGCCCCCGCGCAGGCAGCCGAGGCCGCGAAGCCCGCAGAATCCGCAGAGTCCGATGGTGCGGACGCGGTGGCCGAGGCGGCGAAGTCCGAGGCATCCGCGGAGGGAGTCGGTGATGGGGCCGGAGACGACACCGCCGACACCGACGAGGCGACAGACGACACCGCAGACTCCTCGTCAACCGATGCCGGCGATGAGACCGGCGAGCAGGCCGCCGCCGCCCCCGACACCGCCGACACCGACGAGGCGACCGACACCGATGAGCAGGCCGGCGACGACACCGACGAGGCGACCGACACCGGCGGGGCGACCGACACCGATGAGCAGGCCGGCGACGACGCAGACGACGCGACCGACACCGGCGGGGCGACCGACGGCGGGGACGACTCGAACTGAGGATGTCGTGCGATCCGAACCCATCCGCAGCTGCGTCGGCTGCCGCACACGCCGTGGTATGTCCGCGCTCGTGCGCGTCACCCGCGCGTCGGGCTCGATCGTGGTCGGCGGGCCGAGTTCGGGGCGCGGCACCTGGTTGTGCCGCACGATCTCGGGTGTGTCCGAGTCGTGTGTCGAGGCTGCGATCGAGCAGCGAGCGTTCGCCCGGGCGTGGCGCGGTCCGGTCGGCGCCGACGAACACGAGATCATCCGCGATCGCACGCGTGCGATCGAGCGACGACACGGCTTACCGAGCCCGGATGCGCGTTGATTGGCGCATCTGCGAGGGATTGACGACAGGGAAAGGTTGAATCGACAGCGTGGCAGCGAAGAAGATCAGGATCCACGAGCTCGCAAGAGAGCTTGGGATGACGAACACGGAGGTACTCGACCTCTGCGGCGTACTCGGAGTCGCCGCTAAGGGGCCGTCCTCATCCCTCGCCGAGGCGTACGCCGACATGGTGACCCGGCGCGCCACCCGCGACGGTCTGATCCGCGACGAACAGCCCGAGGAGCCCAAGCCCGTCAAGAAGGCGGCCGCCAAGAAGAAGGCGCCCGCGAAGAAGACCGCGGCCAAGAAGAAGGCGCCCGCGAAGAAGACTGCGGCCGAGAAGACCGCCACATCGGGCGACGACATCCAAGAAGAGGCCACCGTCGACACTCCCGCTGTCGACACTCCCGCTGTCGAGACCCCGGTTGTCGAGATCCCGGTTGTCGAGATCCCGGTTGTCGAGATCCCGGTTGTCGAGATCCCGGTTGTCGAGA
>CBDUYD010000184.1:0-5564 GCA_965371355.1 uncultured Ilumatobacteraceae bacterium
CCCAGCCGGTGCGCCTCTTCGTGCAGTACGCGCAGCAGCCGGGCAACGACATGGCGGCGCTCACGGCGGTGATGAAGCGGACGAGCGGTGTCGAGATCACACCGGACGAACTGGCGGTGGTGACGTGTCCGGTGCTGATCGTCGTCGGGACCGACGACTTCGTGTACCCGGGCGACGACCTCGCCGACGCATTCCCGAACGGTCGATGCGTGACGCTGCCGAAGGTCGACCACTTCGCCACGCCCGAGTCGTTCGGCTTCTTCGACGCCGCGCTCGAGTTCCTCGACGCGATCTGAAACGTGTCGAGCGGACGGGGATGAGCGAGCGGGGGGCCGATCTCGTCACGACCGACGTCGGGCGGGCCGTCGAAGCCATCCGCGCGGGCGGGCTCGTCGCGGTGCCGACCGAAACCGTCTACGGGCTCGCCGCCGACGCGACGAATCGAGACGCCGTCGCCCAGATCTTCGAGCTCAAGGGCCGGCCACCGGATCATCCGCTGATCGTGCACGTCGCCGCAGCCGAGGATCTCGAGCGATGGTCGGGCGATCCGGGACCGGACGCGCGTCGTCTGGCGGCGACCGCCTGGCCCGGACCAGTCACCGTCATCGTGCCCAGGTCGCCATCGCTGCCGGCGGCCGTCGCCGGCGGGCGCGACACCGTCGGACTCCGGGTGCCCGCCCATTCGATGACGATCGAGCTGCTCGAGATTGCGGGGGTGCCGCTCGCCGCGCCATCGGCGAACCGCTTCGGCGAAGTCAGCCCGACAACGGCTCAACACGTCCTCGACGATCTCGGCGAGGTGCTCGAACCGGGCCGCGACCTCATTCTCGACGGTGGCCCCTGCCCGATCGGGATCGAGAGCACGATCGTCGACTGCAGCACCTCGCCGCCGCAGGTGTTGCGGGTGGGCGCAGTGCCCGCAGAAGACATCGCAGCACTGCTGGAGGGCGGACTCGCCGTGGCGAGCGGACCGGCGCGCGCGAGCGGGATGCTCGAGTCGCACTACGCGCCTCGCTGTGCGGTGCGACTCGCCGACTCGGCCGACGACGCCTTCGCCCTCGGGGCGGGAACACCGCACAGCGAGGTGCTCGATCTGACCGACGACCTCGCAGACTACGCCCGGCAGCTGTATGCGCGGCTGCGCGACGCCGACACCCGCGGCGTAGGCACACTGATCGCCGTCCTGCCCCCCGCCGAGGGACTCGGACACGCGATCCGCGACCGGCTCAGCAAGGCGGCCGCGCCGCGCCGGTAGGCCGGTTGGTGGAAGCATCAAGGCTGGTGTTCGGTGATCAATCGGGCCAGTCGAGTTCGTTCAGCGCGACGATCCAGAGGTCTCGAACCACGTCCGAGGTGGGTGCGGGGCGATCGTCGAGTCGTCCGATGAACAAGCTGACGGTCGACGCTCCGGCATCGGGCACGACCTCCAGGCGGCACCAGCACTCGAGCGGGGAACCGAGCACCGTGTCGAGGCGGTAGGGCGGGTCGTCGTCGAGCACCTCCGCGATGTCGGCGGCGACGATCAGTAGCGCCTCGAAGGTCTCGACCGGCAGTGCCTCGACCGTGAACGAGGGGACGTCGCTCACAACATGGTCAACCCCCCGGGGCTCGTCGGAGATGGCCTCCTCTTCGTGCTCGGCTCGCTGCCCGGCCACCGACGACACGGCCCGGGCGCGCAGCGCCTCGGCGGCGGCCGCGTTGACATTGCGCATGCGCCGGTCGTCGCCACCCGTGTCCGGATGGTGCCGCTTCGCGAGCCGACGTCTCGCCCAGCGGATCTCGGATTCGGTGGCGTCGGACGTCAGCCCGAGTTCGGCGAACGGATCACCCGCCACGCGAATCCAGGACAGCCCATTCGGCCCGCTCGCCCCATCGTCCGTCGAACGTGATCTCGTCGAGGGGCTTGCGCTCGACCGGCCCGTGCCCGCCCTGCGGCACGCCGAGCGTGATGCAGGCCGACAATGCGACGTGTTCGGGTATGTCGAGCAGTTCTCGCAACTCGTCCTCGACACCGAGGTGCCACATCGTCAGCGCGCCGCCGTACCCGAGGGCGCGGGCGGCGAGCAACAGGTTCTGGCAGGCCGGGTACACCGAGGCCCCCTCGACCACCGACGGGCTGCGATAGCGCTCGAGACACACGATGATCACGACGGGGATGCGTTCGAAGTTGTCGACGTAGTGCTGCATCGACTCGGCGAACCTCGACGGCCGGTAGGAGTCGGCGACGCGCTTGGTATTCCATCCGGCGCGGAACGAACAACCGAGCAGCGCCTTCGCGGCGATCGCGGAGCGACCGTCGCGGAGTGTGAGGAACCGGAAGGGTTGGCGATTCGAGCCCGAGGGTGCTCGGCCCGCGTGCCACAGGATCGTGGCGAGGTCGGCTGTCGGCACCGGATCGTCGGTGTACCGACGGATCGAGCGGGTTGTCGCCAGCCCGTCGAGCAGTGTGACCGGCTCGGGCGGCGCCTGCTCGTCGAGCACGAGGGTCACCGGCCCTTGAAGTCCGGATCGCGCTTTTCCATGAACGCGGCGACACCTTCTGAGAAGTCGTCGGTGCGCAGTAGAGGCAGCAGTTGTAGGTAGACGTGATGCACGTTCTGCTCGAACGTCTCGGTCTCCGCCGCGCGCATCATCCGTTTGATCGCCCGAACGGCGAGTGGGGCGTTGGCGGCGATCTCACCGGCGAGTTCGGCCGTCCGTCCGGGGAGTTCGTCGGCGGGAACGACGTGGTTGACGAGACCGAGTTCGAGCGCCTCGCCGGCCGTCAGCGTGCGCCCTGTGAAGGCGATCTCGGCCGCCCGCGCATAGCCGACGATCCGCGGGAGCAGCCAGGTGCCGCCACTCTCGGGAAGGATGCCACGCTTGGCGAATCCGGGATTGAGCTTGGCGGTGTCGGCGGCGATGCGGATGTCGCAGCCGAGCGCGAGGTCGAGGCCGTAGCCGGCCGCTCCGCCGTTGAGGGCGCAGATCGTCGGCGTGTCGAGGTTGTGGAGCACGATCGGCGGTGCATCGCGCATGTCGATCTCACCGTTGAACGACGACCCGCCGCCGAGGTTGCCGAGCCCACCCTTGGAACCGGCGATCTGCGCCCGCAGGTCGAGCCCGGCACAGAACGCCCGACCGGCGCCGGTCAACACGATGCAACGAGCCTGCGGATCGGCGTCGGCCTCGAGGAGTCGGGAGCTGATCGCCAGCAGCATCGGGCCGGAGATCGTGTTCATCCGGTCGGGGGCGTGGAGGGTCAGCGTCGCGACGTTGTCGACGACCTCGTAGAGCACCTCATCGGACGACGGGTCGGACGAGCCATCGGGGCGGTCGGTCACGACGATGACGATAGTGCTTGGCTATTGCTGCGGAGACCACGTAGTCTTGGTGTTCCCAGAGAGCGCGGGCATCCCGTTCGCGCCCATACAGGGGGAGAACCAAACCAACATGCAGAAATCACGCGTGAAGCGCGTCGGTGCACTGCTGGTCGGCCTGACACTCGTAGCCGCTGCTTGCGGCTCCGACGACAGCGACTCCAGTTCAACCGACGCACCAGCAGAGACCGACGCCCCGGACGGCACCGACGCTCCGGACGGCACCGACGCAACGAGCGACGCCGCCGCAGGTGGCGGATGCAGCTCCGACGGCGTGCTCGTCATCGGCACCATCCTGCCGGTGACCGGCGACCTCGCCTTCCTCGGCCCACCCGAGGTAGCGGGTGCCGACCTCGCGGTCGAAGACATCAACGCTGCCGGTGGCGTGCTCGGCGCTGACGTGGTCCTCGAACAGGGCGACTCCGGCGACACCACCACCGACACCGCCAACCTCGAGGTCGACCGCCTGATGGCGGCCGGCGCCGACGCGATCATGGGCGCCGCCTCCTCGGCCGTGTCCAAGACCGTGATCGACAAGATCACCGGCTCCTGCGTCATCCAGTTCAGCCCGGCCAACACCTCGCCGGACTTCACGACCTACGACGACGCCGGGATGTACTTCCGTACAGCTCCGTCCGACCTCCTCCAGGGTCGGGTGCTCGCCAACCTCGTGCTCGAGGATGGCGCCGAGTCCGCCTCCGTGCTCTACCGCCAGGAGAGCTACGGCATCGGTCTGGCCGAGTCGTTCAAGGAGAACTTCGAGGCCAACGGTGGCACGGTGGACGAGTTCCTCGCCTACGCCGTCGACACCGAGAGCTTCGACGCCGAGGTCGACTCGATGGTCGAAGCCGGCTCCGACGCGATCGTCGTGATCGGATTCGCCGAGTCGGCGAGCATCCTGACCACGATGCACGAGCGCGGCATCGGCCCGACGAGTGACACCGCCGTCTACGGCGTCGATGGCAACATCGGCGGCATCGGTGGCGAGCTCGACGACCCGTCGATCCTCGTCGGGATGCGCGGCACCGAGCCGTCGGTCGACCTCACCACGATCACCGACTTCACCGACCGCCTCGATGCGGCCGGCGACATGGGCGGCGTGTACGCCTACGGTGCGGAGACGTACGACTCGATCGTCATCGTCGCATTGGCGACCGAGGCGGCAGGCAGCGATGATCCGTCGCTGATCGCCGCCGAGATCAACGGCGTCACCAAGGACGGCGAGGTCTGCACGACGTTCGCCGACTGCATCGAGCTGGTCAAGGCCGGCACCGACATCGACTACGACGGCCTCGGAGGGCCGTATGACTTCGTCGATGCCGGTGAGCCTGCTGCGGCCAGCTTCCGGATCGCCACCTACGACGGTGGCGACAACCCGAACACCGAACTGGACGTGTACGTCTTCGCCAGCTGAGCGAGGACTTCCGGTTTCCGACAGGAACCCGTCGCTCCGATCCGAGAGGATCGGGACGGCGGGTTCCGTCGCGTCCGGGGCTCGTTCGGCCCGTGAATGCGCGGGGCGAGGCCGTCAGTCGAACTGGGCGAGCGTGCCCAGGTACAGCTCGATGACCTTGGGGTCGTGGAGCAGGTTCTTGCCCGTGTCGGTATACGCGTTGGTGCCCTGATCGAGCACGTATCCCCTGTCGCAGATCTGCAGGCAGCGCCTGGCGTTCTGTTCGACCATCACGACCGACACGCCGGCCTTGTTGATCTCGCGGGTGCGGATGAACACCTGATCCTGGAGCACCGGCGAGAGCCCGGCCGAGGGCTCGTCGAGCAGGATCACCTCGGGATCCATCATCAGGGCACGACCCATCGCCAGCATCTGTCGCTCACCGCCCGACAGTGATCCGGCGCGCTGCTTCAGTCGTTCGGCGAGACGGGGGAACAGTTCGCGCACGAAGTCGAGGCGCTCCTGGAACGATTTCGGCCGGAGGTACACGCCCATCTCGAGGTTCTCCTCGACGGTGAGCGACGGGAACACGTTGTCGCGCTGGGGCACGTAGCCGATGCCCTGCTCGACGAGCTCGTGAGCGGCCGCATTCGAGATGTCCTCACCCTTGTAGAGCACGTTGCCCTCGCGCACCGCCAGCAACCCGAACAATGCCTTCAACAGCGTCGACTTGCCGGCGCCGTTGGGGCCGATGATGCCGATCAGCTCACCTCGGCGGAGTTCGAGCGAGCAGTCGTTCAAGATGTCGACGC
>CBDUYD010000185.1:0-5536 GCA_965371355.1 uncultured Ilumatobacteraceae bacterium
CCTGCACATTGACATGGTCGCGTGTGGTCTGGGATCGTGTCGCGATGGTCGGCGTCGGCGTAGAGAATCGAAGCGGCACGCCTACCGGGGCCGGCGGAGCGGCCGATGCCATCATCATCGGCGCCGGTGTCATCGGTGGTGCCGTCGCGTTCGAACTGGCGCGGCGCGGTTGGCGCACTGTGAGCGTCGACAAGGGGCCGGCTGCCGGCTTCGGCAGCACCAGCGCATCGAGTGCGATCATCCGCTTCAGCTACTCGACACACTCGGGGGTCGCCGCCGCGTGGGAGGGCATGCACTACTGGCGGAACTGGGCCGACTACCTCGGCGCCCGGGACGAGAGCGGCTACGCCAAGTTCATCCGGTGCGGCATGGCCCTGCTCATCTCGGGCGAGTCGGGCCACCACACCCGCGTCAAGCCGATCTGGGACGAACTCGGCGTTCCCTACGAGCAGTGGAGCGCGGAGGAGCTGCGACGGCGGATGCCGGCGTTCGACCTCGGAATCTTCGGCCCTCCCGCCAGGGCCGACGACGAAGCCTTCTGGCACGAGCCCGACGGCGAGCTGTTCGGCGCTCTGTTCAGCCCCGATGGCGGCTACGTCGACGATCCCCAGCTCGCCGCTCACAACCTGCAACGGGCTGCCGAGGCGAACGGTGGCGAATTCCGTTTTCGGACCGAAGTGGTGGGAATCCTGCGCGACGGCGAGCGGTGCGCGGGAGTGGAGTTGAGCGACGGCTCGACCGTGTCGGCACCGGTCGTGGTGAATGCGGGTGGCCCGCACAGCTCGCTGATCAACAAGCTGGCCGGTGTGTACGACTCGATGAACATCAAGACCGAGGCGATCCGCCACGAGACGTACCACGTTCCCGGCCCGCCCGACCTCGACTTCACGACCGAGGGGTTCGCGACCGCCGACGATGACACGGGCATCTACTTCCGGCCGCAGCCGGGCAACATGATCTTGATCGGCACGACCGATCCGCCATGCGATCCGCAGGTACGCGTCGGCGCCGACGCCGATCTCGGCGAGTTGACGCTCGACGGTTGGGAGACGAACACGATGCGCATCAACCGGCGGATCCCGTCGCTCGGCGTTCCCCCGCCGCACGAGAAGAAGGGTGTTGTCGATCGCTACGACAAGAGCGACGACTGGATCCCGATCTACGACCGCACCGACCTCGACGGCTTCTACGTCGCGATCGGCACGAGCGGCAACCAGTTCAAGAACGCCGGCGTCGCAGGCCAGATGATGGCCGAGTTGATCGAGGCGGTCGAGGCGGGCCGCGACCACGACGCCGAGCCGTTGCAGGTGACGGGACGCTTCACCGGGCTGTCGATCGACATGGGGACGTTCGCTCGCAACCGCCGGATCGACTCCCGCAGTTCGATGACCGTGCACGGCTGACGAGCCCAGCATGAGGACGAGCTCTCCGCGAATCAGCTGCGCATGCGCGAGCCGGCCGAGTCGAACGGCGCCTCGGTGAGCAGCACCGCCGGGCGGCGGACGCCGACGACCTCGAGCTCCCACGGGCCCTCTGTCGCGGCATGTTCGGCGGGGACGTAGCCGAGCGCGATCGACAGCTCGCTGTGGTGCGCGTAGCCACCCGAGGTGACCCAACCGACGACCTCATCGCCCAGCCAGATCGGCTCGTCACCGAAGCAGTCGGCGGCCTCGGCGCCGGTGCCGGTATGCATCGAGAACATGACGAGTCTGCGCGCCGGCCCCGCTCGATCGATCGCCGCCGCGGCGTCGCGACCGACGAAGTCCTTGTCGAGCCTGACCATCCAGCCCATGTTCGCCTCGTACGGGTCGTAGATCGGTCGGTACTCGGTGGCCCACCCACCCCAGCCCTTGTCGAATCGCATCGAGTCGAGCGCGCGCAGGCCGAACAGCTTCATTCCGTGGGGCTCGCCGGCGTCGATCAGCGTGTCGAAGAGCTGCTGCTGATAGCTCGAAGCGCACCAGATCTCGTATCCGAGGTCGCCGGTGAAGCTGATACGCCCGACGATCGCCTGGACCGCACCGACAAAGGTCTCGCGGAGGTCGAGGAACGCGAATGCCTCGTTCGACACGTCGATGTCGGTCAGATCGTCGAGCACCGCCCGCGACGATGGGCCGGCGATCGAGAGTCCGGTCAAGTCGTTGCCGCACACGCGGAGGTGGACCGCACCATCGTCGACCCCGGCGGTCGCCATCTCCTGACGGAACCAACGAACGTGGTACTTCTCAGCGGCCCCGGATCCGAAGATCATGAACCGATCGTCGGCCAGCGCTCCGATCGTGAAGTCGCCGATCAGCTTGCCGGCGCGGTTGAGCATCGGCGTGAGCGCCAGGCGACCGATCGGGGGAACGTGGTTCGCCAGGATCGACTCGAGCCATGCCCTCGCGCCCGCGCCGGTGAACTCGTACTTCGCGTAACCGGTGGTCTCGATCATGCCGACGCCGTCGCGCACCGCGGCGACCTCGTCGCCGACGACGTCGAATGCGTTCGACCGCCGGAACGTGACCTGTTCGATGGGAGGCTCGCCGTGCCGCTGGAACCACAGAGCCTGCTCGAGTCCGAACGACACCCCGAACACAGCGTTGCGGGCCGCCAGCCGATCGTGGATCGGTGACTTCATGTGTCCGCGCGCCTCCAACAGCTCCTCGTTGGGAAACGTGATGTGGAACCGGCGTCCGTAGTTCTCACGCACCTTGGCATTCGTGTAGCGGGGGGTCGCCCACTCGCCGAAGCGGGCGTTGTCCATCCCCCACACGTCGAAGCCCGGATCGCCCGTGGTGATCCAGTTGGCCGTCGACAGACCGACCCCGCCGCCTTGGCTGAGCCCGGCCATCACACCGCAGGCGAGCCAGTGTCCGGGCTGCCCGCTGACCGGGCCGATCAACGGGTTGCCGTCGGGAGCGAACGTGAAGGGACCGTTGATCGTCTGCTTGATGCCGATCTCGGCGAAGATCGGGAAGTGCTTGAATCCGATGTCGAGGTTCTCGGCGATGCGTTCGAGATCGGGGACGAGCAGCTGGGCGCCGAAGTCCCAGGGCGTCGTGTGGGGCGACCACGGCACGCCCTGGCGCTCGTATGTGCCGAGCAGCAGGCTGTTGCCCTCCTCGCGCATGTAGATTTCGCCGCCCAGGTCGACGACGTGGAAACCCGGCATCCGCGACGACGCCCGCCGCTCGGCGAGATCGGGCACCTCCTCGGTGAGCAGGTACATGTGCTCCATCGCCAGGATCGGCAGTTCGAGCCCGGTCATCCGGCCGACCTCGCGCGCCCACAGCCCACCCGCGTTCACGAAGTGCTCGCAGTGGACGATGCCGAGGTCCTCGTCATTGCGGGTGTCGTGGACGTGGATGTCCCAACCCCCGTCGGCCGCCCGCGCGACGTGGTGGGCCCACGTGTAACGGTTGATCTCGGCGCCGCGCGCCCTCGCCGCGTCGGCGTAGGCGTGTGTGACGCCGGACGGGTCGACGTGGCCCTCGTGCGCGTCGTACATCGCGCCGACGAAGTAGCTGGGGTCGAGGAACGGCACGAGGTCGTAGGCCTCGTCCGCCGAGATGAGCTCGGTCTCCATGCCGAGGTAGCGACCGCGTGCGTGGGCCATCCGCAGGAAGTCCATCCGTTCGGCCGTGTCGGCGAGTTGCAGCCCCCCGGTCATGTGGATCCCGCAGTCGCGTCCCGATTCCTCCTGGATCTTCTCGTACAGGTCGAGCGTGTAACGCTGGAGGGAGGCCACGTTGGGGTCGCCGTTGAGGGTGTGCACACCGCCTGCCGCGTGCCACGTCGATCCTTGGGTGAGTTCGCCGCGCTCGACCAGCATCACGTCGGTCCACCCCGCGTGTGTGAGGTGGTACAGCACCGACGCACCGACCACCCCGCCTCCGATGACGACGACCTGCGCTTCCTTCTTCATCGGTTCATCTTCATCGGTTCATCTTGATGGTGTGCTCCGGAATCACTCGAAAAACGCGCCTCGGGCCCGACGGGTCGCCGATCTAGAAGTCGGTTTCGACGCCGCCCTCGGACACGCGCCGGTCGACATATTCGCGCAACTCCTCCTCGATCGCATCGTCGATCGGCGGAGCCTCGTAGCCACCGAGGATCTCGCGGGCGACGGTGTTGGCGCGGGTGCGCGAATCGGGCGAACCGGCCTCGGTCCACGTCTCCCAGTTGCGCCAATCGCTGGTCATCGGCCCGTAGAACTCGGTCGTGTAGCGAGCCTGCGTGTGGGCCTCGCCGAAGAAGTGGCCGGCTGGACCGACCGCGGCGATCGCGTCGACCGCGAGCGCGTCGTCGCTGAAATCGAGCGGCTCCAGGAACTTGGTGACCATGTGCAAGAGGTCGGCATCGATCACCATCTTCTCGAAGCTCGCATGGAGACCGCCCTCCATCCATCCGGCACCGTGGATCACGAGATTGGCACCGCCCATGATCGCGCCCCACAGCGCCCAGACGCTCTCGTAGCCGGCCTGTGCGTCGACGGCGTTCGAGGCGCTGACGTTCGAAGATCGGTACGGAAGGCCGTACCTGCGGGCGAGCTGACCGCCGATGAGACACGCCTTCGCGTACTCGGGTGTGCCGAACGCAGGCGCGCCCGATCGCATGTCGACGTTCGACGTGAACCCCCCGTAGACGGCCGGCGCGCCGGGCCGGACGACCTGGGTGAATGTGAGCCCGGCGAGCGCTTCGGCGTTCTGCTGCACGATGGCCCCGGCGAGGGTGATCGGCGCCATCGCTCCGGCGAGCGTGAACGGGGTGATGATGATCACCTGGTTGCGCGCCGACATCTGGATGACGCCTTCGAGCATCGGATGGTCGTAGCGCAGCGGTGAGCTGGCATTGATGACGCTGATGATGCTCGGCTCACGGTCGAACGTCGCGTGATCGACACCGCGGGCGATGCGTGCCATCTCGAGGCCGTCGAGGTTGCGCTGCTTGCCGAGGCTGTAGATGTGGAACGCCCTGTCGGTCAGCGTATGGGCGTCGTAGGCAGCTTCGAGGTGGCGGATCGAGGCGTGCAGGTCGATCGGTTCCACGGGGAAGCCGGCGAGCAGGTGAACCGAGGTGAGCATCTGCGCGAGCCGCAGAAAGTCCTGGTAGCCGGCGCGATCACCGGTGCGTCGGTCGCCGTCGAGGCTGACGTAGTTGGGCGCGCTCGCCACCGCCGAGTAAGCGACCCAGTCACCGCCGATCGTGAGGTCGCGCTCGGGCAACCGGCCGTGCAAGGTGAACTCCGACGGGATGAGATCGATGTGGTTGGCGATCATCTCGGGGTCGAAACGGACCCGGTCACCATCGACGCGGGCACCGGCGCCGGCGAGCAGTGCGCGGGCCTCGTCGTGGAGGAAGTCGATCCCGACCTCGGCGAGGACGCGCAGAGACGCAAGATGGATCGCCTCGAGCTGGTCGTCGGACACGGCGGCGGTGGTGGGCAGGTGGCGCCGGGGTTGGTCGAACGGAGGCTGTTCGGCGATGACGCTTCGCGTTCGCCTGGCGCTGCGGGGTCGCCGCCGAGTGCCGCTCACGCGGTCAATGTAGCCCG
>CBDUYD010000186.1:0-5485 GCA_965371355.1 uncultured Ilumatobacteraceae bacterium
GCGGATGCGCAGCGGCTGGATGTCGGACGTGACACAGCGTCCGGTGGCGCATTCGAAGCGCCAGCCGTGCAGCGTGCACACGAACTCGTCGCCGTCGACGACGCCGAACGCCTCGAGGTCGGCGTCGCGGTGCGGGCATCGTCGCTGCACGACGTAGCCGTCGATCTCGATGTCGGGTTCGTTCGCCGCATGTGCGCCACCGGTG
The DNA here is from genome assembly GCA_965371355.1 of uncultured Ilumatobacteraceae bacterium. GTDB lineage: Bacteria > Actinomycetota > Acidimicrobiia > Acidimicrobiales > Ilumatobacteraceae > JASJHI01. The sequence continues at coordinate 206 of CBDUYD010000186.1, forward strand.
ACCTTGCGGAGCACCTCGGCCTCGGCCCGCTTCATTCGCTCGCGCGACAGCGACTTGAGGAAGTTGTAGACGTACTCGTTGAACTCGCCCTCGCGCCAAGCCGTGAACCGGCACGACAGCAGCAGCGAATTACTCCAGTCGACGGCGCGCTCGGCCACGACCGTCTCGACGAGTTCGCGGGCGACGTCGAAGCGGAACGCATAGGGCTCACCGTCGTATGCGCGGACCTCGCCGGCGGGGAAATCAATCAACACGTCGAGGTCACCGGCCCGCAGAAGGACGTTGGCGCCGACCTTCGAGCGCAGCGTCGGCGCGATCTCGAGCAGCGGCTCCCACCAGCTCTGGAGGCTCGCGAGGAGGTCGGTGCTCGGGGGGTTCCAGCCTGCCTTCAGCTCGGCGAGCCAGGGTGCCCAGTCGGCCTGGTACCGGCGCAGGTATGCCAGCTTGTCGGTGAAGATTGCCGACACTTCGGCATCTGGAATTGGATGTGTCGTGGTGATCGGCCCGGGTGTGATCTCGATCGCCGTGCCGGGAATGTTGAGTAACCCCTGCCGGCCGACCCCGGCGAGCTTGTCGAGGAACACGGTCTGGTCGGGGAAGATGCTCGGCTCGTCGCCGTCGATCACGTTCAGGGCGAACAGGTCGTCGTCGAGGAAACACGGTGGTCCGGCGCTCGGGACGATCGCCCGGGCGTCGATCTTCTCGACATAGCGCATCGCCCTGGCGAACTGGCTCTCGACCTTGGACCGGCACAGCACCCGCATCTGCTCGTCGGGCATCTCGTACACCATCGGATACCAGATCGCACCCGAGAACTGGAGGTAGTGGAGGTCGACGGGTCCATGTGCGTTGAGTTGCCCGAGGTCGGTCGTGCGGCAGTCGTTCTGGTCGACGAGGATCGACTCGCCGTCCATGACCACTAGCGCGGAGTCGCCACCCGGGCCGTCGGTGATCGAGGTCTCGACATGGATCGCGACCCGCAGGCCAGGTGCGATCTCGGTCTCCTCGGTGTCGACCGTGCGGATGAAGTTCGTGAATCCGAGCGCCGCCAGCGTCCGCTGCTGTTCTCGGGTGGGGTAGCCGGGCAGCAGGATCGGCATGTCGCGCCGTAGGTGCTCGCGCAGCCACGGATCGTCGTGGTGATCGCCGTGGAGGTGCGAGATGTACAGGAAGTCGGCGTTCTCGATGCGGTCGCGGAGATCGTCGCTGAGCTGGTCGTTGCGCGGGAACGGGAACCAGGAACCGAAGAATGCCGGCACGAACCACGGGTCGCAGACGATCGATCCGAAGTCGGTTTCGATGAGGATTCCCGCGTGGCCGATCGATGTCGCGCGCATCGGGTCAGGCTACGGCCTGCGGTAGCCGCGAGCCCATGTAACGGTGACCCCGGGCTGGCGGTGGCGTGTGTCAGGCGACCGGAGGATCGGTGTACTGCTGTCCGGCCCGAGACACGTGCTCGGTCCACGCCGCGCCATCCCAGTACCGGAGTTCGAATCGGCTCGACGGGTCGGAGTACCAACCGGCGGGAACCGCTGATTCGGCTTCGGCCACGATGGCCGCATCGTCGACGGTCGCCACGTCGGCAGCTTCCACATCCTCGGCCACTACATCCTCGGCCACTACATCGTCGACGGCTGCCACGTCGTCGGCCGCTGCCACGTCGGCGGCTGCAGCTGCGGTGGCCACGACGGCGGCGTCGCTCGGCGTCGGGTCGGCGACCGCCCATCCCGATGGTTCCTCGACGGGCGAGTCGGTGTCGGCGGCCTCTTCTGCCGCGGCGACCTCCTCGCTGGTGCCGGCGGCGACCGCCGCGGCCGCCGCTTCGCCCGATGACTCGCGCGACAGATAGGCCACCACGTTGCTCCCCGCGGACACGATCGATACGACATCCCAGCCGTCGGCCGACTTGTCGTTGAGCTGGGTGGTGAGCGAATCGGCGTCATAGGCGGACGCGGAAACCGTTGAGAACTCCTGCATGGATCCAAACGATAGACGATCGGCCCCCGTCAACCGTGCCGTTACGCGATGCCCCGTCAACCGTGCCACTCAGCGGCGTATCAGTTAGGCGTCGTCGGGCTCGACGGTGTCGTGCCCGACGGTGAGCGCGTCGAGGTCGGCGGCGTCCGGGGGGCCGTCGTAGCTGACCTCTCCGCTGGACAGTGCGATCAGCCGATCGGCCACGCGAACGCTCGACAGTTCGTGTGTCGCGACGACGAGTGCGGCGCCGTCGGCGTGGGCGCTGTCGAGGAGGTCGACGAGGCTCGCCCGCCCGACGCGATCGAGTCCGACGAACGGTTCGTCGACGAGCATCACCTCGAATGGCCGGACGAATGCGATCGCGATCGCGGCCTTCTGTTTGAGACCGCGGCTGAAGGTGCTCGGGAGGTCATCGGCCCGCTCGCTGAGTCCGATCGTGTCGAGCAGGTCGACCGCGTGCTGCTCCCAGTCGGCGGTGTCGTGCAGGCGGGCGACGAATTCGAGGTGCTCCCAGACGCTCAGATCGTCGTAGAAGACCGGCTGATCGGAGATGTACGAGACGGCGGCGCGCGCCTCGATCGACCCGAGCTCGTGGCCGGCGATGTGTGCCGTGCCGTCGGATGGTTCGAGTAGGCCGGTCAACATCCGGATGAGCGTCGTCTTGCCGCTGCCGTTGTGGCCGATCATCGTGACGCGCTCGCCCGCGTCGACGCGCAGATCGAGCGGCGCGAGGGCCGGCACCTCGAAGTACGACTTGGTCAACCCGCTCGCCTCGATCGCAGGTGTGCGGTCTCCCCTCGAGGTCATGCGCTCGCCCTTCCCTCGGCGAGGAATGCGCGGATGGCGACCGACCAGCGGTCGCGGCGGCGAACCCACAACAGCAGCGCAGAGATGAACAACGCTGCGCCGGCGATCGAGCGGATCACCGTCGAGGGTGTTGCATCGACGCGCATCAACAGCACCGGAAGCACCGCCGACGCGCTCACGACGACCGGCGTCAGCGTGCGGAACGCCGTCGCGGCGCCGGCGAACTCGGGCAGGGCGAACGGGCTCTCCTGTCCGCGGGGTGCGCCCATCAGCGTGGTGCTGGCGACGGCGATCGGCGCCGAGGCGTCGAGCACCGTGGTGACGACCGGTCCGGTCGCCCCGAGCATCGCGACCGGGATCGCGAGCGCGAACGCGGCGGCGGCGTACCTCGGCTCGACGATCGTCGCGGCGACGGCGGCGATGATGCCGGCGATGGCGAGGACCAGTGTCGATGCGACGAGGTGGTGCATGAACAGCCAGCCGCGGTCGACGGGCAGGCCATCGGTGCGGTCGGGTCGGTCGATCTCCTGCGAGAGCGGTTCGAGCGACTCCATCCCGACGAGGAATGCGGCCCCGAGCAGCACCAGCGAGAACAGGGGACTCGACGAGACGGTGAGTGCGGCGCCGACCCCTCCGATCGCGGCGAGTAGCGCGATCCGGGTCAGCCGCGCCGCGGGAAGCCGGCGCAGCGAGCGGAGTCCCCGCCTCCAGACGATCGCGGGTGCGGGTGAACGATCGCCATGCCGCGCCGGATCGACCGGGCCGGGCACGAGGCCGTCAGCCCGCGCCGGTGCCTGCCCTCCCGGTGCCCGCCGTCCCGGTGCTCCCCACCCCCAGGGCCTCGCGCGGAGTGCCTCGGCCCTGAGTTGACGGCGGAGGATGACCACGGTCCTCAGGTCTTGGACGGTCGCCGCGAAGCGCAGCTGCGACACGAGTTCGCCTCGCCGTGCGAGCGGTTCGAGCCGCAGTCTCCCCGCTACGCCAACCGCCAGAACGGCGGCACCGACGGCGACAACGATCGCGACGATGTCGATCGGGCGTTGACCAATGCCCCAGAACGCGATGCTCCCGGCGAGATTTGCCGGCCCCAGATCGCTGAACCGCTCGCCGTTCCACGCCGCCCACACGGCCGCCGCTTGCCAGGCGATGAGGACGGTTCCGATCAGGCTCGCCACCCAGCGCGCCATCGAGAGTACGTGGGCGAACATCGCCATCGACACGAACATCGCACCGACGATCGCGCCGAAGAGTGCGCCACTCGCCGCCCACGCCGCGCGCGAGCCCACCAGTTCTCGGGCGACGAGCTGTCCGATGACGGCCCCGCCGAGCGCGAGCGCGAACATCACCGCCCGCAGCCGCTGCATCACCGGCTTGGTCATCACCATCCGGCGCGGGATCGGGGCGAGGAGCAGGTGGCGGACGTCGGCGACCTCGATCGAGATCGGCCCGCCGTCGGCCCCGCTGCGCAGTCCGATCGCGCAGGCGGTCACGACGACGAGACCGAGCGTGGCCGGACCGCGCGCCAGGAGTTCAGCGGTTTCGACGTCGTCGGGGATGAGCCCCCGGATCGCGTCGGAGACGACGACCACGACGGTGAGGCCGACGAGGGCGAAAAGGTAGACGCGGTAGGCGACGTCGTACCACTCGGTTTCGCCGAGCCTGTGCTGCGTGCGCGAGCGACGGAGTTCCCGCAGGTTTGCGCGCGCTTGCGACGACATCGTCCGAGACGGTAGTGGGATACTCCTGCGGTGACGACGGAGACAGCACAGCTCTTCTTCAGCCTTCTCACCTTCGTCGCCGGCCTCGGCGCGCTCGCGTGGATCGGCGTGTGGGTGGCGGCACGGCGCGGTCACGACGGCGCGCTACGGCTCGGCGCGGCTCTCGGTGACGCCGCGGTCTGGCTCGCCTTCCTGGTCGCTCTCACGAGCATGCTCGGCAGTCTCTATTTCTCCGAGGTCGCCGATTTCATCCCCTGTCGTCTGTGCTGGTTCCAGCGCATCGCGATGTATCCGCTGTCGGCGATCCTGCTCGTCGGAGCGCTCCGGCGCGACCCGGGTGTGCGGTGGTACGTCCTGCCCATCGCCCTCGTCGGTGCCGGCATCGCGGCCTACCACTATCTGATCGAATGGCGGCCCGAACTCGACAGCGGCGTGTGCGGTCTGAGTGGGCCCTCGTGTACGGCGGTCTGGTTCCGCGAGTTCGGGTTCGTCAGCCTCGCGCTGATGTCGCTCGTCGGGTTCGTGACGATTCTCACCCTCCTGTTCTTCCGATTTCCCGCCACACTGGGGGTGTCCGACGAGACCCCGACCGGCCGGTCGGAGAAGGAGATGGCATCGTGAATCCGAGGAACCGCACCTTTGCAATCGTCGGTGGGGTCGTACTGGTGATCCTGGTCGTGCTGGGCATCGCCCTGCTCGCCAATGGCGACGGCGACGATTCCGAGACCGAGTCGACCATCCCGGTGGGCGAGACCGCTGAAGGCGACGAGGCCGCTGA
>CBDUYD010000187.1:0-5387 GCA_965371355.1 uncultured Ilumatobacteraceae bacterium
CCGCGCCCGATGGCGTGCTCGGAGTAGTCGAGTACGTCGAACGCGCCTCCGACCGCGTCGCCGAACGTCTCGACCAGTGCCGAGACGAACGCCTCGACGGGGCCGTCGCCCTCACCGCGGATCGAGTGCGATGTGCCGTCGACGTCGAGTTGCGCCTGGATCGTGGTGTGGCCGCCCGTGTCGTCGGTCGTGGTCCTCAGTTCGTGGCTGTGCAGCCTGTACGTGGGCGCTGACGGCATGTACTCGCGCCGGAACTCGTCCCACATCACCGCCGGACTGATCTCGGTTCCGGAGTCCTCGGTGATGTGCTGGATCGTCTTGGAGAACTCGATCTGCAGGCGGCGTGGAAGGTCGAAGCCGTGCTCGGTCTTCATCACGTAGGCGACGCCGCCCTTGCCCGACTGGCTGTTGACGCGGATGACCGCCTCGTACGATCGCCCGACGTGCTTCGGGTCGATCGGGAGATATGGCACACCCCACCTGTCGTACTCGCCGCTCTCGGGGTCGCGCCGGTCGTCGATCGCGTCGAATCCCTTCTTGATCGCGTCCTGATGGCTCCCGGAGAACGCGGTGTACACGAGATCGCCGACGTAGGGGTGCCGGGGATGGATGGGCAGCCGGTTGCAGTACTCGGCGACCCGGCGCAGCTTGTCGATGTCGGTGATGTCGAGTTCGGGATCGACGCCGTTCATGAACAGGTTCATCGCCAGCGTGATCAGGTCGACGTTGCCGGTGCGTTCGCCATTGCCGAAGAGCGTCCCCTCGACGCGGTCTGCTCCGGCCATCACACCGAACTCGGCGGCGGCGACCGCGCAGCCGCGATCGTTGTGCGGGTGCAGCGACAGCACGATCGAGTCGCGGTTGCGGATCGTGCGGCCGAACCACTCGATCACATCGCCGTACACGTTGGGGGAGTAGCACTCGACCGTCGCCGGCAGGTTGAGGATGATCGGGCGATCCGGTGTCGCCTCGACGACGTCCATCACGGCCTCGCAGACCTCGATCGCGTACTCGGGCTCGGTGAGCGTGAAGCTCTCGGGGGAGTACTCGTAGCGGATGTCCGTGTCCGGGATCGTCTCCTCGAGCTTGCGGCACAGCTTGGCGCCGTTGACCGCGATGTCCATGATTCCCTGCTGGTCGAGTCCGAAGACCACCTCGCGCTGCAACGGGTTGATCGAGTTGTAGAAGTGGACGATCGCGCGCGGCGCCCCGTCGAGACATTCGTAGGTGCGCTCGATGAGCTCGGGACGGCACTGGGTGAGCGCTTGGACGGTGACGTCGTCGGGGATGCGGTCCTCGTCGATCAACTTGCGGCAGAAGTCGAAGTCGGGCTGGCTCGCCGAGAGGAACCCGATCTCGATCTCCTTGAATCCCATCGCCACCAGTTCGTCGAACATGCGCAGCTTGCGCGCCGGGTCCATCGGGTCGATCAGCGCCTGGTTGCCGTCGCGGAGGTCGACCGAGCACCACAGCGGCGCCTTCTCGATCATCGTGTTCGGCCATGTGCGGTCGTGGAGTACGACGGGAACGAACGGTGAGTACTTGTCGAACGGCATCTTGGCCGGGGTGACGGGTTGCGGTGGCATGAGATCTCCAGTGGAGTCGGAACGGGCGCGGAACGGGGCGGGAAAAATGAAGAACCCCCCGGCCTCTGTGGGCGGGGGGTGCGGGCGAACGCGGATATGTGGCGCTCGCCCTACGTAAGCAGAAGGAGGCGGGCGACTTGCGTCATCGGATCGCATGATAACAGGGTGCTCGGTCGGGTGCCAGGTACGATGGCGGCCACAATGACAGAATCAACAGCTCGGCGAGGCGCGCCTCGCCGCCGACGCAGCAAGCCTCGCACGTCCGGTCCGGTCGACGGCGGACACGTCAACACGACGAATCTCACCACGATAAACATCCTCCCCCCGGTCGATGCGCCCACCGGTTTTGCCGACCTCGGAGTGCCCCCGCGCATCGATGAAGGCCTCGCCGCGTGCGGGTTCGCGATGCCGTTCAACATCCAGACCGAGGCGATCCCCGTCGCGATGACCGGCAAGGACGTCTGCGGGCGGGCGCAGACCGGATCTGGCAAGACGCTCGCCTTCGGGGTGCCGATGCTCGCCCGCATCACCGACAAGGCCGAGCCGTCCAAGCCGCTCGGTCTCGTGCTGGTACCCACCCGCGAGCTCGCGGTGCAGGTCGCCGAGGTGCTCCAGCCGATCGCCACCCACGCCGGCATGACCGTGCTCCCCGTCTACGGCGGCGCCTCGCGTCACCATCAGGTCGACGAGCTGGCGAAGGGCGTCGAGATCGTCGTGGCGACCCCGCTGCGGTTGATCGACCTGCTCAAGTCGGGCGAGTGCGATGTCGGCGATTGCCAGATCATCACCCTCGACGAGGCCGACCGCATGGCCGACGACGGCTTCACTCCGCAGGTCGAGTGGATCCTGCGCCACTGCACCGGCCGAATGCAGATGATGCTGTTCTCGGCCACACTCGACGGCGATGTCGGGCACCTGATCAGGCACTATCAGACCGATCCCGTGACCGTGGCGATCGACGACTCGACCGACACGGTCGGCACGATGCACCACCTCTTCCTCGCCGTGCACCACATGGACAAGGACAAGCTGATCGGTTCGATCGGCAAGGCCATCCCGAAGATCCTGGTGTTCTGCCAGACCAAGCGGAACTGTGACCGTGTCGCCCGCAACCTCGAGGCGCTCGGCGTCAATGCCGCACCGCTCCACGGCGACATGCAGCAGAGGTCGCGCGAGCGGGCGATGCGCCAGTTCGCCGAGGGCAAGTTGGCGGTACTCGTCGCCACCGACGTCGCCGCCCGCGGCATCGACATCGACGACATCGGTGCGGTGATCCACTACCAGCCGGCCAAGGACGTGAAGGACTACCTCCACCGCTCGGGTCGCACCGCCCGCGCAGGCCGCGACGGTTGGGCGCTCACGCTCGTCGAGTACAACCAGCACACGCAGGTGCGGATCCTCCAGCGCGGCATGCGGTTGCCAAACGACAAGCCGCACGAGGTGTTCTCGAACGATTCCCGCCTGCTCGACCTGCAGATGTTCGAGACCGAGTAGCGAGCCAGGGTGGCGGCGCGCGACATGCCCGCCGCCGAGGTGGCGGTCACCGACGAGCTCGTGCGGTCGCTGTTGCGCGACCAGCATCCCGACCTGGCCGAGCTGCCGCTGAGCGAACTGGCCAACGGCTGGGACAACGTCATCTACCGGCTCGGCGACGATTTCACGGTGCGGATGCCCCGCCGCGAGATGGCCGCGGGACCGGCGCTCGACGAACAGCGCTGGCTGCCGGATCTCGCAGACCGGCTACCGCTGCCGATTCCGGCGCCGGTGCGCGTCGGCGTCCCCGCGCGCGGGTACCCGTGGCACTGGAGCGTGTGTCCGTGGTTCGACGGCGAGGTGGCCGCCGAGGCGGAGCTGGCCGATCCGGTGCGGGAGGCCGAACGGCTCGGTGGCTTCGTCGCTGCGCTCCACGAGCCCGCACCCGAGGGTCTGCCGGTCAATGCGGCGCTTCGGGGTCAGGCGTTGCGCCGCTTGGCCGGACGGCTCGACGATCACCTCGCGCGGGGTGCCGTGGATCGCCCCGACGAGGTGGGCGTCCGTTGGCGGCGGCTCATCGCGGTCGACGAGTGGGTGGGACCTGCGGTCTGGTTGCACGGCGACCTGCACACAGCGAACCTGCTCGTCGACGATGGCGAGATCTCCGCCGTGATCGACTTCGGCGATCTCACCGCCGGCGACCCCGCGGTCGACATGGCGATCGCCTGGATGCTCTTCGACGAGCCTGCGCGGACGGTATTCCGGGTCACCGCCCGTGCCGGCGACGACGACGCGCTCTGGTCGCGCGCCGAGGCGTGGGCCCTCTACTTCGCGGTGATCTACGTCTCGAACTCCGCCGACAACCCGCGGTTCGCCAGGATGGGAACCGAACTGCTCGCCGCCGTCCTGCCCAGCTGACCAGCGACGAGATTTCGTACGATCCGTCCGCATCGACTCTCATCGCAGGTGTGTCAGCACAGATGATCGGGTGGCTTGCCCGGCGCGAGGTGCTACGAGGTCGGGCGGGCGACGAAGACCGGGATCGTGCGGTCGGTCTTGGCCGCATACTTGTCGTAGGTCGGGAACACCGCAGCGGCGCGTTCCCACCACGCTTGACGTTCGGGGCCGTCGACGATCTCGGTGGTGAAATCGTGGGGCTCGGCACCGTCTTGGATCATCACCAGCGGTTCGGCGACGAGGTTGTGATACCAGCTCGGATTCTGCGGTGCCCCACCCATGGACGCGACGAGCGCGTACTCGCCGTCGTGCTCGACGCGCATCAGCGCGAACTTGCGCAGCTTGCCCGAGTTCTTCCCCATCGTGGTGATGACGATGATCGGTATCCCGGTGTCGAGCAGCGTGTTGGCCTCGGCGCCATTCGTGCGCTCGTAGGTGTCGACCTGCTCGCGCACCCAGTCGGACGTGCTCGGCTCGTATTCCCCGGTCAGTGGCATGGCGTGCAGTTTACGCGGAGGTCACGATGGGTCGTGCCGGTCGCCGATCAGTTGCGGCGTCGAGTGCACCAACTCCATCAGACCCTCCCAGTCGAGAGCCGTACCGCTTCGGGCGTACTCGTCGTATCGCGCGCGACCGAGCGCGTCCAGAGCGTTGTGGAGCGCGCGTTCGGGGGAGTCGCCTCCCCAGCCCCAGGTCTTCGCGTCGGGGATCGCATGATGCACCACCACTGCCTCCTCGTAGTGTCCGCTCTCGGCGAGAACGAGCTCCAGCCGGCGCATGTAGCCCATCGCGAAGCCGGTCGCTTGTCGCGCGAGTTCGTCGTCGATCAGCTCCACGAGCTCGCCGGCGGCGCGGCGCGAATCACCGCTTCGGGACTCGATCAGGGCGAGGTGGGATCGGAGGCGGTTGGTCAGCCCGTCCATCCCGTACTCGACGCTGCGCGGAATCGCCTCGACGAGTCCGGCCCGCGCCCGTTCGGGATCGAAGACGGCGAGCGCGCCGAGCATGTTGGCCGCCGTGACGCGCGATGGTCCGCTCCCGGTCGTCAGTGCTCGTTCCAACCGGGGCCAGTGCTCGAAGAACTCATCCTTGGAGCGCTCGTCGGCGAGGAACCACAGCAGCAGGCTCGTCCCGAGCCAGGTCTCACCACGATCCAGTGCTGCGGCGTGCCGCGCGGCGTCCTTGGCTGCTTTCCAGACCTCTGGATCAGGCGGCGCTGTGCGCTGAGCGAGGGCGCGGAGGTGGCGTGAGCGGAGGAAGTGGAAGATCGGTTGCTCCGAGATCTGCATGCCACGCAGAGCGAGTTCTTCGCGGCGCTCATCGCGGCCGATCACGTCGAGCTGGAACGCGATCGCGCCGATTGCCGCGGCG
>CBDUYD010000188.1:0-5373 GCA_965371355.1 uncultured Ilumatobacteraceae bacterium
ACGCCGTCGCGCAGCGCGTTCTCCATCCCGATGTCGACGACCGCCGCGGCGTCGGCGGGTAGCTGCGCGCCGGTTCCGTAGATGCCGGGCTCGTGCTCGTCGAACTTACGGAAGATCTCATCGAGGCGCTTCACACTCTCGCCGACGCCGGTGATGTACTGGTTGATCAACTTGTCGACGAAGTTCGAATCGACACCGGGCGGCATGCCGACCGTCGCTGTGATCTCGGCCCCCCAGTTCTTCAAGCCGCCGCCGCTGACGCCCAGCGCGAAGCCGACACTGTTGCCGGCGATGCCGACCTCGAACGACACCGAGGCGCTGAGCGCGAGCTTCTTCTCGCCGGCGACGTTCTCGCGACGCCGCTTCGCGTCCTTGTCGGACCTCACCCGATCCGCGAAGTCTCCACCCATCGACGCGGCGAGCGACTTGGCGTCGTAGTGCGAGAAGAGGGCCGCGCCGATGGTGGCCTCGATCTTCACGCCCGGCAGGTTGGCACCGAAACCACCGTCGACGCTGAGCCCGATGTCGGCGTACGTGTCGTCGCCGCCTCCGAATGTGGTCTGCTCGACCATCGCCGCCCACATCTCGGCGCGGTGTCGAGCGTTGCGCTTGCCCATCTTGTCGCCGGGTGCCCACAGGTTCGCGAGGAGTTCGGGCTTCGCTACGCGGTAGGCGCCGTACGACAGCGCCTGAAGTGCCGCATCGGTACCCTTGTCGGAACCGGACCGGACGAAGAACCCGACGTTGGCGTCGGACTTGATCCCGACCGCTTCGGCGCCCACGCCGACCGAGAACTTGGCGGCGACCTCCATCCGCTTCGGGTTGCCGAGCGTCGTGACGCCGGCGGTGGTCGCCCCGTTCGTACCGCGAGCAGCGGTGCCGCTCATCTTGATCACGACGACGAGGCCGGGTGTACCGGTGGGGATGCTGAACTCGATCGCCAGGTCGATCGTTTCGCCGGCCCCGCTGAGGGCCGCGTCGAGGATGCCGGCGAGGATTCGGAGGCCCATGCTCATCGACGGCGCCTCGATCGCCTTCTTCAGCGACCTCTCGCCGACCTTGTCGTCGCTCACCCGCTGATCTACGCGGGCACGGACACCCTTGCCCGCCGTGGTGAGAGCGGACAGGTCGGTCACCTCGCCCTCCCCGCGCTTGCCGACGACGGTGTCCTTCAGCCGTCTGGCCTCGGTCTTGAGGGGCCCGTGCATCGGCTTCGTCACCTTCTTGGCCAGCTTCTGCGCAGCCCAGATGTCGCCGCCGCGCAGAACCTCCGCTTCCGCGGCTGCGAAGGCGGCGTCGTAGATCTTCTGGAGTTCGGGCGTCAGTTCGAGGACGAGCGACTCCTCTTCGGTGCGGAGTTGCGCGTCGACCGACTTCTTCGTCTTCTTGTAGGCGATGTTCCCCCCGATCATCTCCTGGTAGTCGGTGGTGGCGCTCTTGCCCGAGCTCCGGGTGCGCTTGTCCGAGGCGGCTCGAACATCGTCGTAGGCCTGCTTGCGAGCGTGTTCCTTGATCACGCCCCGGAACATCTTGACCTCGGCGCTCCTCGTGAAGCCGGCGCCACCACCGCCGAGGCCCTTGAACACCGACTTGTGCAGGTCGGCTTCGGCCTCGATGCGGATCTGCTCGGCGACCGCCTCGCAGGCATTCCTCATCCAACCGGGCGCGAGCCCGCTCGGAGCGTCGTCATCGCCGGGTGCTCGGCGGATCGTGACCGACCGTTCGACGCGCCCGGTCTGCTGCATCGTGTGGGCGAGTTCGTGCGCGACGAGGTGCGTCCCGGCGGCGGTGGTCGTGTCGGGGACTCCGCCGCGGAAGAACACGTCGGAACCGACCGTGAACGCCCTCGCCGCCAGTCGATCGTTGAGCGAATCGACCGCCGGCCCGGTGTGCAGCCTGACCGCCCCGAGATCGGCGCCGAAACCGAGCTCCATCCTGCGGCGAAGCGGTTCGTCCATCGGCCGACCGCCGGACCGGCGGAGGGCATCGAGATCGCCGGTGACCGCCTCGCTCGCAGGGGCGGCACCGGTTGCGGAGCGCCTCACGCGGTCGATGTCCGACGCCGGCTCGTCGCCGCCCTTCGGCGCGGGTCGAACCCGGCTGCCGCGGCCGTCGGGGACGACCCGTGGATTGTGGAGCGCGGCGCCGGTGGAGAGGCGCTGCACGACAGCGTCGGCGAGCCGGTCGGCTTCGCGTTCCTCGGGGTCGTTGACCGCGCCGACGAGGAGCGAGAACTGGAGCCGTTCGCCGCTCGCCGGTGCCGCGACGCCGTGGTGACCCCCGGATGGCCTCGGAGCACGTTGCGGATCGCCCTCGGCCGGCTTGGCGGCGCGGTCCCGAGGCCGCATGTCGTGTGCTGGGGCTTCGGGGACGCTCATCGGTTCGGTCGGGTTCTGTTGTCTCGTATCTTGCCGTCGCTCTCGCGGACCGGGCGGGCTCCGCCGAGCGCTTCGAGCACATTAGTTGTATTCGCAGCGGCCGTCGAAGATGTCGCTCGTAGCCGGCGGCGCGGGCACTCGTGCGTCAGCGTCGGCGACGCCTGCGTGACTTCGCGAGGCCGAATCGGGTGCCGGCGGCGAAGCTCGCCCCGGCGATCCCCACGGTCGCCGCCGTCGTCGCCGTCCGCCGGATCACTGACTTGGTGCGTTGGCTGAAGATCACGATCGGCCATCCGTGGCGTCTCGCGTGTCGTTCGAGTCTGCCATCGGGGTTGACGGCGACGGGATGCCCGACCGCTTCGAGCATCGGAAGGTCGCTCGCCGAGTCGCTGTAGGCGTAGCACTGGGCCAATTCGTAGCCGTTCCACTTGGCCAGTTCCTCGATCGCCTCGACCTTTCCGGGGCCGTAGCAGAACGGGCCCACCAACTCGCCGGTGTACATGTCGTCCTCGACAACGCCCCGTGTGCCGAGGCCCGATGTCATGCCGAGCGAGTGGGCGAGCGGTTCGACGATCTCCTGCGGGGCGGCCGAGACGATGTAAGTGGCGCGACCGGCGCGCCGGTGGCGATCGATCAGCCGCCGCGCCTCTGGGCGCAGCTTGGCGAGGAGCCGGGGAAGGACCTCGACGTTGAGTGCCTGGAGTTCACTCTGGCGCATCCCGGTGACCGCCTTGAGGATCCGAGCGCGCACCGCGTCCGTGGTGTCGTCGCTGGCGCCGAACAGCTTGAACGCGATCGCGCCGGTGGCGTCGCGGGCGAACTCGACGTTGGGTATCAGACCAGCTCGTCTGGCCTGGATCGCCAACGTGAAGGCGGACGATCCGGAGATCAGCGTGCGGTCGAGGTCGAAGAAGGCCGCGCTCGGACCGGAACTCGCCACCTCGACGTACTCGCTCACGGCCGACCGTCCCGGCCTCGATCTCGGTCGTCGCCGATCGTCACCGCGATCTCGTACACCTCGCGCTTGCGGCGCCCGGTGCGTCGCGCGACCGTCCCGGCGGCGTCGCGTTTCGATGCGCCCTGCGCGATCTCTTCGCGCAACCGGCGGGCGACCTCGTCGTCGGTGATCGCGTCGGGCGCTGCCGCTCCCTCGAGCACGAACACGTACTCGCCCCGTGGCTCGCCGACGTCGATGTTGGCAAGGGTGCCTCGGATCGTCTCCTCGTGCAGCTTTGTCAGTTCGCGGGACACGACGATCATTCGATCATCTCCACATGCCGTTCGGAGGTCGTCGAGGGTTCGCTGTGCCCGGTGCGGTGCCTCGTAGATCACCGTCGTGCGACGATCGGCTGCGATCTCGTCGAGTCGTTCTGCGCGTTCGCGTCCCTTGCGCGGGAGGAATCCTTCGAACGTGAACCTGCCCGTGGGGAGGCCGCTGATCGTCAGGGCCATGATCGCCGCGGTCGGGCCGGGGACGGCGCTGACCGTGTGGCCGTGTTCGTGGACGGCTCGGACCAGCCGCTCGCCGGGGTCGGAGATACCGGGGCTGCCGGCATCGCTGACGAGCGCCACATCGTCGCCTCCGGCGAGTTCGGCGAGCACACTGTCGGTACATGCAGCTTCGGTGTGGTCGTTGCACACGGCGAGCCGTTTCGCGCGGATGCCCGACCGCTGCAGTAGCAGCCCTGTGCGCCGAGTGTCCTCGCAGCACACGAGTCCGACCGCGCCCAGCGTCTCGATCGCCCGCGGCGCCAGATCGGCCATGTTGCCGATCGGCGTCGCGACGAGCCACAACGTGCTCACCGAGCGCGCCCGCGCTCAGCGGTGGTCCGCTCGCAGCTCACTGCGCGGCGCACGGTGGATCACACGGTGGATCATCGGTCTCGTCGAGGCGCAATTCGATGGGGTCGCCGACCCGCAGTTCCCAGCGGGCGAATGCTCCGGCCTCGGCCTCGATGACCGTCCGCGCGTGCCGGACCGGCGCTCCGATCCGGTGCCGCTTCATCCGCACGGTCTTCAAGACCACGCCGCGGTCGTCGACGTAGGCGACATCGATCGCGAAGCGCATGCCGATCGTGTGCACCCATCGGCACGGGGCGATGACGAGTGCCCCCTCGATGCCGTCGCGGCCGAGCAGACCCCTCCGGCGGGCGCGCCGGTCGCCGGTGATCTCGGCGGATGCCAACACCCTCGCATCACTCACCAACCAGGCCATGGAAGAAGCATGTCACGCGAGAGACGGGATGGGACGGGTACGGTCGAATCGATGACCGATCCGCCGGCATTCGAGCTGAACGATGTTGTCGCCGGTCCCGCCGACGGCCCGATTCTGCACGACCTCACCGTCGATCTCCCGGCTCGAGGGGTCACCGTGGTCGCCGGTCCGTCAGGGTCGGGGAAGTCCACGCTCCTGCGGCTGCTCAACCGGCTCGACGACCCGATCTCCGGCGAGATCTCGTGGCAGGGTCGCGCTCTCACCTCGTGGGATCCGACCGAGCTGCGGCGACAGGTCGGGATGGTCTTCCAGAGGCCTCCGCTGTTCCCCGGATCGGTGCGCGACAACCTCCGCGTCGCCTGCCCGACGCTCGACGACGAACGGGCGGGGGCGATGCTCGAGCGGGTGCAACTCGACGTCGACAAGCTCGATGCGGACGCGAGCACGCTGTCGGGCGGCGAGGCGCAGCGGATGTGTCTCGCCCGGGCATTGCTCACAGGTCCCAAGGTGGTGCTCGCCGACGAGCCGACCGCCGCCCTCGACAACGCGGCGACACGATCGATCGAGCGTCTCGGCCGGATGCTCGCCGATGGCGGGGTCGCCGTCATCTGGGTCACGCACGACACCGATCAGCTCCGACGGATCGCCGATCACGTACTCGCCCTCGCCGATGGCCGGGTCGCGTCGTTCGGCCATCTGCCCGAGCTCGACGCGCACGCCGATCCGATCGTGCGACGGATCGTGGGGGCATCATGAACTCCATGACCGGCATGCTCGGAC
>CBDUYD010000189.1:0-5201 GCA_965371355.1 uncultured Ilumatobacteraceae bacterium
GCCATGCACTCGACCGCCAGCCGCGTGTCGAGCTGTGCGTCGAATGTGACCCAACTGCCGAACGACAGCACGCTGACCTCGAGGCCCGTGTTGCCGAGACGGCGGTATTCCATGTTCTTGTTGACGGTGGGTGTGCTCATGTGCGGAACATACCCCGCGGGCGATCAGCGGGGTTGGTCGGTGGCTGTCGCGGCGCGATCCGCTGCGATCTGGGCATCCATCGTGGCGACGACCTCGCCGCGCAGCGTGCGCAGCGTTCCGACGTAGGCGCGCGGGTCGAGCAATGCCAGCTCCTCGGCGCGAGCGATCGCGACCGGGAGCACCTCGTCGGCCTCGACCACCTCGTCGAGGAAACCCACCTCGACCGCTCCGGCGCCATCGGTGAGGCGGGCATTCGCCACCGCCCGCTGGAGGTGACGCTTGCTCAGCCGCTCGATCGCGAGGGTGAACGCCCATCCGGGCAGCACCATCGAGATGGCGACTTCGTTGAGTCCGATCTTGCAGTCGATGTCGGCACCGACGCGCACGTCGCACGCCAGGAGGATCAGTGCACCCGCGGCGAGCGCGTGTCCAGTGCAGGCTGCGACCACAGGAACGGACGAGCCGAAGATCGTCTTGGCGAGGTCGCCGCCGTCACAGACGAGTGCCGACATCGCGGCGATGTCGCCGCTGCGCATCACCGAGAGGTCGAATCCGGCGCTGAACCTGCCTTCGCGGCCATGGAGCACGACGGCTGATATCTCGTCGTCGGTCTCAGCTGAGCGGATCACCTCGTCGATCGCGCCGATCATCTCCGACGACAGGGCGTTGGCCTTGCCGTCGTCGAGGTGACATATCAGGACGCTTCCGCGACGTTCGGTGGTGACGGAACTCGAGCTCATCGCCCGAACCTATGCCCCGACCGTAGAACCTGTCATCTCCGACACTCGTCGGGAGACTCAGCGTCCGATCGGCCGCACGGTGATGCCGGCGTCGGTCATGACCGCCTTGGCCTCAGCGATCGAGTGCTCGCGGAAGTGGAAGATCGTCGCCGCCAACACCGCGTCGGCGCCACCCTCTGAGACACCCTCGGCGAGGTGATCGAGCGTCCCGACGCCGCCGCTGGCGATGACGGGAACCATGACCGCATCGGCGATGGTGCGGGTCAGTTCGAGGTCGAATCCATCGCCCGTACCGTCACGATCCATCGACGTGAGCAGGATCTCCCCTGCGCCGAGCGAGACGGCCTCGGCCGCCCAGGACACCGCGTCGATCCCGGTGGCGGTGCGCCCACCGTTGAGGTAGACCTCCCACCGCGGGCCGTCGACCGCGTGCACCCGCTCGTCCGCTGTGATCCGCTTGGCGTCGATCGCGCAGACGACGCACTGGGCGCCGAACTCGGTCGCGATCTCCGAGATCAACTCGGGTCGTTGCACCGCTGCGGTGTTGACGCTCACCTTGTCGGCACCCGCCCGCAGCATCGCCCGCGCATCGGCGAGCGTTCGGATCCCGCCGCCGACGGTGAAAGGGATGTACACCTCGTCGGCGACACGGTTGACCATCTCGATCGTCGTGGCCCGGTCGTCGCTCGAGGCGGTGATGTCGAGGAAGACCAGTTCGTCGGCGCCCTCGGCGTCGTAGCGTGCGGCCAACTCGACCGGGTCTCCCGCGTCGCGCAGGTCGACGAAGTTGGTGCCCTTGACGACCCGACCATCGGTCACGTCGAGGCACGGGATGATGCGGGCGACCTTCACTCCGCGCCCTCGGCGACCGCGGCACGGATGGCGGCGAGCGCGTCGGCTACACCGAACCGGCCCTCGTACAGGGCCTTGCCGGTGATGATTCCACCCAGGTTGTCCAGCCGGGCCAACTCGTCGATGTCGGCGAGGCTTGCGACGCCGCCGCTGGCGATGACCGGCGCACCCGCCAGATCGATCGACCTCGATAGTCCTCGCACATCGGGACCCTCGAGCATCCCGTCGCGTCCGATGTCGGTCACGACGAACACCGCCGCGGTGGGAAAGAGTGCGTAGGCATCGTCGAGTCGGAGCCCGCTGTCCTCGGTCCAACCGTGGATCGCGATATCGCCGCCGCGGTGGTCGAGGCCGACGGCGATGGGGAGCAACTCCGACGCCCTCGCGACCAGTGCCGGATCGGCGATCGCCGCTGAACCCATCACCGCGCGTGCGACACCTGCCGCCACCAGTTCGCCGACATCGTCGAGGCTCCGGACTCCCCCGCCGGTCTGCACGCGCGCTGAGCCGCGAACCGCTTCGGCGATCGCCGACACGATCGGCCGGTTGACCGGGCTCCCCGACCGGGCCGCATCGAGGTCGACGACGTGTATCCATCGAGCGCCGGCAGCGACGAAGTCGCAGGCGACCACGATGGGATCATCGCCGTACACGGTCTCGTCGTCGTAGTCGCCCTTGCGCAGGCGCACGACCCTGCCGCCGAGCAGATCGATCGCCGGATACAGGTCGGTCATCGCGATGCCGCCGATCCCGCCGATCCCGCCGCCGACGTCGACCGGCAGACGTCGACGAAGTTCGCCAGCAGTCGCAGGCCCGCAGAACCGGACTTCTCGGGGTGGAACTGCACCGCGAAGACATTGTCGCGACGGAACGCGGCATTGAGGGTGGAGCCGTACTCGACGGTCGCGACCGTGACCTGTTGGTCGTCGGGCACACCGTGCAGGGAGTGCACGAAGTAGAACCAGGCATCGTCATGCAGATCGGCCAACAACGGATCGTCGGTCAGCACGTCGAGCCTGTTCCACTGCATCTGGGGGATCTTCGGGCCGCGCGGGATCCACTCGACCGTGCCAGCGATGACACCGAGACCGGCGGAGGATTCATCCTCTTGCGACTTGCCGAACAGCATCTGCATGCCGACGCAGATGCCGAGGAACGGCCGCCCCGATTCGACCGCCTCGCGTGCCGGTCGTTCGAGTCCGGCCGCGCGCAGTGCATCCATGCAGGCACCGAAGGCGCCCACACCGGGAAGCACGACGCCGTCGGCCTCCGCGATCAGTCGCGGGTCGGCGGTGAGCCTGGCGTCGGCGCCGCACGACACGAGTGCCTTCTGCGCCGAGTGGAGGTTGCCGATCCCGTAGTCGAGGACGGCGATCAGCGGGCGCCCGGCCCCCGCTCGTTCGCTCATCGTTCACTCGCCGCCCGTTCGGCGCACGGGCCTGTCATCACCGGAGCGAGCGCGTCACAGCACGCCCTTCGTCGACGGGACACCGTTGCGGTGTTCGACCCGCACCGCATCGCGAAGCGAACGGGCGAGCCCCTTGAAGGTCGCCTCGATGATGTGGTGCACGTTGCGACCGCGCACCAACTCGACGTGCAGCGTGATACCCGCCGCGTTGGCGAACGAGGTGACGGCGTGCTCGGCGAGCTGCGGGTCGAAAGCGGGGTCGCCGAGCGGGAGGCACTCGGGCAGCGGCACGTGCCACTCGACGTGTGGGCGACCCGACAGATCGAGCGCGATGTCGACGAGTGCCTCGTCGAGCGGATAGCGGCCGCTGGCGAATCGCCGTATTCCCGCCTTGTCGCCGAGCGCCTCGGCGAACGCCTCTCCGAGCGCGATCGCGACGTCTTCGACCGTGTGGTGCGTGTCGATCTGGAGGTCTCCCTCGGCCTGCACGACCAGATCGAAGCCCCCGTGACGCCCGAGCTGGTCGAGCATGTGGCCGTAGAACGGGATCCCGGTCGCTATCTCGGTCGAGCCGGTGCCGTCGATGTCGATCGCAACCGCGATCGTCGTCTCGGTGGTGGTTCGATCACGCCGGGCGGTGCGGCTCATCTCGCTCGCCCTCCCGTCTCGTCGTTCACCGCTGCCGTCGCACGCGGGGATGCCGCCCCGACGAACGATGCGGACTCGGTGAGCGCCTCGCCCAGCGCCCAGAGGAACGCGGAGTTCTCGTCGTGGGTGCCGATCGTGACGCGCAGGTAGTTGTGCAACCGGGGCCAGCTCGAACAGTCGCGGATCAGGACGTCGCGATCGACGAGCGCCTGCCAGACATCGGTCGCGCGAGCGGCGCGAGGCCGGAAGAGTACGAAGTTGGCGCCGCTCGGGACCGCGTCGACGGGAAGATCCGCCAGCGCGTTGGACACGCGGTCGCGTTCGACGACGAGTTGCTTCACCCGCGCATCCATGTCGTCGGTGAACCGAAGGGCGATGCGGCCGGCGATCTGCTTTATCGAGTCGAGGTGGTACGGAAGCACGACCTTGTCGAGTTCGGCGACCAGCGGGCGCGGACCGATCAGGTAGCCGAGCCGCGCACCCGCCATCGCCCATGTCTTCGAGAAGGTCCGCGTCACCACCATCGCGCGCTGATCGTCGACGAGGTCGAGCGCAGACCACTCGGCGAACTGCGCGTACGCCTCGTCGATCACGACGAGTCCGGGTGCGACGTCGAGCAGGTGGCGCACCCGCTCGACGGGCTCGACCAGCCCGGTCGGATTGTTCGGTGAGGTGAGGAAGACGACGTGCGGTGCATACTCGGCGATCACCCGATCGATCTCGGATTCGTCGAGCGTGAAGTCGGGCGCCCGCTCGCCGACGACCGTCGTCGCTCCGGTGACCCGCGCTGTCTGGGCATGCATCTGAAACGTCGGTTCGAACGTCGCGACGACCCGTCCGGGCCCGGCGTAGGCGAGGAGCACGGTCTGCAGCACCTCGCTCGAACCGTTCGCCGCGAACACCTGCTCGGGATCGACCCCGTGCAGGTCGGCGATCGCTTCGCGCAGCGGCGTCGCCGCGCGATCGGGGTATCGATGCCAGTCGATGCGCGAGATCTCCGATGCCAGCGCGTCGCGGAACTCGTCGGGCGGCGGTTCGGGCGACTCGTTCGTGTTCAGCCGGACCGCAGCGTCGACCTGCGGAGAGTGGTACCCCTCGAGGGAGCGCAGGTCGTCGCGGACGTGGATCACGCGGCGAAGCCTACCGACGGGAGCTGTGCCGCTCCCGGTGGGTTCGGCCCGCCGAGCGCTACGGTGCCGACGTGTCCACTCCCGTCGAATCGACCGCCGCCGAACTGGCGTCCATCGCCGACAATGTCGATCAGTACCGCCGCAGGGTCGGCGATCTCGCCGAGCGATTCGTCGGCTCCGACCGCGACGATCTCGTCGCCGCGATCCACGAGGCCGAACGCCTGTTGCGCAACGCCGAGCGTGGGTTGACGAGGGCACTCCGAATCGCCCGCTGAACGTCGC
>CBDUYD010000190.1:0-5193 GCA_965371355.1 uncultured Ilumatobacteraceae bacterium
CGCCGACGTCGACGGGAGCCACATCCGGACCCTGCTCCTGACCTTCTTCTACCGGCAGATGCCCGAGGTCCTGGAGCGCGGGCATCTCTTCATCGCCCAGCCGCCGCTCTACAAGATCAAGAAGGACAAGAAGGAGCAGTATCTCTGGGACCTGCCCGCGGGGTTGTCGATCGAGCGGGTGTGCCGGGTGGTCGCCGAGTGCACGGGGCTCGATCCCGATCGCACGGTGCTCTCCGAGCGGCACCTCAAGGTCTACAGCGCTGTCGCAGCCGAGCTCCCCGCGCCGCACAAGGATCGCTCGGCCTCCGCGGTCACCGTCGGGATCGGTGTCGACATCCCCGCCGACAGCCTGCTCGCGCTCTGGCCCGAGGGTGATGCCACCTACAACCCGTATCCGAGCGCGGCCGAGTGGCGCAACACCCGTCACGCCGACGAACTGCCCGAGCTGGTGACCGCCGCGCACGAGCCGGTGATGGTCAACCTGCGGCGCGGTGACGTCGTCATGTTCGCCGGCGCCTGCTTCTACCACGAGCGCCACCGGCCGGCGAGCACGAGCGTCCTCTATCTGAAGTTCAACGACATCGGCATCGATCCGCTCGGGGAGGATCCGCGCACGATCGAGGCCGAGGAGCGGTCTCGTGCGATCGAGGCCGAGGGGCTGACTACAGCGCACCGGGTGTCGGTGAGCCCGAGGGTCATCGGCATCCGTACCGACGAGTTCTTCCCCGGGCTCGGGTCGAGCGTTTCCGCACGAACCTTCGACGCCGAGCACGGTATCCGACTCTCCGATGCGGAAGCAGATCTCCTGCGGGCACTGGCTCGCGATGGTGCGACGCCAACCGACACGGTCGATCCGCAGGCGGTCGCCGGCCTCATCCGCGGCGGCCTCGCTCTGTTGAGCTGACCTGAATCGGCGGCGGCGCCGTCCACCCGGTCGAGACCGCGAGGGAATTGTGCGTCCGCCGGCGGGCGAGTCGCGCGATGCTGGTCACCATGGTCGTCGGGGGTCGAGCCGTCGCTGCGTCGGACCGCGGCGCGAGGCAGCTCCCGTCCGGCTGGGTGACCTTCGTGTTCACCGACATCGTCAACTCCGGCCTGCTGCTCCGCCGACTCGGTGAACGCGCCGACGCCCACTTCGACCGGCACGACGAGATCCTGCGTCGGGCCTGGGACTCCCACGGCGGCCACGAGGTGAACACCGAGGGTGACCTGTTCTTCGTCGCCTTCGACGACGTAACCCCGGCGCTCGCAGCATGCGTCGCGGCACAGCACGAGCTGGCCGCCGAACCGTGGCCCGACGACGGCGAGATCCGTGTCCGGATGGGCGTCCACTCCGGGTATGCGAGGCCGAGGGCGGGTGACTACCGCTCGCTCGCCGTCCACCAGGCATCGCGGGTGGTCAGCGCGGCAGGAGGAGGCCAGATCCTGGTCACCGCCACGGCGTGCGGCCCCGATCAGGCTCCGCCCGCTGCCGCGCTGCACGAACTCGGCCGCTACCGCGTCCGCGACTTCGACCAGCCGGAGCTGCTCTACCGCCTCGATCCTCACGGCCTCCGCCCGAATCTCGATGCGATTCGGGCGACGCCTGCCGACCGCCACAACCTGCTCGCCGCCACGACATCGTTTCACGGGCGCGCCGACGATGTATCCGAGATCGGGTCGAAGCTCTGGCCCGGGTCGGTGGTGTCGCTGGTCGGCCCGGGCGGGATCGGCAAGACCCGGTTGGCGTCGGAGCTGGGATTAAAGGTCGCGCAGGACTGGAGCGATGGTGTGTGGTTCGTCGAGCTCGCGGAGATGGGCGACTCGTCGCTGCTCGCCGACGTCATCGCCGAGACGATCGGTGCCGGTCGGTCGGGGAGCCGGTCGCGCATCGACGATCTGGTCGAGCACCTCGCCGACCGGCAGATGCTCCTCGTTCTCGACAGTTGCGAGGCGCACGTCGGGGAGTGTGCCGCCCTGCTGACCACCCTGCTCCCGGCGAGTAGCGGCCTGTGTGTGATGACGACGGGCAGGGAGCCGCTCAACATGCGCGGCGAGTCGGTCCACCGCCTCGGCCCGCTCGAGTCGGAGGCGGCGGTCGAACTCTTCATCGAGCGCGCCCGCGCGAGTCGCGGTGGGGTGCTCGGCACCGATGAGGGCACGCGTGCGATCGCGGGGATCTGCACACGCTTGGACGGTGTGCCGCTCGCCCTCGAGATCGCCGCGTCGAAGGTGGCGGTGCTCCCGCCGGAGGAGATCCTCACCGGGCTCGACGACCGGTTCCGATTGCTCCGCAGTCGCGACAGCACACTGCCCGAGCGGCATCGCACGATGACCGCCCTGCTCGAGTGGAGTCACGATCTGCTCGACGAGTCCGAGCAGCGGGCGTGGTGCTGTCTGTCGGCGTTCGCCGCGACGTTCTCGCTCGCCGCCGCCGAGGCCGCGTTCGGTGACGACGTCGCCGATCCCGACGACGTACCCGAACTCGTGTGGCGACTCGTCGACAAGTCGCTCGTCGAGACCGACCACAGCGAGTCGGCGACGCGCTACCGGTTGCCCGAGAGCGTCCGCGAGTTCGGTCGCAGCCGAGCGGCCGAGCGCGACCAGTCGATCGCAGCCGTGTCGCGGCTGGGCGCGTGGTACCTCGACAGGTTGGGTCCGTGGCTGGTCGCCGATCACTCCTGGATCAGCAACGCCCGTCTCGAGCTGCCGAACCTCCGCGGGCTGATCGATCAGCTCGCGCCGTTCGATGTGCAGACCGCCCAGCAACTGGCCTGCGCGATCGGTCAGTTCCGACAGGCGACGCAGGCGCTACGTGTCGGCATCGACGAACTCTCGCGTCTCGCCGCCGACCTACCCGAAGCGACACCGGCGAAGGTCGCGATGCTCGCAGAGTTGGCCGACATGCATCTCCACCGTGCCGAGGTCGACCTCGCGAGGGATCGAGCCGAGGAGGCCGATCGGCTGCAGGCCCTGGTCGGAGCGCCGTCGTGGAACGAGTCGTGTGTAGAGCGGACGCGCGGCGAGATCTCGACCCGCACGGGCGACACCGAGTCGGCCATCGCGATCGCCGAGCGCAGCCTCGCGCGCCCGCTGTCGCCCCGGGCGACGGGACGGATGGCCAACATGCTGGGTATCGCGCACTACATCCGTGGCGATCTCGATGCCGCGATGGAGGCACTCGAACTCGAGTTGGCCAAGGGCGTCGAGGTGGGTCAGGACGGCTGGATCGCCGTCGCACACAGCAACATCGCCGAGTTGTCGCTCCGCCTCGAGCGTCCCGCCGACGCCGCTGCACACCAGGCGCGGACCCTCGAGCTGGCGCTCGAACTCGAGCAACCCGTGATGCAGGCGTACTCGTTCATGATCGCCGGCCGCCTGGCCGCTGCGAACCGCGACTGGAAGCGGGCGGCGCTGTTGCACGCGTCGGGCGAGGAGATCCTCGGGCGCGTCGGACAGGTGCTGTACGACAACGACCTCGACGAGGTCGAGCACTTCTGGAAAGACGTGGACGCGAACCTCAACGGATCGCGCGACGGAACGAGCGATGGAACGAGCGATGGTTCAAGCGACCGTTCGCGCCCGACACTCGACACGGCCGGCGCCGTCGAAATGGCGCGCCTCGTGTTCTCGGAATGTGGAGCGAGCCCGATCACCTGATCCAGACAGAAGGAGCAAGAGATGTCCGATGACAATGGAAGCCACAACGGGGGCGCCGACGATGGTTGGGCGGGCGAGGTCGAGCACAGTGCCGACGGGTACTCGCTCGTGCCAGACGAGATTCTCTGTCCGGACGAAGCGTCGGCTGCCGCCGCGGAGGCCCTCGCGGAGGGGCTCGGGCGCGACGCCGAGGTGGTGCCGATCGGCGATGAGTTCCTCGTACGCAGTACGGCGTTCGACGTCGAGGCGCACGTCGCCGAACTGCGCGACCGTGGCGTGCCGGTCGAACCCAACTACGCGCTCTTCGCCCACGGCCATCACTGCTCGTGCGGCTGTTGCGGGAGTCCGGTAGCCGGCAATCCGATGTACGCGAATCCGATGTACGCCAATCCGGTGTACGCCAACCCGGTGTGGCTCAGCCCCGTGTACGCCAGCCCGATGTACGCCAATCCGATGTACGCCAACGAGTACAAACGAACGGGCAAGCGTTCTCACAGCGCGCGGCCGGCCGCGCCACCCGACCTGAAGCCGGCGGCACTTCCGCAGTCGAACGAGACGGTGCTGATCCTCGACACGGGGATCGCGCCCGACGGACAACTGCCGCCGCTGCTTCAGGGCCAGTCCAACCTCACCGGCGCGCCCGCGTCAGAGCACGATCCGCCACCACCTGCGGCGCAGGGTTACCTCGATCCGGCCAACTGTCACGGCACCTTCATCGCCGGCATCATCCAGGAGCTGGCACCCGATCGCAACCCGGTGCCCCGGGCGGTCCTCGGGCCGATGGGCGACGGCAAGCTCAGCGTGATCGGCCCGTTGCTCAAGGATCTCGCCAAGGACGACAAGTTGGTCAACGAGCGCACCGTGCTCAACCTCTCGTTCGGGGGATACGCGGATCCCGACATGAAGCTGCTGAAACGCGGCATCCGCAAGGTACAGGAGAAGGGCGCCGTCGTAGTCGCGTCGGCGGGCAACGACGGCACCTGTCGGCCGATGTTTCCGGCGGCACTCCCCGACGTGATCAGCGTGGGGGCGCTCGCCTGGGACGGGCCTGCGCCGTTCTCCAATCACGGAGACTGGGTCCGCGCATGTGCACCGGGATCCGATCTCGTCAGCGCGTTCTACACGCTCTACAACGGCCAGCTCCCAGCCCGCCCGTTGCCCGGCAGCGGCGACCCCGACGAGTTCAAAGAATGGGCGCGCTGGTCGGGAACATCGTTCGCCGCCCCGATCGTGACCGCCGCGCTGTTGCGTACGATGGCGCTCACCGGGTGCACCGCGAAGGAGGCGGTCCTCGCGGTTATCGACGCGCCGGGCCTCCACCGGATGCCCGGCCTCGGGACCGTCGTCAACCTGGTCACACCGTTCTCGGCCGCTCCCTGAAGCACTCGCGCGGCCAGCCCATCCCCCCGCCGCAGCCCGGCCGACTCGGTGAGGATGTAGCGCCGCCCGTGCGCCGCCCGTGCGCAATATCCTCACGAGAACGGCACTACGGGTGGAGGTTGGCGAGTCGCTCGAGGGCGGCGTCGGTCTCGGGCGGGAGGTCGATCGCGTCGT
>CBDUYD010000191.1:0-5183 GCA_965371355.1 uncultured Ilumatobacteraceae bacterium
CCTCTCACCTGCCGTTCTGTGTGCGGATCTTCCCGCTGAGCGCGATCCGGCGCACGTTTTTCCGGAGGGCGACCGTTCTGTGTGCGGATCTTCCCGCTGAGCGCGATCCGACGCACATTTTTGGGAGATTTGGTGGGTAGAGGGGTCAGGCCATCGCGACCAGCGCGGCGTTGACGATCTGCTGTGGGAGCAGATCGAACAGCTCATACAGATCGTGGATGGTTCCCGACTCGCCGAACCGGTCGACGCCGATCGGCACGGTCCTCGCGCCGAACACCCCACCGAGCCACGACAGGTGGTGCGACGCCGCATCGTGCACCGTGACGATCGGCAGCCGGCGCTCGTCGGGGGCGAGCAGATTGGCGAGATGATGCCGGTTCTCGGTGGGCCGCGCGCCACGGGCCGCCGCCCTCAGCTCCGAGCGCCAACTGCGGAACAGTCGGTCCGAACTCGTGACGTCGAGCACGAGCGCGCCGACCCCCTCCTGCTCGAGTTCGGCGGCCGCCGCGAGCACCTCGGACACCACCGGACCGCACGTCGCGAGAACCACGTCGGGCGGCCCATTCGCTTCGCGCAACCGGTAGCCACCCGCCAGCACCTCCGACCGGAGCTCCGCTTCACCCAGGCGCGCGACCGCCTCGGCGAACGGTGTCTGGTCGATCGGGCGGGTGGACAGCCTGAGGTACAGCGAATCGCCATCGGGATAGCCGAGCCGTTGCAGGCCGTCGCAGAGCAACCAGTCGGTGGCTGCCGCGAACGCCGGCTCGGCATAGGTCAGCCCCGGCAGTTCGAGACCGATCGACGGCGTGATGCTCGACTGGTGGGCGCCACCCTCGGGCGCCAGGGTGACGCCGGCCGGGGTGCCGGCGACGATGAACCGCGCACCGTTGTAGAGCGCGTAGATCAGCGCATCGAGGCCGCGGCACACGAACGGGTCGTACACGGTGCCGATCGGGAGCAGTTGCTCACCGTGCAGCTCGTGGCCGAGGCCGAGTGCGTGCAGTGCGAGGAACATGTTCATCTCGCTGATGCCCAGTTCGATGTGCTGGCCGGTGGGCGTCTGCTCCCACTTGAGCAGCCGGTCGGAGCCGAGGTAGTCGGGTCGGTCGTGCGGTGTGAACACACCCATCTTGTTGATCCAGCCGCCGAGGTTCGTCGAGACGCTCACATCGGGCGAGGTGGTGACGATCCGTTCGGCGACCTTGTCGATCTCGGCGAGCGACGTCAGCACGCGCCCGAAGGTCTCCTGGGTACTCGTCGGCCGCGCGACCCGGACACCGACCGAATCGGGCACGGGCAGGGTCGGCCGCGGGACGGGCGGCACGTTGTTGTGCCGTCTGCCGGCCTCGGCGCACATGACCCCCTCCGGCGAGTCCGCTGCGAAGCGGTCCCATTCGTCGTCGGGCGTGACGCCGAGTTCGTCGCGGAGCGCGTCGATCTGGTCACCCGACAGCAACGCCGAGTGGTTGAGCGGGTCGCCGGCGATCGGCAGGCCCCGGCCCTTGATCGTGTAGGCGAACACGACGCTGGGTCGCTCGGTCTCGTCGTCGCAGGCACGGAACGCCTCGAGCAGCACATCGAGATCGTGCCCTCCGAGGTTGGTCACGAGCGGGCGAAGGTCATCGTCGGAGATGTCCGCGACGAACGCGCGCAGTTCGTCGGTCGATTGCTCGACGAACCGTTCGCGCAGCGCGGCACCGTGGAGGCCGAACAGCGACTGGTAACGCTCGTTCTCCATCTCGTCGATGTGCGCCCGGAGCGCTTCACCGCCCGGAAGCTCGAACGCCGCCTGTAACAGCCGGCCGTACTTCGCCTCGACGACGTGCCAGCCGGCGCCGTCGAAGAAGTCCATGATCTTCTTGATCTTCTGATCGGGGATCACGCGGTCGAGGCTCTGGCGGTTGGCGTCGATCACCCACGTCACGTTGCCGAGTCCCTGCAAAGCGGGGTCGGACACCGCCTCCCACACGTTGCCCTCGTCGAGTTCCGCGTCGCCGACGAGCGCGACGAATCGTGCCGGTCGGTCGGTGACGGGTCCGAACTGGGCCTCGATGAACCGGCGTGCCATCGACGCGAACAGCGGCGCGACCGCGCCGAGCCCGACCGACCCCGTCGAGAAGTCGGCGACGTCGGGGTCCTTCGTGCGGCTCGGGTAGGCCTGGAGGCCGCCGACCTCGCGCAACCGGGTCAGATACGAGCCGTCGAGTTCGCCGGTGAGGTACTTGATCGAGTGGAAGACGGGGCTGGCGTGGGGCTTGACGGCGACCTTGTCGTCGCCGGAGAGTACGCCGAACCAGAGCGCTGTCATGATCGAGACCATCGAGGCCGACGACGCCTGGTGACCGCCCACCTTGACGTCACCGCCCGTGCGCTCGCGGTTGGCGTGGTCGATCATCCTCGTCGCCAGCCACAGCACGCGCCGCTCGACGCCGGCGAGTACATCGAGGTCGATCCGGTCGGAGGGCATCACACCCCCATCTTGGCCCGCCCAGCGGCAAAGCGATCGCACCGTTCGCACCGCGGCGCGATACTCGCGAGGTGACGTCGACCACCGACATCGACGCCGCCGTCCTGAACGCGAGACGGGATTACGCGGAGGCGCGGCCGAACAGTGCCGAGTGGGCCGCCCGCGCCCGTCGGGTGATGCCTGGTGGGAACACCCGGTCGGTACTCCATTTCGAACCGTTTCCGATACGCGCCGAACGGGCCGAGGGACGGTACCTGTGGGACGTCGACGGCCACCGCTACGTCGATCTGCTCGGCAACTACACCGCCGGCCTGCTCGGGCACTCACCGACACCCGTCATCGACGCGGCCCGTGCGGCAATCGCCGGTGGGATCTCACTCGGATCGGTCCACGCGGCCGAGGTCTGCCTCGCCGAACTGCTCGTCGAGCGCTTCCCGTCGATCGAGAGTGTGCGTTTCACGAACTCCGGCACCGAGGCGAACCTGATGGCGCTGGCACTCGCGACACACCACACCGGCCGATCGAAGATCGTCGTGTTCCGGCACGGCTATCACGGAGGGGTGTTGTCGTTCGACCGGGACGACAATCCGGTCAATGTGCCCCACGATTGGCTGCTTGTCGACTATGGCGACACCGGCGGGGCGCAGGACGCGTTCGATGCGCACGGGTCCGACATCGCCGCGGTCCTCGTCGAGCCGATGCAGGGCGCGGGAGGCTGCATCCCGGGCGACCCGGCATTTCTCGCGGGGCTGCGCAGCCTCTGCACCGAACACGGTTCGCTGCTCATCTTCGACGAGGTGATGACCTCGCGGTTCTCGACGGGCGGAGCACAGCTGCTGCTGGCGATCACCCCCGACCTGACCACGCTCGGCAAGTACCTGGCGGGTGGGCTGACCTTCGGTGCCTTCGGCGGGCGGCGGGACCTGATGGCGCACTTCGACCGATCGTCGGGCGGGGCGCTCCAGCACGCCGGCACGTTCAACAACAACGTGGCGTCGATGGCCGCGGGCGTAGCAGCGCTGACAGAAGTGCTCACCGGCGACGTTCTCGACGAGGTCCACGCCCGCGGGGAACGGCTCAGGATGCTCCTCGACGAGACATTCCGCGAGCAGGACGTGGCGCTCTGCGTCACCGGCATGGGATCGCTGATGAACATTCACGGCCGCGCCGCACCGGTGCGGACGGCGCGCGACCTCGACGGTGCGGACGACCGCATGAAGGAACTGTTCTTCTTCTCCGCGCTCGAGGCCGGGTTCTACCTCGCGCCACGCGGCTTCATCGCGCTGAGCATCGAGATCACCGACGACGACGTCGACGAGTTCGTCGCCCATGTGCGAGGCCGGTGACCCACCCCGCCGGGCGGCGTGCGAGAATGTCGCATGGCAGCGCACGATCTGATAATCCGCGGCGGATCGGTGATCGACGGCCAAGGCACGGCGCCGCGCACGGCCGACGTCGCGATCTCCGACGGCGTGGTCACCGAGGTCGGTCGCGTCACCGCGTCGGCGTCGCGCACGATCGACGCGGACGGTGCTCTCGTGATCCCCGGCATCGTTGACATCCACGCCCACTACGACGGCCAGGCCACCTGGGACGAGCGGCTTCAGCCGTCGTCGTGGCACGGCGTCACCACGGTCGTGATGGGCAACTGCGGCGTCGGGTTCGCACCGGTCGACGACGCCGACCACATAAAGCTGATCGAATTGATGGAGGGCGTCGAGGACATCCCCGGCGCCGCGCTCGACGAGGGTCTCCCCTGGACCTGGAACAGCTTCGGCGAGTTCCTCGACGCGGTCGATTCGCTGCCCCACGACATCGACTTCGCCGCGCAGGTCCCCCACGGTGCACTCCGGCTCAACGTGATGGGCGAGCGCGGCGCGAACCACGAGGACGCGACGCCCGATGACATCGCGGCGATGGCCGCTCTCGCCCGCGAGGGCATCGAGGCAGGTGCGCTCGGCTTCACCACGAGTCGAACCAAGAACCACAAGACGTCGACCGGCGCGTACACGCCCACCCTGACCGCCGCGCCCGACGAGCTGATCGGCATCGCCGAGGGTGTCGGCGCGGCCGGCACGGGCGTGCTCCAGGTGGTCTCCGATTTCATCGACCCCGATCACGAGTTCGACACCCTCCGCGCGATGGTCGAACGGTCGGGCCGACCGCTGTCGATCTCGGTAGCCCGGTCGCCGCTCGCACCCGACCACTTCCGGATCATTCTCGACAAGATCTCGCGGGCGAACGACGACGGCCTCACGATGACCGGTCAGGTCGCGCCGCGCGCGGTGGGTCTGATCCTCGGCCTCGAGTGCACCCTCCATCCATTCCTCACCAACCCTGTGTACCGCGAGATCGCCGAACGACCGCTCCACGAACGGGTGGCGATGCTCAGCGAGCCGAGCTTCCGCGCCCGACTGCTCGACCACCAGACAGGTGCGGCCGGCGACAAGCTCGGAGGGAGGCTGATCTCGCGGTTCGATCTCCTCTTCGAGATGACCGACTATCCCGACTACGAACCGTCGCTCGCCGATTCGATCGCGGCGCGGGCCGAGGCGCAGCACTCGACCGCCGCCGAACTGGCGCTCGACGCGATGCTCGCCGACGACGGCCACGGCCTGCTCTACCTTCCGTTTCTCAACTACGTCGACGGCAACCTCGACGGGTGCGAGGAGATGCTCACCCATCCGCACACCGTGCCCGGCCTCGCCGACGGCGG
>CBDUYD010000192.1:0-5127 GCA_965371355.1 uncultured Ilumatobacteraceae bacterium
AGCCGAAGCAACGACGGCAGGCTGGATCGGAGTCGCCACGGGTGTGGCAACGTCGCCGGCTGTGGTCGGCGCCGTTGCGAATTGTCGGTTGTACGGCACGGGGATCGACGACTCGTGACGCGACGCGGTGGGCGCACCGACGTCGACCACGCGCAGGCGCCGATGGTCGACCTCCAGGCGGGCACCATCGTGACCAGCAATCTCGTCCAGCCAACGCTGCCAAGCGGTTGCATCGGCGATGCGGTAGGCGTACCCGAGTGCGTCGGGAGCCCGACGCTGCCCGTCGGCCACCGGCGTCCACCGCAGCAGCGCCATTGCGACCTGTGACCCGAAGCCTGCTGCGAGGCGCAATGCGTAGCGCACCGGATGGGAACCGCCCTGCGACAAGTTGAGGTCGCCGAGGTCGGGATCGGGTTCGCGGTAGTTGGGAACTGGTGGCACGATGCCGGTCTCGAGCGCCTTCACAGCAACAACGTCCTCGATGCCCGCACCCATCGCGTGACCCGTGAAGCCCTTCGTGTTCGTGATCACGACACGGTCGGCCGCTGCCCCGAAGACCCGGCGAAGCGCATTGATCTCGGCGGCTGCCGAGCCACCGCGAGCCGGCGTATAGGTCTCGTGGGACACGAACATCGCCTGGTCGGCGATTGCGGTGCGGGTGACGCCACGCGATTCAGCCTGCGCGACGACCGCTTCCATCACCGCGCCGATGTGCTCGACGTCAAGACGGGTGCCGTGGAATGCGGAATTGGCCGTGACCGCACCGAGCACTTCACAGATCGGCTGGAGGCCGCGCTCGCGAGCCGCCGCGGCTGACTCCACCACGAGTGCGGCGGCGCCCATGCCGACGATCATGCCGTGCCGCCGTCGGTCGAACGGCGTCGCTGCGTCTTCGACGTGCTCGTCGGTCGCGGCGGCACCGCTCGCGAGAAAGCCGCTCGTGATCCACGGTTGCAGCGAGTCGCCGGTGGCGTCGTCGGCCGATACCACGATCACCCGCGAGCAACGCCCGGCCCGGATCCAGTCCTCGGCGAGCGAGACCGCCTGCGTCGTCGAAGCGCACGCGGCGTTGACCTGCGTGTTCGGGCCCCGCGCGCCGATGATCTCGGCGAATTGGGAGTGCCCCATCGACAGCACGCGAAACAGAAACCGGCGATCGAAGTTGTACGGATTGGCCTCGATCTCCGCGCTGAGTTCACCGATCAGACGGTCGACCTCACCGGCCGCCGATTCGCTCCCGTCGAGCCGTGTCCGAAGTCCTTCGAGCGCGAGCAAGTGCTCGCGACGCGATCGATCGGCGGTGTACGCCTCGATGTCCTCGGCGAATCGGTCGTAGCCGGGAAATGCGCTGGCGAAAATGACGCCCGTTTCGTCCCGGAGGGCGTCAGGTAGCCCCCACCGATCCGGGAGCTGCGTGTCGAGCGTCGTGGTCTTGTAGCGCATGACCAGCGGGATGCCGGCGTCTCGGAGCGCGTCGAAGCCCGCCCCGACAGCGAGCCGGGTCGTGTTGTCAAAGGCCTCGTCACGGGCAGATTCGACGGCGAACTGATCGACGATGTCGAGGGGCGCGCGGCGACCAGCGAGCTTGATCACTTCGGCCGGGTCGTCGATCGTCTCGAAGCTCGCCCCACCTGCTTCGCTCTTGACGAGGCGGGTGATGTGCATGTCGGCCATCCGGGCGCGAGCGTCGGCGGGGAGCGCGTCGATGAACTGCTGCCCGCCCAGGATCCGCCCGATGTTGGCGTCGTCGAAGACCTGCTCGACCCCCGGCAAACCGAGCGCGGCTCCGGTGATCACCACCGGCTCGCCGTCGATACGGCCACCGGCATCGGGTGCGGGCGCAACGTTCGGGACCGTTGCCGAGTTCGACGCTGGTACGTCACCGTAGATCCGCAGCCCTTCTTCGATCACGCCGGCGAAGAGCTGTCCAAGCTGCATGATGCGATCGTCGGGATCGGCCGAGGCAGACGCAGGCGCCGCCACCGCGATGGGCGCTGCTGCAGGCACGGGAGCCGCAACCGCGGGTGTCGGTGCCTCGGCAGGAGCGGGCTCGTCGAAACCGACGCCGGCTGCCCACAGACCACACAGGGCCTGGTTGATCGATGCGGCGTCGCCGAGCTTGGGGTGATTGGTGAAGAGCGCCAGCACGTCGTCGTGATCGGCGAGCACGTCTTCCACGAAGCCCTGTAGCGCACGCTTCGGCCCGACCTCGACGAACACCCGGGCACCGGCCTCGTACAGCGTGTGGATACCCCGGACGAACTGCACCGGGGATGCCACCTGCTTGCCGAGTTGGTCGAGCATGGTCTCGCTCGTCGCGTCAGCCGGGTAGAAGTCGCCGGTGACGTTGGCGACCAGCGGGATGCGCGGCGGCTGCACATCGAGACGCTTCAGCGTCGCGACGAGCGGCACCGACGCCGGAGCGACGATGGACGTGTGGAACGCGTGGCTCACCGGGATCCGGATCGCCTGCATGTCGGCGGCGGTGAATGCGTCGATGACTGCGAGCACGGCGTCGGTGGCGCCGCCCACCACCGCCTGGTTGTTGGAGTTGATGTTGGCGACGACGACGTACCCGGCGGTCTCGTCGACGATCCGTTCGATCTCGGTGAGCGGGCCGAACACCGCTGCCATCGCACCGTTGTCCTCGATCGAGAGCGCAGCCATTTCTCTGCCCCGGGCACTCACGGCTTCCAGCGCGGCGGCGAACGTGAGCGAGCCGGCGGCGATGAGCGCGCCGTACTCTCCCAGGCTGTGCCCCATCACCATGTCGGGGTGCATGCCGTACGCGGCGAGCAGCCGACTGATGGCGGAGTCGGTCGCCAGCACCGCGGGTTGGGTGATCTCGGTCTGGAGCAACTCCTGCTCGAGCTGGGCGACGGCCGCGGGATCGTCGCCGTCGACGAAAATGTACGACGACAACGGACGACCGAGCAGTGGCGTCATCACGTCGTCCGCCTGCTGGAACGTCTCGGCGACGATCGGTTCGCTGGCACGAAGCTGGTCGAGCATGTTGACGTACTGCGATCCCTGGCCGGTATAGAGGAACGCCATTTTCGGCGCGGCGCCGCGGCCCACGAACACGCCCTGCTGGCGCAGCATGCGGTAGATCGCGGGGTTGTTGCCGGTGAGGGCCTTGACGGCCTTCGTGAGCTTCGCTGCCAGGTCGTCAGCGTCGGCGAAGTCGACCGCGATGCGTACCGCAGCGGCGCCGACGGACGAGTCGGGTCGAGCGGGTGCGGGAGCACGCCCGGCCTGCGCGTCGGTCAGCGCGGCCTGGACCTGCGCGAGCAGGTCGGCGTCGTCGCGCCCACCGAGGACGAGCGCCCCGCGGGGTGGGAGCTTTGCCGGGTCGGCGTGGCCCGTGGCGGCGACAACCGACGTGTCGGTCGCGGGCCGTGCGACGGACGCGCCGGCGAAGACGCGCGGGGTCGGCTTGTGGCGTCCGGGCACGTGCTCCTCGAGGACGACGTGGAAGTTCGTGCCGCCGAAGCCGAACGCGCTCACGCCGGCCCGACGGACGCCCGATGACGGCGCGGGCCAGTCCCGCAAGACGCTGTTCACGACGAACGACGAGGTGTCCCAGTCGACGTTGGGGTTCGGATCATTGAAGTTGAGGCTCGGGGGGAGCACCTTGTCGTGCAGGCTGCGGACCATCTTGAACATGCCGGCCGCGCCGGCCGCTGCCTTCAGGTGGCCGACGTTCGACTTGACCGAACCGAGGGCGATGCTCCGGGGGGCCGCACCTGCGGCACCGAAGACGTCGGTGAGACTCTGCAGTTCGGTCGCATCGCCGACGCGGGTGGAGGTCCCGTGGGCCTCGACCGCCGTGACCGTCGCCGGGTCTTCGCCCGCGATTTCCCACGCGCGCTTCACGGCCAGCTGCTGGCCGATCGGGTTGGGTGCCGTGATGCCCTTGCCCTTGCCATCGCTCGAGCCGCCGATCCCGAGGATGACGGAGTAGATCTTGTCGCCGTCGCGTTCGGCGTCCTCGAGACGCTTGAGCACGAACAGCGCGGCGCCCTCACCCATCACGAAGCCGTCGGCACCCGCATCGAAGGGTCGCGTGCCAGTTGCGGACAGGGCGCCGATCTTGCAGAACTTCACGAACGCGGAGACGCCCATGTTGTGGTCGATTCCACCCGTGATTGCAGCATCGAAGCGGTGATCGATCAGGCCCTCGACAGCGACGCTCATCGCGGCGAGGCCGGACGCGCACGCCGCATCGGTCGTGAAGTTGGGACCGCGGAAGTTGAACAGGTTGGCGATCCGGCCGGCCATCACGTTCGCGAGTTCACCGGGCATGGTGTCCTCGTTGACCTCATCGAAGTGAGCGAGAAAGTGCGCTCGGGTCTCGTCGATGATGTGCTGGCGTTGATCGCCACTGAGTGCCGCGAACGAATCGGCACTCTCGAGGTCGCGCAGCACTTCGGGAAGCTCGATGCGCAGATTGGTCTTGTAGTGCTTCTCTCCACCGATCGCGTTCCCGATGATCACGGCCACGTTGTCCGGGTCGATCGTCCAATCGGGCCATCCGGCATCGATGAGGGCGGACCGTGCGGCACTGATTGCCCACCGCTGACCATCGTCCATCTGGTCCGCGACCTTCGGCGGGATGGGAAGCTTCCAGCGGATCGGGTCCCAGGGGTAGTCACGCACCCAGCCGCCGATGGTCGAGTAGGTCTTGTCGGGTTCGGCGTGATCGGGCGAGAAGTACAGCGCCGGGTCCCACCTCTCGGTGGGCACCTCGCTGATCGAGTAGCGACCACCGGTGATGTTCGCCCAGAACGCGTTGGAATCGACAGCATCGGGCATGATCGCCCCGAGGCCCACCACCGCGATGGGGGAACTCGGGACCTCGAAGAATTCAGACATCTGTCTCGGCTCCTGTGAATTGGAAAGGTCGTCGGTCGAGCATCAGCCGGCTCGGCTATAGAGCACGTCGGCGACGCGATCCATGTCGGCGAGCAGCCCTGC
Source organism: uncultured Ilumatobacteraceae bacterium (assembly GCA_965371355.1). Lineage (GTDB taxonomy): Bacteria > Actinomycetota > Acidimicrobiia > Acidimicrobiales > Ilumatobacteraceae > JASJHI01. The sequence continues at coordinate 4,978 of CBDUYD010000192.1, forward strand.
TTGTGCAGCGCGAATGGCATCGTGGGGAATCGCGGCCAGCAGCGGAGCGATGTCGGCGCGGTCCGCGTCGACGGATCCTGCGACCCAGCGCACACCTTCCTGGCCGACCTTCTGCGCGGCCTCGCGTGCGAACACCCTGCTCATCGCGGC
>CBDUYD010000193.1:0-5105 GCA_965371355.1 uncultured Ilumatobacteraceae bacterium
GAATCGCCAGGTCAGGAGCCTCGGCGATGTCGATGTGGGCGACATCTCGAACCTCACGGGAGTCGGCGCCGGCTGCAACCGGTCGCTTGCCCGGGTCGAGCACGTCGACCCGAACGTGAGCGTCGTGGGGCACGAGCGCACCGTGCCAGCGCCTGGGGCGAAACGGGCTGAGAGGTGTCAGGGCCATCAATCCCGCGCTCAGCGGTAGGACCGGCCCACGAGCCGAGAGGTTGTACGCCGTGCTACCGGCGGGTGTCGCGCAGATCAGGCCGTCGCAGATCAGCCGTTCCATGCGCTCGACATCATTGATCGAGATCCGTAGGTGGGCTGCTTGCACCGAGGCCCTGATCAGGGAGACCTCGTTGATGGCGATCAGTTCGTGCTGCTCCCGGTCGACGGTGGTGGCCCGCGCCCTCAGTGGTGCGATCCGCTCTTCGTTTGCAGACGCGACCCTGTCGACCAGGTGGTCGGGGTCGTACTCGTTCATCAGGAACCCGATCGTTCCGCGGTTCATGCCGTAGACGGCGACGTCACGACCGAGGTGCTCGTGCAGCGTGTGCAACATGAAGCCGTCGCCGCCGAGCGTGACGATCACGTCGGCCTCGACGGCGGGAACGAACCGATATCTGCTGTTCAGTTCGTCGAACGCTGATGCGGCTGCTGGACTCCCGCTGTGCAGGCAGGCGAGGCGCACCGGCTCAGCCACCGGGCACCCCTGGCTTGGCACCCCGGCGCAGCCATTCGAGAATCTCACCCTCCAGCTCGAGACGCAGGCTGTGATATTCGTCGGCCGCAGCCAGTTCACCGTCGGCGCTCGCGACCCTCCCGTACGCGATGGCTACCGCGTCGAAGTCGTCGCAGAGCTCGACGAACTCGGGTTCGACGTCGAGCAGCAGTACCAGCCGCTTGAGGTGTTCGGGGAAAGCGTCGAACACCGGGCGGCCCGTTTCAGCCGTATCGGAGTGATCGTCCCTCACGGACTCCGAGTCAAAGTGATGGGCGTGGGCGATGGGAAGTACGCACGTGTTGCATACGGACTCGCTACGCGCGTACTCGATCGGGGTGGCATCATTGCCCCGTGACGAGCGCCGACCGCACGGTGGGACCGAATTGACGGATCCCCAGCGCCCGACCGAGTCGTCGGCCGATCACCACGGTGCGGTGCGCGAACACCTCCGATCGATCGTCGACTCCGACGAGTTCTCCGGGTCCGAACGGCGTCGGCATCTTCTCCAGTACCTGGTCGAGGAGACTCTCGCTGGTCGAGGCGATCAGCTGAAGGCGTACAACGTCGGCCGGAAGGCGATCGGGCGCCCAGCCGGATTCGATCCGCAGACCGATCCGATCGTCAGGGTCGAGATCGGTCGGCTGCGCGCCACACTCGACCGGTACTACCGTGCTCGGTCCCACTCATCGGTCGTGATCAGCATCCCGAAGGGTCGGTACGCCGCCGAGTTCGGGCATCCCGAGAACGACGAGGGGGACGCGGAGCGGCCCCGGACCGACGGAACTTCGTTCCTGCTGCGACCGCTGAGCTGGAACGGTGACGCGGCTCGGCAGCTCAGCGAGCTGACCACGGACGCGATGGCACGACTGCTGGTCCGCCTCGGCGTGCACGTCGTCTCGCGTTCGGACGCGCACGACCCGGAGGGAAACCTTCCCGCGAGCGCTGCCGGTGAACGGTTCGAGGTTTCCGGGGCGGTCAGGACGGCCAACGAACGCGTGAGATGCACAGTGACGGTTCATCGGCGGGGCGTTGATACGGCAATCCACACCGCACGGGTAGAAGAGTCGCTCGTCGCCCAGCATCCGTTCGATGTCGCCGACAGCATCGCCCAGCGGATCGTATGGATTCTGCTCGACGACTTCGGCGTCATCGGCAGAGCCCGGCGTGCGACCGGCGTTGCCCGTCCCTTCGATCGATACGAGGACATGCACGATGCCCTCTGCGAGACTTTCGAGTCGCCCGCCCCTGAAGCCATGTCCACGATGTCAGCGACGTTGGAGCGCCTGTCGGGCAAGGATGCGCGCGACCCGCGGGTCCTCGCCGATCTGAGCGACACCTTGTTCACTTCATGGTGGCTCGGATTCGTCGAGGAGGGCGGGACACTCGACCGGGCTGAGTGGCTTGCCCAGCAGGCCGTCAAGCTCGACCCGCTGCTCGGGGCTGCGCATCGTGCGCTTGCGTTCGTGCACTTCGGCCGGCGCCGATCCGACCTCTGCCGGATCGAGTTCGAGCAGTGGTTCGAGATCACAACTCCGAACCCGACGGCATTGGCCTCTGCCGGCCTGATTTTGACGCTCGACGGACAACTCGAGCGAGGTGGCGACTTGACCCGGCGAGCGGTGGAACTGAATCCGCTCCTGCCGAGCTGGTGGCACCTCGTCCCCTGCGTCGAGGCGATCGTCGCGAAGGAGGCCGATCGGGCGTACAGCGAGGCGGTCCAGATCAGCGGTGACGCCAGCTTCGCCGGGCCGGCATTCGCGCTCGCCCTCCGCTCCCATCTCGGGTATTCAGGCGGCGAGCCACACGCAAGGATGTTGCTCGACATGCACCCCGACTTCGTCATGGAGGCAGAGCGACGACTCGGCCGGTTCATTCACGTCAACAGCGTGAGGGAGTACGTGCTCGACGGCATCCGCTCATGGGCGTCCGCGGCCCGCCCTCGACAGCGGTTGAATGGTTGACATGACGCAGATCGCATCGAGCTCGAGGGTCTCGACGACCGTGCTGCGCCGGCGAATCGACGACCAGGTCCGCACGATCATCGGATCTGCACCATTTGCGCGCTCACGACGACGGCAAGATCTACTCGAGTTCCTCGTCGGCGAGACGCTGGCAGGGCGAACGGACTCGCTGAAGGCCTACCGGATCGGCCGGCAGGTGCTCGGTCGTCCGAGCGGCTTCGACCCGCAGACCGATCCAATCGTTCGTGTCGAGGTCGGACGCCTCCGGTCGAGTCTCGACTCGTTCTACCGTTCGCATCCGGGCCAGCTCGTGATGATCGACATTCCGAGGGGCGGCTACGTCGCCAAGTTCGCAGGTCGTGAGCACCGCGACGCTGCATCACCCGACCACCGTCATCGCGCGCTGCGGGTTTCGGCGTTTCGGGCAAGCTCCGATCGCTCGCGGGAGGTCGCGGAGGAAATTCGCGAGGCGCTGGTGACAACCGTCATCACGGCGAGCTCGGGCGCAGTCTCGGTCGATCTGGCCGAGACTCGAGGTGATCCGAAAACCCTGGACTCCGGAGCTGGGATCGACTTCAGCTGTCGCCTCGATGCCACGGTCTGGGTGATCGATCAGCGGATCCGTCTTGCCGTCGAGCTGTTTCTACCCGGCCGCGCGACGCCACTGTGGACCGGCTCTTTCGACGAGGAGCTCACGACCGGTGACGAGTTCGCTGTCGTCGATCGGCTCGCCGAACGTGTCTCCTGGTTGATCATCGACGACTGGGGCCCGCTCGCGCGTGCGGGGGTTCACGTCCTGGGCACCGACGACTCACTGACGATCTCCGATTCGCAGCGCCTGTACCACCACACATTCGACATCGTTCAGACCACTGCGCTCGACGTCGCCCGAGCATCACTCACCGCCGCCGCGATTGAAGAGCCGTCCGATCCGCGCACACTCGCAGCTCTCGCCGATACAACGGTAACTGCGTGGCTGCTCAGCGTCGAGAGCGGGCCCGACACACTTCTTCTCGCCGAGGAAACGGCAATCCGGGCGATCGGCGGCAACCCACGCCTGCCCGAGGCCCATCTCGCAATGGGATACGTGCACTATGCGAACCGGCGCCGCGAAGCGATGCGAGTCGAGTTCGAACACGCACTCGCGCTCGGGCCGCCCGCCCCCAACACATTGCATTGTGCCGCGATCATGTGGGCACTCGATGGCGAGTGGGAGCGAGCCGAGGGGCTGACCCGGCAAGCCGTCGAGCTGAACCCACATCTTCCCGCGTACTGGCACCTCGTTCCCTGCATCGCGGCCATCCACCGGGGTGAGCCCGAACGTGCGTACGCGGAGAGTTTGCAGGTGGGCGACAGCGTGTCGTTCCTCGGCCCGGCGTTCCGGCTCGCGTGCGCCGATGAGCTCGGGATCGACGGGACCGAGGACTCCAAGCAGTTCGCGTCAGCGATGCCCGCGCAGGCCGTACGGTCGGTCGAAGAGACGATCACCCGCGTAGTTCATGACGACGCGATCGCGGAGGTGCTGATCGGTGCGGTCAGGGCATCGTCCGCGGCTCTGTCGAGCTGAGCGCGACACCCGTACGTACTTCTCTGCAGAGGCCGGCGCTGCGACGATCGTCACGACCACCCCCACCCTCGACGAGCCGACCGGAGCACCGACGACAATGGCCGAATTCTTCACGCTGACCGGGAAGGCCGCGGTCGTCACCGGCGGAACGAGCGGCATCGGACTGGCGACGGCAAGGCGGCTGAAGGCGGCGGGTGCCGATGTCGCCATCGCCGGTCGTCGCCCGGCCGACGATGTTGCGGCATCATTCGGTGCGACCGCCTTCGCCTGCGACGTATCCGATGAGGATCAGGTTGCGGCACTGATGCAAGGCGTCGTCGACGCGTTCGGTCGGCTCGACATCGTCGTCAACTGCGCCGGCGTCAACGCGGGCTACAACGAACTGATCGACAGCGAGAGAGAGCACTTCGACTTCAACTACAGCGTCAACACGATGGGGGTGGTGTACGGCATCAAGCACGGGGCGCGGCAGATGGCCGACGGCGGCCGAATTGTCAACGTGTCGTCGGTGGCTGGTCTGCAGGGTGTCGCCTACCTCGCACCCTATGTGGCCTCCAAGTGGGCTGCTATCGGGATCACCCGAACGGCGGCGATCGAACTGGCGAAGAAGAACATCCGCGTGAACGCGGTATGCCCGACCTCGGTCAACACGCCGATGGCCCACGCCGAGGGCGGCGAAGCGCAGCTCGAGATGGAGTACAAGGCGGTGCCACTGGGACGGATCGCCGAGCCGGAGGAGGTCGCCGCCTTGATCCACTTTCTGGTTGCCGACGACTGCAACTTCATCAGCGGGCAGGCGATCGCGGTCGATGGTGGCTTCACCGCCGGGCTGAGCCAGGTCGCGTACGAC
>CBDUYD010000194.1:0-4923 GCA_965371355.1 uncultured Ilumatobacteraceae bacterium
GGTGAACTCCTTCACCTCACCCTTCTTCAACGCCTTGAACGACCCGGTGAAGCCCTTGGCGAAGCCCATCGATCGGGCGATCACGCCGAACGCGGGCCCGACGTAGCGGACGATCGTGCGTCCCGGGATCGTGTCGGTGGTGGCGACGGGGAGGGTCAGAGGTTGCAGCGGTTCTTCCTTGGCCATGTCGATGATCCTCTCACGCGGGATCACCGCCGATCACCAATCGACGTGCGGATCTGGTGCTGACACCAGCGAGCGAACAAGGTAGGAGTCGCGATGATCAAGCTCATCTTCTGTCTCCACCGCAAGCCCGGCACGACCCCCGCGATTCGGGCGATTCCGGTCGGCCAGCGCAGCGAGCGCGGCCACACAGCAGCAGCATTCCATCGCCACGGGACGGGGGCCTACCTGAAGAATCCGGCAGCGCGCCCTACCAGGCAGCGCCTGCAACCCGCGGATTGCCAACAGTAATTGACAGCACCACGCCTACACGCGAACATCGTGTCGGGATTTGACGATCCCAAACCAGGTCCCATCCCCCTGGCGGACAGGTGAGACCATTGCCCTGGCGGGCGACACCACCTTTCAAAGGCGTGTTCGAGGATGATCTCAATCGAAGTCCAGGCGACCCCACCACCCCGAACTGACTCCACGCGCCCCGCGGCGCGCACTGGGCATCCGAGCGCGAACGCGCGCCCGGCGCGGCGGGCGATCGTGCGCTGGCAGCAGCGTTCCAAGCGCGCCATCGACATGCTCGTCGCCCCGATCTCGCTCGTTCTCTACGCGCCGGTGGCCGCGGTCGCAGCGATCGCCATCCGACTCGACACCCCCGGCCCGATCATCTTCAGACAGACGCGTGTCGGCGCCGACGGCGAACCGTTCGTGATGCTGAAGCTGCGCACCATGACGATCGGCGGCGACGACAGCCATCATCGCGAGTACGTCGCCTCGATGCTCAACGGACACAGCGAACAGGTCGGCGGGCTCTACAAGCTCACCGACGACGTACGCATCACGCGTGTGGGGCGCATCCTGCGCAGCCTCAGCATCGATGAGATCCCACAACTTCTCAACATCCTGCGTGGCGACATGACACTGGTCGGACCCAGACCGGCCCTGCCAAGCGAGGTCGAACTCTACGACGAACACCAGCTCCGTCGCCTCGCGGGGCGCCCGGGGATCACCGGCCTGTGGCAGGTGAGCGGCCGCTGCGAACTCGGGTACCGGGAGATGATCGACCTCGACGTCGAGTACCTCGACAACTGGAGCCTCTGGCTCGACCTCAAGATCCTCGCCCGCACACCCCTTGCCGTCCTGTCCCGCAGAGGAGCGGCGTGAGTACCTCCCGCAACAATCCGATTCCGCTGATCGACGTCCGCGCCCAGAACGAACACATCGAGGAGCAGCTCGTCGACCTGCTTCGGAGAACGATCACCAATTCCGACTACGGCACCGGGCCCGCCGTGGAGGAGTTCGAACAGCAACTCGCCGAGTTCACCGGCACGCGCGAGGCCGTCGGGGTCGCATCGGGAACCGCGGCACTGGACCTTCTGCTGCGGGGGCTGGGAGTCGGCCGGGGCGATGAGGTCGTGCTGCCCGCCAATACCTTCTTCGCCACCGCCGAGTCGGTCATCTCCGCCGGGGCCGAGCCGATTCTGGTCGACCCCGATCTCGCCACAGCCAACGCCAGCGCCGACGCCGTCGCGGCCGCCATCACGCCGCGCACTGCGGCGATCATCGGTGTCCACCTCTACGGCCAGCCAGTCGACGTCCCGGCCTACCGGGCGCTGGCCGATCGTCACGGCCTCGCGTTCGTGGAGGACGCCGCCCAAGCCATCGGCGCGGAGACCGACGACGGCCGCGCCGGCTCGTTCGGGCGCGCTGCAGGCTTCAGCTTCTACCCGGCGAAGAACCTCGGCGCGCTCGGCCAGGCGGGCGCCGTCACCACCGACGATCGTCAACTGGCGTCGGCGGTGCGCTCGCTGCGCAGCCACGGCGAGGCAACCCGCTACACCCACGAAGCAATGGGCCTCAATGAGCGGCTCGACGGCCTGCAGGCTGCGTTCTTGTCGCTCAAGCTGCCCTTTGTCGAGAAGTGGCAGGCGCAGCGCAGCGCAGCGGTCGCCCGCTACGACGAGAGGGTCGCCCGCATCCCCGGCTGTACGCGGATCGAAGTGCGCCGCGAGGTTCGCAGCGCGCACCACCTCTACGTTGTTCGGGTTCCGCACCGAGACGCCCTGCTCACGCATCTACGCGATGACGGCGTCGGCGCGGCGGTGCACTATCCGATCCCCATCCACCGCCAACCGGCGTGGGCGCGGATGCCCGTCCCCGGGCCATTGCCCAACGCGGAACAACTGGCCGGGGAGGTCATCTCCCTACCGCTCTATCCCGAAATCACCACGGAACAGATCGACTACTGTGTCGACGCACTCGGCGAGGCGATCGACCGCCATGGGGCCACCCCCGAAGGGCGCTCACGATGAAGGTCGCATTGGTCGGTGGCGGCTACTGGGGCGCCAAGCTCCTCCGCAACCTGCTCGCGATCCTCGGGCCGGAGGGCGTGGTCCTGGCCGACTCCGATCCCGAACGGCTCGCTGCCGCGCGAACCGTGGCACCGGGGCTCGAGACCTGCCGCTCGCTCGAAGAGGCTCTTTCCGACCGGGAGGTCACCGCCGTGGTGCTCGCCACGCCGATGTCCACCCACGCGGAACTCGCGGAGGCCACGCTCACCGCGGGGCGCGACGTTCTCGTCGAGAAGCCGCTGGCGCATTCGGTCGCCGCGGCGCAGCGACTGGTCGACCTCGCCGACCAGTACGGCCGGATCCTGATGGCGGGGCACACCTTCCTGTTCAGTCCGCGCGTCGAGTGGATCGCCGACTACCTCCATCGCGATACGCACAACTCGATCCACTACGTCACCTCGAGCCGACTGAACCTCGGAATCCACCGCGACGACGCGAACGTGATCTGGGACCTCGCACCCCACGACTTCTCGATCGTCTTTCACCTCCTCGGCGAGTTCCCGGTCACCGTGAGTACGTCGGTTCGCTCGATCGTGAAGCCAAGTCACCCCGATGTGGCATTCATGAACCTGACGTTCCCGTCCGGTGTGCTGGCCGAGATCGCAGTGTCATGGCTCGCAGCACGCAAGATCCGGCAACTCAACATCGTCGCCGACTCCGGAATGGTTGTATTCGACGACATCGACCCCGACGAGCCCGTGAAGATCCACGATCGGGGCGTCGTCGTCGACGACAGCGCCGACTACGGCCACAACCGGCTCACGTACCGCTACGGCGACACGCTCTCGCCCCACATCTCCGTCGAGGAGCCCTTGGAGCGACAGCTCCGGCATTTCCTGTCCTGCGTGCGCACACGTAACGATCCCCGCTCCGACGGGCGGTTCGGCCTCCAGATCGTGGCCGCTCTCGCGGCCGCCGACCAGTCGTGGCGCCGGGGCGGTATGCCGGTATCGATACAGCCCGAAGCCGACGCACTTGCACCGGTCGACTGACGGACCACGTCGATGACAGTCTCCAACTTCGTGACCGTCCTCGGACCCATCGTCGGCCTGGAAAGGGCAACCGTGCTCGGACCCTGCGTGCTCGGCCATCCCGCACGCGATCCCGACGTCGGACCGCTCGAACTGGGCCCCGGGGTCGTGATCCGCGCTTACGCAGTCCTCTACCAGGGGGTCAAGCTCGGGGAGCGGGTACAGATCGGACATGGCGCGATGGTGCGCGAGGGCAACGCCATCGGCGCCGATAGCTCGGTCGGCTCGGGAGCCCATCTCGAGCCGGGAAATACGATCGGCGAGCGCACACGCATCCACACCGGAGGTTTCCTCGCGTCGGTCACACTCGGCGACGACGTCTTCTGCGGCCCGCACGTCACCTTCACCGACGACCCACACCCCCCTTGCCCGCGGTATCTCGACTGCGTCGGCGGGGCCACGGTCCACGACGGAGCGAGCCTGGGCGCGCGTTCGGTGATCCTGCCCGGCGTGGTCATCGGTAGGCGCTCATTGGTGGGCGCCGGCTCGGTCGTAACGACCGATGTCGAGGAGGGCACGGTGGTCGCCGGGTCGCCGGCCCGCCCGGTCGGGCGGCGCGACGAGTTGAACTGCCACGCCGACCTGTTCGCACACGCCTATGAGTGGGAGGGACCGGCGCACGGCGGAGACGTCGCTGTAGCATCGCCCGCTCATCCCGCGCGCTAGGAGCCGATCATCGACGTCGCAACGCTCTTCCGGACGATTCGCCGTCACTGGTATGTCACCGTTCCGGTCTTCATCGTGTTCGTGCTCCTCGTTTTCGTGATCGCCGTGCGCACCGACCCCGAGTACTCGGCCAGCCGATCGGTGGTGCTGGTGCGCACAGGCGTCACCGAGTTGCGGCTCGACGATCTTCAGGATCCCCAACTGGTCGAGACGCCCCGGAACCCCTACGACGCCTTCAACTCCTCGAATGAGGCAACCGCCGCGGTGATGGCCGAGATGGCGATGAGCCGCGAGTTCCGGCGCGCCGTTGGCGCGCGCGGGGTGCGCAACGACTACGCGGTCCAACTCGACATCGACGCACCGATCATTCTGATCGAGGCCACGGGCCCCACCGTAGACGACGTCCTCAACACAACGGCCGTGGTCGTCGAACTCCTCAATGAGGACCTGGCACGGCGTCAGAGCCAGTTCGACATCCCCACCGATCGTCATGTGATCGCCGACGACGTGGCGATTCCTGAGTCGGCCAACGAGATCAACAACACGCGCGACCGCGCGCTGATCGGCGCCATCATCGCCGGCATCGTGCTGGTGGTCGTCAGCGCGGGCATCGCCGAGGCCGTTGCCAATCGGCGGCGACGCCGAGCGCATGCCGAGCCCGACGACCCAGAACCCAGCGACGACCCAGAACCCGACGA
>CBDUYD010000195.1:0-4906 GCA_965371355.1 uncultured Ilumatobacteraceae bacterium
GTCGAGGAGGAATCCGAGTCGTGTCACCAGCGCGAAACCCTAGTGCGTCAGCGACGACGGGTCGCCGGACGTCACCCGAGGCCGGTGACGAGCGACCCGTCGGTCAGTGCGGCGATCGCCGCGTCGGCCTTCGACCTCACCTCGGGCGGTGGTTCGAAGTCGTCGTTGAAATCGATCGTCAGACCACCGTTCGCGAGGGTGAGCGGCTGGAGGGCGCGGCCTGGCTCGGCCGCATCGATCGCCGCGAGCACCTCGGCCAGTGCGATCTCCCAGTGGTACACCTGGGCAGCGACGACGACGGCTGGAGCGATCTCCGCCGGAGACGATTGCGTGCCGAGGTACGACACACCGAGCTGCGCTGCGACATCCAACGGTCCGGCGCTGATCTGCGAGGTGCTCGTCAACACATCGGCGCCGAATGCGGTCATGACGGTCGCCGCCTCCCCGGCCAGCACCGCGTCGGTGTACGAATCGATGACCGACACGCTCACCTCGACCGCGGGATCGGTCGCCACGGCGCCGAGCTGGAAGCCGTCGATGTACAGCCCGGCGTCGCCGAGCTGGATCGGCCCGATCACGCCGATCATCTTCGACTCGCTCAGGGCTGCCGCGATGACGCCGTTCACGTACCCTCCCTGGTCGGCGGCCGCTGAGTACGCGAAGACGTTCGCCAGACCGAGGTCGTCCGCCGCCGTGCCCCAGGCGAACGTCACCGCGGGGTGATCGGCGGCGACCCGCTCGATGACACTGCGGTACTGGGAACCGTGGACGATGACCAGGTCCGCCCCGTCCGCAGCGAAGGCCTCGGCGACGGGCAGCGCCTGTTCGGGGGTGGGGAGGTCGCCGACGACCTCGAACTCCAGCGGCCGCTCATCGGCCAGGCGATCCAGTGAGTCGACCATGCTCTGGGTGAACGAGGCGTCGTCGCGTGCGCTCGGGGCGACGAGCCCGATGACGATCGGATCAGCTTCGACGGTGGTCGTCGTCGCGGTCGTCGTTGTGGGAACGGTCGCAGCCTCGGTCGTCACCGTCGTGGCGGCGGTCGATGACGGCTCGGTCCGATCGGTCGAATCGGAACCACCGCAGGCGCCCGCGACGAACCCGAGGGCCAGCAGCACCGGAATTGCGCGGCCGCGCCGCCTCGGAACCCGCTCGGAGCCGGTCGCCGTCGTCTGCACAAGCCGCAGGGTACGCGAACGACCGGCGGAGGGGCCGCGCTTGCTGCAACACTTGGCAACCGATGTCCGGACCCACCGATAGCGAGCTGCTCGAGCACCTCCGCACGCGACTCGGCGACAGCGCGGTCATCTCGGGCGCGGAGGCGCGTCCCTACCTCGCCGACCACCGGGGCGTGTTCGAAGGATCGGCGCAGGCGATCGTCAGGCCTGCATCGACCGACGAGGTCGCCGAGGTGGTCAGCTGGTGCCGAGAGGTCGGCGTGGCGATCGTCCCGCAGGGCGGCAACACAGGTCTCTCCGGCGGCGCCACGCCGGTGGCCGATCGGCGCTGCATCGTGCTCTCGCTCTCACGCATCAACGCGATCGAGACGCTCGACCCCGACGGACGCACGCTCACCGTGCAGGCCGGCGCCACGATCCAGGCGGTCCAGGATGCCGCGCGGGCGACCGGACTCGCGTTCGCTCCGGATTGGGGCGCCCGCGGGACGGCGACCGTCGGTGGGGCGATCGCGACCGACGCCGGGGGCATCAACGTGCTGCGCTACGGCAACATGCGCCACCATGTGCTCGGCATCGAGGCGGTGCTCGCCGACGGCCGCATCTGGAACGGGCTGAGGGCGCTGCGCAAGGATTCCTCGGGTTATGACCTCAAGCAGTTGCTGATCGGCTCGGAGGGAACGCTCGGCATCGTCACACGGGCGGTGCTCTCGCTCGAGACGGCGCCGCTCCACCAGCAGACGGCGTTCACCGCACTCGCCGATCTCGACGCGCTGATGCCGCTCCTCGCGCTCGCCAGGCGCGACGCCGACGACTCGCTCGTCGCGTACGAGTTGCTCCCGCGGCTCGGTGTCGACCGCGTCACGTCGAGGTTCGCCATACCCAGACCGATGCCGATCGAGACCGACTACGCCGTCATGATCAAGCTCGCCTCGGCGGCGCCGGTCGCCGAGGCGCTCGCCGGGATCATCGACGAGGCCGTCGAGGGAGGCCTCGTGACCGACGGTGTGATCGCGGCGACCGCCGAGCAGGAGGAACGGCTGTGGAAGATCCGCGACGAACTCCCGATCTACCGCCTCTTCGAGCATCAGGCGATCGCCCTCAAGAACGACACCGCCGTGCCCGTCGCGCGCATCGCCGAATTCCTCCGCACGGTCACAACGCTCGTCGAGCACCGGATCCCGGGCGCTCTCACCTATGCCTTCGGTCACGCCGGCGACGGCAACCTCCACGTCGCGGTGCTCCCCGACGACGGTGCCCACCCTGGCGCGTTTCTCGCCGCCCGCGACGATCTGCGCGCGGCGATCGACGAGCTGACGTTCCGAATGAACGGCACGCTCAGCGCCGAACACGGCATCGGTCGAGAACTCCGCGAGCGGATCGTGGCGCAGAAACCACCCGTCGAATGGCAGCTGATGCGCGCGATCAAGGCCACGTTCGACCCGTCCGGACTGATGAACCCGGGCGCATTGTTCCCCGAGGAGGGTTCCGGATGATTGAGTTGACGCGATGACCGACGAACGACTTCCCAGCGTCGCCCACCATGTGATCGACGCGCTCCGCGCATGTCGGATCGACACGCTCTACTGCATCCCGGGCGTTCAGAACGACGATTTCTTCGACGCGCTCGTCGATGCGCCCGACATCCGGCCGGTCGTCGCGCGACACGAGCAGGGAGCCGCGTACATGGCGATGGGGGCGGCACAGGTGACCGGAGATCCCGCCGCCTTCTGCGTCGTGCCGGGACCGGGGATGCTCAACGCGTCCGCCGCGCTGACGAGTGCCTACTGGGGCTACGCCCGCGTGCTGGCCGTCATCGGACAGATCGCGACGTCGCACCAGGGCCGCCACTTCGGCACGCTTCACGACCTCCCCGATCAGACCGCGATCCTCCGTCAGCTCACCAAGCAAGCGGTGGCAATCCACGACCCGGCGACCGCCGTGGCCGAGGTACAGCGGGCGATCGACGCCGTCGTGTCGGGCATCCCGCGGCCGGTGAGCATCGAGGTGCCGGCCGACATCTGGGCGCGCCCGGCCGCCGGCTCGATCGGCCCGCCGGTCACGACGCGTCCCACCATCGACCCCACCGACATCGAGCGAGCCGCCGAGTTGCTCGCGAACAGTGAACGGCCCCTCCTCATCGTCGGGTCGGGTGCGTACGACGCGGGCGCCGACGTCACCGCGCTCGCCGAACTGCTCGGTGCGCCGGTGTCGACCAGGCGGATGGGCCACGGCGTCGTTCCCACGGGCCATCCCCTGTTCGTCCCCATCACGGCGGCGTACGAGTTGTGGGCCGAGGCCGACGTGGTCGTCGGGATCGGGACCCGGCTCGAGTGGCCGCTCGGCACCTGGGGTGTCGACGACGATCTGACGCTGATCCAGATCAACATCGACCGCGATGAACTCGATCGGCACGGTGTGACCGAGGTCGCGATCCACGCGGACGCTGCCGATGCATGTCGAGCACTCGGAGCGGCGATCGGGACCATCGACCGCCCCGACCGTTCGGCCGACATCGCACGGGTTCGCGGTCTCGTCGACGAGCACACCGCCCACCTCACTCCACAGCGTTCGTACACGGCGGCGATCAGGGCCGCCCTTCCCGACGACGCCGTGCTCGTCGAGGACGTCACCCAGATCGGGTTCGCCGCGCATCTCTTCTACGACCATCTCGCGCCGCGCTCATTCCTGTCGTCGGGTGCGGCGGGCACGCTCGGTGCCGGTGCAGCCGTGGCGATCGGTGCATCGGACGCGATCGATCGGCCCGTCGTCGGGATCGTCGGCGACGGCGGCTTCCTGTTCACCGCCACCGAGCTGGCGACGGCGGCGCAGTACGGGATCCCGTGCAACATCCTGCTGTTCAACGACGGCGCCTTCGGCAACGTCCGGCGCATCCAGCGGACGCGCTTCGGCCACGATCGCACGATCGCCAGCACGCTCGAGAACCCAGACTTCGCCAAGCTCGCCGAGAGCTTCGGCGTGACCTACGAGCACGCCGCCTCACCAGAGGAGCTCGTCCCCGCGCTGCGCCGCTCGATCGAGCACGACGGCCCGAACCTGGTCGAGGTGACCGTCGAGGAGATGCCCGATCCGTGGCCGCACTTCCGCCGCCCGCCGCTGCGAGGACCCGACGCAACGCGTCGCGAGTGACTGCCGCGCTCCAGCGAAATCGTAACGATCCGGCGTGCCAGCGGAGCTGACCCGTCTCACTATGGAGCAGCTCGAAGTTGAATAGACCGTGTGGTGGTTCGACCGACCAATGAGATGCCGCCCGACATCATGAAGATCCTGATCGAGGAGGGCCTCGTCGCGGACTATGAGCAGCGCCCGCGATATCAGCGCAACGATTACCTCGGCTGGATCGGGCGAGCGAAACGACCCGAGACACGCCGCAAGCGCGTCGACCAGATGATCGACGAACTGCGCCGTGGTGGCATCTACATGAAGACGGGTCACCCCGCTTCCGCGCGAGACTGAGGCTCTACGCGGACTCGACCGGTGCTTCGATCGCTCGGGCGAGACCGGCAAGTTGGTCGAGGTCGACCGCGATGAACAATGCGGTCGCCTCGACGAAAACGCCTTGCGGGCTCGAACCCACACACCTGATGTGGAGCTTGCGCCCGTCTCGGCGTTCGAGGCCGGCGCGGAACTCGAGGGGAACCGCGAGAGGGCACGGCGCCCGGTACGTCAAGTTCAATCGGCCCGTGAAAGCCATCGTGCCGATGATCGGC
>CBDUYD010000196.1:0-4878 GCA_965371355.1 uncultured Ilumatobacteraceae bacterium
CGATGACTCCGGCATCGAGGGCGAGCTGTGGGCGATGATGCTCGACACGGCGGCGACGTTCGACGGTCTCGTCGAGCGGTACGCGGCCGATGAGGCGCAGGTGGAGCGGATCCTCGGCAACCCCTTCTACCGCAACATGGCCGGCGCGCTGAGCGGCACGCAGGAGTACATGGCGGCCGAGAAACTGCACGAACTGCACGGCGACGACCGGTTCGATCTGGTGATCGTCGACACCCCGCCGAGCCGCAGTGCGCTCGACTTCCTCGAGGCTCCCGGCGTGCTCGCCCGGTTCCTCGACCACCGGCTGTTCAAGCTGCTGATGCTGCCGACCCGCACGGGACTGCGGGCGCTCGGCACCGCCGCCCAGCCGGTGTTGCGGGCGATCGGCCGGGTCGTGGGGTCCGATGTGCTGGCCGACACGGTTGCCTTCTTCCAGGCGTTCGCCGGGATGGAGTCCGGTTTCCGTGAGCGGGCCAACGAGGTCGTCGAGCTGATCCGGGCGCCGGAGACGGCGTTCGTCATCGTCGCTTCGCCGCGCCACGACACGATCGAGGAGGCGGTCTGGTTCGGGGAGCAGCTCGTCGAGCAGGGAGTCGACGTCGCGGCGGCGATCGTCAACCGCACGCACCCGGAGTTCGGCGAGGGCACGTCACTCGACGCCCGGGACGCGTCCTGGCGCGCGGCCGAGGCGGGCGACGACGACCTGTCCGCCCTCTGGTCGAACGTCGCCGAGTTGCGGACCCTGCGCGAGCGCGAGCTGGCGGTACTCTCGCCGCTGGTCGAAATCGCCGGTGCCGAGCAGCTGGCGACGATGCCGCTGCTCGATCGCGACGTTCACGACCTCCAAGGGCTCAGGCTGATCGCCGATCATCTATTCGAGGGTGACGCTCGCGGGTAGCGTTCGGGCCGTGCAGATTCTCCTCGCCACCGACGCCGATTGGATCGTCGACGACGTGGTCGCCGCGCTCGGGGGTGACGGCGTGTCGTTCATCGTCTGCCGCGAGGGACGTGTCGTGTCCGACCAGGTTGTCGAGCACTCGCCCGACGTCGCCATCACCGATCTTCAGATCGGATCGATGGGTGGCATGGCGGTCACGATGGCGCTCCGTCTCGACGAGTCGTCGGGTGCGGTGCCGTACGTCCCCGTGTTGATGCTGCTCGACCGCGCTGCCGACGTGCATCTCGCCCGCCGGAGCGGCGCCGACGGCTGGCTGGTCAAGCCGGTGAATCCACTACAGCTGAAGCGGGCGACCGCGGCGATCATCGCCGGCGGAACATACCCGGGACGACCGCCCGAGCCCGCAGCCGACCCGGTGGCCGAGCCCGACGTCGACGTGACCGGAGATGCGGCCGGTGAGGCCGATGGCGGCGCAGAAGATGCGTCGAATCCGGCCGAGGAAGAGCCCGCCACCGCCGGATAGCATGGCCAGCCGCTACGGGGTGTAGCGCAGTTTGGCTAGCGCGCCACGTTCGGGACGTGGAGGCCGGGAGTTCAAATCTCCCCACCCCGACCAGGGCCCCGCCGTGGGGTCGCTACAAGAAGTGTCGGCACAGGCGAGAACGTCTGCGCCGGACCGAATCACCATCGCGCGGGGTGCGAGGAGGTCTCGGAGGCGAGGAAGTTCGTGCAGCAGGAAGTCGGTGGAGGAGGGCATCCCGGCCACGCTGCGCTCGGGGGCAGGATGTCATCGAGATCGTCGAAGAATTCTGTGTGAAACCGAACGATGCGTTCAGTCATCGGTAGCGAGTCTGGCAGCAACCTCCGGAACCCGCGCCAGGACTCGCTTCTCGAACTCTGGGTCAACGTCGTGCCAGGAGCGGATGAGGCCGGCATCGATGACGTCGGCCCGCTGCTGGGGTGTCATCTTGTCCATCTCCTCCGCCGTGACGATCTTTGGCGCATCTCCCACGTTGCATCGTACCCCGTGCGACCAGTCCCCATCGGCCGCCGATCCGGAACGCCAGATGTGGATCGCCGACGAAGGAGATCAAGATCTCGGCGGGCATGATGCGCACGCACTCTCGCGATCGGCCTACGGTTGGGGCAGGACTTCGAGGAGTGATCTTGATGAATGAGACGAACGAGCAAGGACCGCTCGACGCTGCCCGGCACCACCGGGTCAAGCTCATGCAGGCGATGGCCGACGTCGAGGGAGCGGCGGCGGGAGCGGCGGGCGATCCGACCTGGCGCGCCGATCTGGCGGCCGCGCTGGGCGAGCTGCTGAGCGCATTCGACGGGCACGTCGAGGAGGTCGATGCCCCCGACGGGCTGTTGTCGGACCTCGTGGGCATGGCACCACGGCTGCAGACGAGGGTGAAACGGCTCAGCGACGAGCATCCGGAGCTGCGCACGATGATCGAATCAGCGCTGGCGGTCGTCGATACCGGCGACATCGCCGACGTGCGGGCCGAGACGATGGTCGTGCTCGGCGCGCTCGCCGCCCACCGGCAGTCCGGCGCCGACCTCGTCTACGACGCGTACAACGTCGACATCGGCGGCGAGTGACCGCGCCGGAGCCGATGAATTCTCCGGATTCGCCCGACGCGTCGGACGGATCTGTGGGCGCGCCGACCGGATCTGCGGACATGTCGGCCGAGCTGGTTGACGGACCGCGCGCCGGAGTGGATCTCGCCGACCTCCAGGCCTCGATCGAGCGCACCTACGGCGAGCGCGACCGCGCCCGCGGGGTGTCGGCGACGGTCGCCTGGCTGGCCGAGGAGATCGGCGAACTCGCACAGGCGGTGCGCAAGGGCACCCACGAACAGCAGGTCCACGAGTTCGGCGACGTCGTCGCGTGGGTGGCCACGCTCGCCAACCAGCAGGGGGTCGATCTGTCCGAGGCGGTGCGGCGCTACGCCGATGGCTGCCCGCGGTGCGGCACCTCGCCGTGCACCTGCCCGTAACGCCGTCGGTCAGCGCTGCCCTGCCGACGACGCGGCTCAGACGAGCAGTTCGGCGATCTGGATCGCGTTGAGCGCGGCGCCCTTGCGCAGGTTGTCGTTGCTGACGAACAGCGCCAGCCCGCGGCCGCCGGGCACGCCCTCGTCGCGACGGATGCGGCCGACGTAACTCGGGTCCTGTCCCGCCGCCTCGAGCGGCGTGGGGATGTCGCAGACGACGACGCCCGGCGCGGCGGCGAGGAGCTCGGTGGCTCGCTCGACCGACAGCGGCCGCTCGAACTCGGCGTTGAGCGACAGCGAGTGGCCGGTGAACACGGGCACGCGCACGCAGGTGCCCGACACGAGCAGGTCGGCGATGTCGAGGATCTTGCGACTCTCGTTGCGCAGCTTCTGCTCCTCGTCGGTCTCGAACGATCCGTCGTCGACCAGCGAGCCGGCGTATGGGAGTGCGTTGAACGCGATCGGCCTGGCGAACTTGTCGGGTGCGGGGAAGACGACCGCCGAACCGTCGTGGGTGAGTTCGGCGGCACGATCGACCACTTCGCGCACCTGCTTGTCGAGTTCGTCGACCCCGGCGAGCCCGGCGCCGGACACCGCCTGGTAGGTCGAAGCGACGAGGCGCACCAGGCCGGCCTCGTCGTGGAGCGGCTTGAGCACCGGCATCGCGGCCATCGTCGTGCAGTTCGGGTTGGCGATGATCCCTCGCGGCGGATGGGCGGCGAGGTGGCCGTTGACCTCGCTGACGATCAGCGGCACGTCGGGGTCCATGCGGAAGGCGGAGGAGTTGTCGATCACCGTGGCGCCGGCGTCGGCGAACCGCTGGGCGTAGGCGCGTGACGAGGTGGCGCCGGCGGAGAAGAGGGCGATGTCGAGTCCGCTCGGATCGGCGGTCTCGGCGTCTTCGACGACGATGTCGGCACCCCTCCACGGGAGCGTCGTGCCGGCGGACCTGCTGGAGGCGAAGTAGCGGATCTCCGACACCGGGAAGCCGCGCTCGTCGAGCAGGCGCCGCATGACCGAGCCGACCTGACCGGTCGCGCCGACCACGCCGACGCGCAGGCCGGTTCCGCCAGCGGGTCGGACGTCATCTGCGGAAACGGTGGACGGGTCGGGCATGGCGAAAATCCTAACCATGTGGCATGTGCGACACCGTCGCCGTTTCCGCGTCGACTCCGTGTTTGGCCGCTGATGGTCTGGCAGACTTGGGCCGATGCGACGCCGCCCACAATTGGTCCCGTGGAAGGCGGCTGGCCGGCTCACCGAGCGTCAGGTGAGCGGCGACGACGTCGTCCGCACGACCGGCTGGGTCTTCAACAACGAGACGGGCGGGGACATCACGCTCGAGGAGTTCGTCGCCACCGGTGACGCCGAGGTGTCCGCGTACCTCACCGTCTTCGGCCTCCGCTCGCCCGCTAACGAGAGCGAGACGCTGATCGAGATCGGGTGCGGGATCGGGCGGATGACCTGCGGTTTCACCCGTGACTACGGAACCGTCATCGCATGTGATGTCGACCCCGGATTCCTCGAGCGCTGCTTCGAGACGGTCGGTCGGTTCGGCAGGGTCGATCGTCTTCGAACGAGCCCGGTCACGAACGGCAGAACGCTCGAGCTCGATCCCAACTCGGGTGACCTCGCCTTCAGCTACATCACCCTTCAGCACTGTGATCCAGATGACGCCCTCGAGCTGAGTGCCGAGGCGGTCCGTGTCACCAGGCCGGGCGGCAAGGTGGTGCTCAACTACCGCTCGCGGGGCGGGATGGACTGGATGCTGCTCCCGGTGAGCGCGTGTGTGCGCACGACCTTCCGGATCCCGAAGGTCGGCCCCTGGCTGTCGAGGCAGCGCTTCGTGGCACGGCTCGGCTGGCAGGCCAATCGCCTCGATCCCGATGCGGTCGTGGGCCCGCTCTCGCCACAGCTCGCCGACATCCAGATCTGGCGCAACCCGAACTCGAAGGTGCAGGCGTACGGCGCCGAGAC
>CBDUYD010000197.1:0-4861 GCA_965371355.1 uncultured Ilumatobacteraceae bacterium
ACGACTGGTCACCTCACGACTGGTCACCTGACGATCGGTCGACTCTGTCCGGGTACGTCGACCCCGAACTCGTCGACGCGCTGGCGGGCTGGCATCGCCAGCACGTCACGTCGGCGCCTCCGGCGCGCTCGGTCGGCTTCGAGCGGCCCAGCCGGTCGGGCTACCCCGAGGAGATCCAGCTCACCCTGCGGAGCCGCCCTCGGATCGCAAAGCAGGCCGCCGCCGGGATGACCGAGTTCGACTCGACGGTGCGGGGGCTCCGCGTCGACGCGTCGACGATGCGCGAAAGCGACCGCGAACTCAGCTGGGACGTCGTGCTCCGAGCCCCGCTCTGGCGCCGGCGGCGGGCGACTCTCAGGCTCTTCGCGTCACCGTCGTCGAACGTGTCCGTGCTCACGCTCGTGCCGACCAGACCGCACCGCGTGGCGCACAAACACTTCATCCGCGCGGGCCTGCGCGCGCTTGCCGCCGTCTCTGAGCGCATCGACGCCGAGGTCGACTCGCGCTCGCTCTGAACTCCGCTCGATCCGGAGGTCATCCCGGCATCGTGCCCGCACCGAGGCAGAACTCGTTGCCCTCCGGGTCGCGCATCACCAGATTGCGGTACCGCGCCGCGATCTCGGGAGCGAACCCCTCCTCCCAGGCGATCGACGCACCGAGCCGCTGCAGTCGTTCGATCTCGGCCTCGAGTTCACCGAGCGTTGCGACGCCGCACCCGAAGTGGAAGCGGTTCTTGACCACCTTGTCCTCCGGCACGCGGACGAACTCGAGGTAGAACCCTCCTCCAGGTGGGCCGCACACGGCGCCGTCGTCGTTCGACGCGACGCCGCCCCAACCGAGTGCGTCGTTCCAGAACTCGGCCAGCGCACTCGGCTCGTGGCAGTCGATCGTCACACAGGTGATATCCACCCGCCCGATGCTTCCAGATCACCGGCCGATCGCCGGGCGGGTGCGTCATCGCCGATGAGATACGAGGCGGGCGAGAGACGATCGAGGTAGTACTGCTGGACCTTCACGGTGTGGGCCGAATCGTCAAGCGGTCTGCCTCATCTCTTCGAGCACCGACTCGATGTCGCATTGGTCGGTCTGGTTGTAAGGGAGCTTGGCGAGCACGCTCCCCATCGCGCAGGTGTTGGTGACGGCGGAGAAGAACAACCCGCCTCCCACGCCCCCGGCCAGCCACTTCGCCTTGGGAACGAAGACGCTCACGAGGACGGCGAGCAACGCGATCAGCCCGGCGGTGAAGCGGACCTGACGGTCCATCGCCCACTTGGTGCTGTCGCCGTGTACGACGTTGCCACCGGCGGCGGTCCACGCGTTCATCCCGCCGTCGAGCATCCGCAGGTGCTGCTTTCCCGCAACGGCGAGTTGTTCGTGGGCACGGCGTGACCGGGCCCCGGACTGGCAGACGAGCACCACGGAGGTTTCCAGGTCGGCGAGGTCGCGGACGTGTTCGCCGAGCGTGTCGAGAGGAACGTTGTGGGCGCCGGGGATGTGCACCGCTGCGAACTCACCGCCGGTGCGCACGTCGATGACGCGCAGATGCGGATCCTCATCGAGCAGCCGGCCGAGGTCGGAGGTCTGGATGATGTCCGGGGTCGGAAGTGTGATGGTCATGGTCATGGCTCCTTATTCTTGGATCAATTGGAAATGTTCGATATGCGGGTGAGTTCGTCGAGGTGTCCTGTGTCGAGGTCGTAGATCGCACCGCGCAGGTCGACTTGACCGGTGCGCACCGAGTCGCCGAGCGCGCCGGAATCGGAGCTGATCGCATCGACGGTGAGCTGCACGTTCAGTCGCTCGAGGTCGGCCGGTGAGGCGTCGGGATGGTTGGCGGCGAACTCGCAGATCGGTTCGGTGACCGCCGAGAGCGGTCCCGTGCAGTCGCCGGACGCGGCGGCCGCGACCGCACCGCAGTTCGTGTGCCCGACGATAGCGATCGTGGAGCAGCCGAGCTCGGTGACTGCGTATTCGAGGCTCGCGAGAGAGGCCGGTGACAGGGTGTTTCCGGCAATCCGGACGACGAACAGATGCCCTGGGGGTTGATCGAAGATGATCGACGGGGCGACGCGGGCGTCCGAGCAGGTCAGTATCGCCGCGGCGGGACGGTGCTCGGGAACTCCCGCCGCCCGTCGCTCGCTGCTGCGCTCGGCACCGGCCACCAGCTGCGACCACACGTCGACGTCACGTGACATGGCTGAGGTCCGTCTCCGCGCTCTCGTCTATGCCCGCCGGACGGTGTTCGGCGGGCGATGCCCCGCTTCGAATCGCCTCCACAGCGTCGTCGGCCGAACTGTGAAGGGGGACGACCCCCCACAGAGCGGTCCGGCGAAGGACGTCACGCACCGGGCCCTTGACGTCGACGAGGTGGAACGCGATGTCTCGCGTGCCCAGCTCCTCGACGACCTCGACGAGCATCTGCGCGCCTGTCGCGTCGAGGTCGTTGATACCCGAGGCCTCGAGAACCAATGTGTGCGGTGTCGACTCTGTGGCCTCGATGGCGTCGGCGTGGGCGAGCAGGAGGCGCTTGACGTTGGTGGCGTTGACGAACGACAGAGCGGCGTCGATACGCACGACACGGATGCCGTCGAACTCCTCGGCCTCGGGGAACCGCGTCACGTTACGGAACGTCGTCGTGTCGGGAATGCGACCGAGGACCGCCGTGTGCGGCTTCGACATGCGAGCGAATACTACGAGCATCGAGGCGATGACGGCCACCGCGATCCCGACCTCGATACCGAGCAGCAGGGTGGCGAAGAAGCCGACACCGAGGCCGATCAGATCGGAAGGCTTCACCTTGGCGATATGGCGCATCTCCTCGACGTCGACGAGCCCGGCGACGGCCACGACGATGATCGCCCCCAACGCGGCGTTGGGCAGCGACGAGAGCAGGGGGGTGAAGAAGGCGATCGTCGCCAGCACGATGAGCGCTGTGATGATCGACGCGAGCGGTGTACGGGCTCCGGCAGAGTCGTTCACCGCTGTCCGCGAGAAGCCGCCCGTCACGGGGTACCCACCGAACAGGCCGGAGGCGACGTTCGACGCGCCGAGCCCGATCAGCTCCTTGTTCGGGTCGATGTCGTAGCGGTGCCGTCGGGCGTAGATCTTGGCCACCGCGATCGACTCCATGAAGCCGACCAGCGTGATGACGAGGGCCGCGGTGACCAGACTCCCGACGAGCGATCCGTCGACGTCGGGGAGTCCGAACGCCGGAAGCGAGTCGGGAATGTCCCCGACCACCGTGACACCACGCGGTTCGAGATCGAACAGCTCGACGGCGAGGATCGAGGCGATGACCACCACGAGCGCACCGGGAATGCGCTTGGCATACCGCTTGAGCAGGAGCAGCGCTACCACGGCGCTCACGGCGAGCACGATCGTGGCCGTGTTCGCCGATCCGACTTCACCGAAGACCTCTCCCACCGATTCGTAGAAGTGATCCCTGCGCTCGACCGAGATGCCGAAGAGGTGTTTCACCTGGGAGAAGCCGATGATGATCGCGGCGGCCGCTGTGAAGCCGACGAGAACCGAATGCGAGAGGAAGTTGACCACGAAACCGAGGCGGCCGACACCGAGCACGATGTGCACGGCACCGACCATCAGCGCGAGCAGGGCGGCGGCCGCCACGTAACCGCCGGTGCCTTCCTCGACGAGAGGCGCAAGGGCGGCGGCCGTGAGCAGCGAGACGATCGCGACCGGGCCGACCGCGAGTTGCCGCGACGTTCCGAACACGGCGTAGATCAGTACCGGGATCGTCGCCGCGTACAGGCCGACCTCGGGTGGCAGGCCCGCCAACAGTGCGTACGCCATCGCCTGGGGAACGAGCATCGCACCGACGGTGATGCCCGCCGCCAGATCGCTGCGGAGATCCCGTCGCCGGTACCCGCCAAGCCACCCGACGATCGGGAGGTGACGCGCAACTATGTCCATTTGTACGAATATACGGACATATGCGCTCACAGTCAACGTCGCCCGCGGACGGGTCAGCGCCAGAATCGGGAGCCCGACCTCCCACCGCCCGCTCGCGCGTGATCAGCGCCGCCTGAAATCCGCCCCTCCGCGCCTCAGGATGTACATGCGGCTCGTGAAGTCGTCGAGCGTCACATAGCAGCCCCGCAGCACACGCTCACCCGATGTCGGGTCGAAGCCCCGGCGGGAATGGAGAATCCGTCGGTTGTCGAAGATCTGGCACTCGCCAGCCCCGAGCCGGAACGTGAACTGGAGTTCGGGGCGCAGCGCGATCCGGATCAGCTCGTCGTGCGCGCGGTACCACTCGTCGATCAGATCCGGCTCGACGTCGACCGGCCCGAGAAGCGCCGGGTGGATGCGCGTACCCATGACCTCGCCGTCGTCGTCGACCTCGACCACCGGTCCACGATTGACGATCGACCACGTGTCGGCGAGCGACGAGTAGCGGACGGGGGTGCGGACGAGCACCTCGAACCGGTCGGGATGCTCGGCGCGAAGCGTCTCGGCAACGGTCAGCGAGTCGACCAGGACGCTCTCGCCACCGATCGCGTCGTTGACCAGGCAGTGCAGGAACTGTACGCCGGGAAGGTGACGGCGACTGGCGAGATCGTTGTGCAACGGAAGGGGGCCCGAGGTATACGCGAGGTTCGCCGGGCTCGGCTTGGAGCGAACCTCGAAGTGGCGGTCGAAGTGCGACTCCTCGACGAACGCGATGCGGTCGGCGAGTTCGATCACGAACGACGGCTCGGTCGGGATGCCATCAATGATCGCGAAGCCGTCGCCGGCAACTCGCTCGAGCAGGTCGAGCAGCCCGGCGTCGGAGGAGATGATCCCGTCGTGGGGGACGACGTGGTCGGCGGGCCGCAGATCGGCACCGCGCCATCGGGTGCGT
>CBDUYD010000198.1:0-4833 GCA_965371355.1 uncultured Ilumatobacteraceae bacterium
TCGCTGTCCGGGTGCGCCGACAGGTGGGCCATGTGCCCCGCCATCTCCTCGATGAGGTCGGCCGCGGCCGCCTCCAGCGGCGGTTCGTCGAAGGAGTGGAAGCGGAGGTCGCGGGCAAGGTCGGCGATCGCCTGCTGACGACCCTGCGTCGCCCCTGCGAGCCGGTCGAGCCGAGCGCGCATCGCAACGTCGGCGCGTTCGGTGAGTGCGTGGCGATACGTGAGACGTCGCTCGAGGACGGCGATCACCACGGGACTGAGTTCGCTGAGCCGGGCGAAGGAGCGGAACAGCCACATCAGCGCCGACTCGAGCTCCGGGCTCCGCTCCAGCCCGTCGACGCCATAGCGCGCGAGCGCCCGCTCGAGCCGCTCGCGATAGCCGTCCGGCAGGCCAGCGAGGTCGGGGTCGAGCCACTGCAGGAATGACAGCAGATACTCCTGGGTGTGCTCCGTCGGCGCCGACTCGTCGAGTTCGGCCTCGGTCTGCGGCCGGTACAGAGCACCGAGTTCGGCGTAGATATCGAGCAGACCGTCCTCACACGCAAGCAGCGCCGGATCATCGGGGGCCGCGATCTCTGCGAGGCGGCGCTGCTTGGTGAGCAGTTTGCGGAGCGCCGACGGCGGCAAGTCGTAGCCGAGCAGGTAGTCCCCCAGCGGTACATAGACGCGGTCACAGGGTTTGCGAGTCGGGTCGACTCGAACCTCGAGGCCGGTCAGATCAACCCGCCGCGACTCGTCTTCCGGGGCGGCGGTCGCCGGATTATGGGCGCGAAGGCGAACGAGCGGAGCCCCCCGCTCGACCTGCGCGTTGGGCATGATCGAGACCGCGACGACTTCGCCGGCCACCGGCGCGGTCACGGTCGTTTCCATCTTCATCGACTCGAGCACGGCCACAGGGTCACCGGCGGCTACCGTGTCACCCGGTTCGACGAGTGCGGCCACCACGAGCGCAGGCCAACCGGCGCGCACGGCAACTCCGTCCTCGCGCTCCACGGTGTGCGTCGCGGCGTCCAACTCGACCCGGAAACCGGTCTCCGTCGGAACGATCACGAGCCGATGGCGGCGGCCCCCGCACGTGATCCGTCGTTCGAAGGCGTCGAGTTCGTCGACGGTGATGTCCGCCACGTCCGTGCCGCTGCGAATGGAGAACCGACGCGGGCCGACCCGGTCGACGTCGAGCCGGTACTTCGTCCCCTCGTAGTAGAGCTCGATGCCCTGACCCACCTCGACGGGCTGCTCTGGGCGGCCTCGTTCGGCCGAGCCGTAGAAGGCCTCCTGGGCGTGACTGCGGTCGTCCTCGTACGCCGCCGCGGCAGCTGCGAGCAATGCGACGGAGCTCGGCACCGGTCGGGGGGGATCGGCGACCATCCGCTCGAGCCAGGTGTCGTCAACGTCTCCACTCGCGTAGGCGTCGTGTCCGAGCACCCTGAGGAGGAACGTGCGGTTCGTGACTCCGCCGTTGATCACGACGGCGCTGCGTTCGAGCGCACGGCGGACACGTTCGAGTGCCACGGTGCGGTCGGGTCCCCATGCGGTGAACACCGCGATGAGCGGGTCGTCGACGTCGACGGTGTCTCCGGCCCGACGGTTGGCGTCGATCCGCACTCCGGTCCCGACCGGAAACGACAGCAACATCAGGCGGCCCGGTGTGACCGCGAATCCGGCGTCAGGGTCTTCGGCGAGCAGGCGTGCTTCGACGGTGACGCCGTCGCCGGGAGGTGGGTCGGCCGGGAGCGCCTCACCACGCTGGATCCGGAGGCGCCAGCCGATGATGCTTGCACCCGTGCGTTCCTCGGTCATCGCGTGTTCAGGCGCCGCGACGCAATCGACCTCGGCGAGGACGAAGTCCGTGCCGTCGGACAGAAACGCCACGGTCGCCGCGCCCGTGTATCCGATGGTGCCGACCAGTTCCACAGCGGCCAACCGGAGTCGTTGACACACGTCACCACCGAGCGTCGTGCACGGTGCCTCGGCGATCAGCGATTGCCCATCGCGCCGGACACTCACATCGCGCGACTCGAGCATCCAGGTGTTGCCGTGTGCGTCGGCAAGGACGTCGACCTCGATGCGACGGGTCGGGAGGCCAGGTGCGAGTGTCCCGCCGCCCCCTGGCAGCCTGCGCAGCTCGTCCGGATCCGCAAGCCGACGAGTCGTCGACGAGTCGGGCCCGACGACGGCAATCCCTCCGACTTCACACGCCTCGACCAAGTCGGCTCGCACCGCCGGCGACCACGTCCCCAGCCAGAGCGTGTCGATTTGGGCTTGCTGCAAGCTGGCGACGATGTGCTCGTTCGAGATGTCCGCCGCGAGGCTGCGCACCTCGTCGGCCTCCCGACCGTCCCACGGCGTGGCTTCGGCTGAGTCGCGATGAAACAGCACGGTCGTGATCGGCACAGCGTCGCCGCTCACGTTCAACCCGCCGACGGCGTTGAGCACCCGAACGGCCGACTCACCCCGGTCGAGCACCCCGAGGCGCTGGATGGCAGTTCCGTCGGCTGTGCCGCTGGGTGTGTCGCTCACCGCATCGCTCCGGTCACGAGCCGTAGGCAGCGTGCAGGTCGGCTGCGACGTCGTCGGGAATCGGGGCAGGAAGCGGAATCGTGTGGTAGCCGTCGAGTCGAACGATCACCGTGCCCTCGGCGTCGACAACGACGCAGTCGAAGACCCCTGGTTCGATCTCTCTGGCACGGGCATGCAGCGTTCCGGTCGCCGGGTCACCGACGACTCGTGCGCTGCCCACCCGCATCGGGAGCGCCAGCCGATCCTCTCGTCCCGCCTGCCAGAGTCCGGCCGTCTGGAAGCACAACTCCACGAGCCGGGGAGCCGTGGTGAGCGGCAGGCTGCTGGGCACGTGGTTCTCGGGCAGCGGGTCGGTCAGGGCGGCGATCGAGACGTCATCACTTCGCCAAGCTGATTCGACGACTTGGTACGCGGGGCCGTGGAAATAGAACGAGTACACCCGGTCCGCGTCCAGCGTCGGCCCGCTCGGGTCACCCGGAGGCTCCGATGCCTCGGCGGCCGGCGCGTCGACTCCGAGTCGCACTCGGCCCGTGAAGTGGACGGTGCGCTGCGGCGTGTCGTTGCCCGGCAGCAGCCGCTCGGCGACCAGCCGGCAGTGCGCGACCAGATCGTCACCGTCGGGACACACGACCGCCTGCACGGTCAACGTGCGCGGTTCATCTCGATAGAACTTCAGCGGTGCTGCGAAGGTGACGTCTTCGACTGCGATGACGTGACGATCCGGCGCGAGCAGGCGTGCCGCTTCGGCGAACGCCTCCATTCCCATCACACCCGGCAAAACCGGGATGCCGTCGATGCGGTGGTCGTTGAGGAACGGTTGCTCCACCGGATCGAGTGTCGTCTGCACGACGACGCCGTCGTGCACGCTCATCGTCGCTGTCGTCACCATCGGGCCGCGCGCTACCTCATCTCCCAAGAGTGCAGCCGCATCGACGCCACCCTGCTCGTCGTACTCCCCTGCCATCATCCCGAGCACCCCTGCCACAATCACCTCGCCGTCGGCGGTGCCGGAGGTGAGCTCGCGGCGGATCCACGCCACCCCGGCCTCGGGAGGCAGCATCTGCACCCCGGCCATCTCCATGATCTTCGGGATCGACCCGCGGGTGGCCATCCCGATGCCGCCCCATGCGGTCCAGTCGAGTGCGAGACCACGCGTGTCGGGTCGAGTGGTCCGGAAGCTGCTCGTGATCTTGCACAGCAGGTCATTGGCCGCCGAGTAGTCGGTCTGGCCCTGGTTCCCGAAGCGTCCGGCCACCGACGAGAACACCACGGCGGCGCCGATCGGCATGTCCTGTGCGGCATGGAAGACGTTGAACCAGCCGTCGCTCTTCACGTCGAAGACGAGGTCGTACTCTCGCGGTTCCTTGTCGGGCAGGTTGCGGCTGATCTCCAGTCCGGCCGCGTGGAGCAGGACGTCGATGCGCCCGCTTCGCTCCCGTACGTCGGACATCACGGCCGTCACGGCTTCGGCATCGGTGAGATCGACCGAGTAATAGTGCGCCGTACCGCCGGCTGCCTCGACGGCTTGCACCGCGGCGAGCGCGGCGTCGAGCCGTTCGAATCGACTGAGCTCGCGCTCGATGGTCACCGGTGTCGGGTGGTCGCCCGCGGCCTTCATCCGTTCGGCGATGGCGACCTTGAGCGCGTTCCGGTCGTTGCGGAACGCCTGGAGGTCGGGGTCGTCACGATCGGGCGTCGGCGTCAGATCGAGCAGATGGAACGTGCCACCCGACGCCTCGGCGAGGTCGTTGGTGATCGCGGACACGATGCTGCCGGCAGCACCGGTGACCACAACGACCGAGTCGGGACCGAGCTCAATGCCGTGAGCGGTCGTGAGCTGATCTTCGTCGCTGCGGGAAGGGAACGGCGCCTCGACGAACGCCACGCCGAACCGCCGATCGTCGACACGTCCGATCTCGACGCAGCCGGGGTCGTGAAGCGTCTCCTCGATCAACTGCTCAGCGATCGCCGTGGTCTTCCGGCTCGCGGCGAGGTCGACCGCCTTTACGAGCGCATCCGGGCGCTCCTTCTTGTACGACTTGGTGAACCCGACAACGGGCCCACCGAGCGGGTTCGTGGCGCCGGCGGCGTCATAGCCGTGCGAACCGCCGAGCCGAGTCGCCGAGACCAGGAAGGGGCTGGCGTCGTACAGCTGCCGCATCGTGGCGTAGAGCGCCTTGACCCGGCGCCGCAATGCCTCCCGCCACCGATCGAGGTCGTAGTCGGCCAGGTCGCCGTCGGCGTCGAGCGCCGGAAGCCAGTAGACACCGGTGATCGGCGCCTCGTCGTGCCATGCGGCGAGCTGAGCGAGCAG
>CBDUYD010000199.1:0-4814 GCA_965371355.1 uncultured Ilumatobacteraceae bacterium
GGAAGATCCGTACAAGTTTCGGCTGGGCCTCGGAAATGTGTGCGGATTGTCGCGCTGAGCGGGAAGATCCGTACAAGTTTCGGGTGGGTCCTCAGAGCGCGAGGGCCGGATGGGGGCAGCCGGCGGTGACCTCGGCGACGTGGCGGGCGAGCTGGAGCGTTGTCCGATCCTCGAGGTAGGGGCCGACGATCTGTACGCCGATCGGGAGACCATCGGCGCTCATGCCGACGGGCACGGTGGTCACCGGGAGGTAGGCGAGCCCGGCGGGAGCGATCCAGGCGAACAGGTCGAGGTAGGGGCGGTCCTCTCCGGCGATGTCGACGCGGCGGTCCCATTGAGGCTCGGAGTGGTCGTGTGCGATGGCGGGCCGAGGCTGCACGGGCAGCAGGATCGCGTCGAAGTCCTCGAAGAACTCCGCCCATCGGGCGCGGAGCTGGAGCCGCCGCTCGTGGTCGCTCAGCCAGTCGCGGTGACGCGCCGCCGAACCTCGCTTGACCCACCCCATCGGCGTGTCGGACACATCGCTCGCCATGTGCTCGATCTTGCCCTTTGAGTGCCCGCCCGCGAGCGCGGCGAACAGCAGGTTGCCGAAGACGGAGAAGGCCTTGTCGAGTGTGAAGCCGGGTCGGGCCTCGACATCTACGCGACCCCCCGCCGAGTCGATCGCGTTCACCGCGTCGCCGAGTGCGCGCGCCGTGTCGGCGTCGACCGGGCAGCGCTCGTCATCGAGCCAGGCCGCGATCCGCAGCTCGCCGAGTGAGGTCGCCCGCGCCGGAGGCAGGTCGAGCCGCCATCCGGGGGCATCCCATCGGTCGGGTCCGCTCAGCACGTCGAGCTCGAGCTCGAGATCGTCGACGGTGCGCGCCATCGGTCCGGCGACCGCCAGATCGGCCTGCGACAGCGTGCCTGGCATTCCCGGTATCTGACCGTGCGCCGGCACGATCCCGAAGGTCGGCTTGTGGCCCATCACCCCGCTGTAGTGCGCGGGCACCCTGATCGAACCGCCGATGTCGCTGCCGAGTTCGATCGGTGTGAAGCCCATCGCCAGCGCCGCGGCCGACCCGCCAGACGACCCGCCGGGCGTGCGCTCGACGTCGTAGGGGTTGTTGGTGGTGCCGTACACCTCGTTGAAGCTCTGGATGTCGCCGGCAAAGAGCGGCAGGTTGGTCTTGGCGAAGGGAATCGCGCCGGCCTCGCGCAAGCGTGCGACCGGCGCGGCGTCGGCGGGCGGCACGAAGTCGGACAGATCGGGGGATCCTGAGGTGGTGATGCACCCCTCGGTCTGGAACGAGTCCTTGATCGTCATCGGGACGCCGTGCAGCGGGCCGAGATCATGTCCGGCGATGACGGCAGTGTCGGCTCCGCGGGCGGCGGCACGGGCGCGGTCGAGATCCCAGCGGACGACCGAGTTGACCGGTTGGTCGAGCCGGTCGATGCGGGTGACGAAGTGCTCGAGCAGCTCGACGCTGCCGACCTCGCGATTCTTGATCGCGGCGGCGAGCTCGGTCGCCGACCGCCAGTGCAGCTCGGCGTTCACGGCTCGACGATCTTGAAGTTGCTCATGAAGACCTCGAGGTTGTCGATGATGCGTACCAGCGCCTGGACGTCACCTTCGATCATCAGCTTGCCGGCCGCGATCGCATCGTCGATCGTCGTGCGCTTCGAGGCCAGCTCGGTCAACGTCGACTGCGCCACCGTGACCGTTGCGTCGGCGTCACGGTCGTGACGCCCCCGCGCATAGTGGATCACGCGGTTGGACAGCCCGAGCACCCAGGGCTCGTCGTGTTCGTGGAACACCATGTTGATCGTGACGTCGACACCGCCGACGTCCTCGGAGCGGACCCGCACCGCCATCGTGTCGAAGAGCTGGTCGACCGTCATCGCGTCGAGGTACCCGGACTGTGTCGCCGGATGCGACGGCATCGTGCCGTTGCGCAACTCTTGTGCGCCGGTGAGGTAGGCGTTGCGAAACGTGGCCGACTCGCTCTGATAGCCGAGCTGTTCGAGCGTGTCGGCCTGCAGTTCGCGCGCTACTTCGTTGCCCGGCTCGGCGAAGACGAGGTGGTTGAGCATCTCGGCGACCCAGCGGTAGTCGCCCTCGTCGAACTTCTCGCGCGCATGCGCGAGCAGGGCGCTGGCACCTCCCGCCATGTCGACGTAGCGCTTCCCGGCATCGGTCGGCGGCAGTTGCCAGAGATGGGCCGGGTTGCCGTCGTACCAACTGAGATACCGCTGGTAGACCGCCTTGCTGTTGTGCGCGAGGTGCCCGTAGTACCCGATCGTGTGGCTCTCGGCGCGGAACTCGGGCGGTAGGTCGAGGGTGTCGGCGATCTCGGTTGCGACGAGCCCCTGATTGGCGTGGCGCATCGTCTGGTCGTGCACCCACGAGTAGAGGTCGCGCTGCAACGTGAGGAAGTGATTGACGTCGTCGGTGCCCCACCTCGGCCAGTGGTGCGAGGCGAACATGAGGTCACTGCGCCCGCCGTACAACTCGATCGCTTCGTTGATGTAGCGCGACCACTTGCGGGCATCACGGACGAGCGCGCCGCGGATCGGGACGAGGTTGTGCATGTTGTGGGTGCAGTTCTCGGCCATGCACAACCACCCCTTGTCAGGGAAGAAGAAGTTCATCTCCGCCGGCGCCTCGGCCTCGGGCGTCATCTGGAACACGATGCGGATGCCGTCGACGACGAGTTCCTGGCCGGTGTGGGTGATGTCGACCGTCGGCGCGATGAGCCCCGGGAGGTAGATCGGGATCGCCTTGCCGAGTCCGCAGTCGACATGCTGTCGGGGGCCGACCGGGAGGAGCGGCCCGAACTGGTAGGCGGCCCTGCGGGTCATCGCGAACCCGGCGATGACGTTCTCGCCGATCGTCTCGCGCATGAAGTGCTCGGGAGCGATGATCTGACACCGTCCGGCGTCGACGTCGTCCTGGGTCGTGACGCCGTGGACCCCGCCGAAGTGGTCGACGTGCGAGTGCGTGTAGATCACCGCGACGACGGGCCGCTCGCCGAGCGTCGTGTTGGCGAGATCGAGACACGCCTGTGCCGTCGGCGCGACGGTGAGCGGGTCGATGATCAGCCAACCGGTATCGCCCTCGATGAACGTGATGTTCGAGATGTCGTACCCGCGGGCCTGCCAGATCCCCTCGCCGACCTCGAACAGACCGTGAAACGCGTTGAGCTGCGCCTGTCGCCAGAGGCTCGGGTCGACCGTGTCGGGGTTGGTCGTATCGCGCTGGATGAAGTCGTAGCGGTTCATGTCCCATACGACGCCGCCGCCCGGGGCGGTGATCGT
Organism: uncultured Ilumatobacteraceae bacterium; assembly: GCA_965371355.1. Taxonomy (GTDB): domain Bacteria; phylum Actinomycetota; class Acidimicrobiia; order Acidimicrobiales; family Ilumatobacteraceae; genus JASJHI01. The sequence continues at coordinate 3,298 of CBDUYD010000199.1, forward strand.
GCCACCGTCGATCTGTGACAACAGTCCGCGCGAGGCACGCTCGAAGTCCGCCTCGTCGAACGGGAGATCGACAGGCGCATTCGAGGCTCGTGTGAACTCGGTTGCTGGTTTCGGAGCGGTTCCCATGGTCGGCATTCTGACCGATCGCGGCGGTCGCTCGCGGCACGGCGGCCTGCGAGGATGGTGGCGTGCCCGCGACCGCGCCGACTCTGCTCGCACAGTTGACCGACATGCACATCGTCGCGCCCGACAGCGACGACGAGCTGTGGGTCGACAATGCGGCTCGCCTCCACGAGGCGGTTGCGACGATCGCGGACGAGTCGCCGTCGGTCGCCGCGGTGCTGGTGACCGGCGATCTCACCAACGACGCTCGGCCCGGTGAATACGCGGCGCTCGCGGCGGCCCTCGAACCGCTCCGTGTTCCGGTCTTGCCGCTCCCCGGCAACCACGACGACCGCGCGCTGTTACGCGAGACGTTCCCCGTGGTGCCGTGGGCCGATGCCGAACACGCGAGCTGGGCCACCGACATCAGCGACGTCCGGTTGATCGGGCTCGATTCGACCATCCCGGGTGCACCCGGCGCGGAGTTCGATGCGACCCGGGAGGAGTGGCTGCGAGCACGGCTGGCCGATCCGTTCGACGGCCCGACGATCCTGGCGCTCCATCACCCGCCGTTCGTCACGGGGATCGAGTGGATGGACCGGTCGGGCTTCGTCGGCCTCGACCGGCTGGGGTCGCTGCTCACGGAATATCCCGTCGACCGCGTCGTGTGCGGCCACATGCACCGCCCGATCAGCTCGACGATCGCCGGAATACCGGTACAGGTCGGGATCTCGACCGTGCAATCGATCGCACTCGATCTCAGCGAGGGCAGCAGTCCGGCGGTGATCCGCGATCCGTCGGGTTACCTCATCCACCGTGTCGACGGCGACAGCATCGTCACCCACACCCGCTACATCGCGACCGGCCAGCAGCCGATCGTGCCGCAGTGGGCCGACCGGATGAGCTGATCGAGCCGCAGCCGATTCGGGGCGCGATCCGGCGCCCGGTGATCGGCATGCCGCCAACGGTGGTCGTCGTGCAGTTCGGGAGGCCGCTGTCAGCCCGGTCGATGACACGGCTGGTCGAGCATCGAACCTCGTCGGCCCTCGTCGTCTCGGTCACCACGAGCGCCCTCGGTCTCGGAGAGGTCTCGGGCATCGTGAACCGGTCGGTGCCGTTCAGGTCTCGGCGACCTCGATCGTTGTCGGTCTCGTCAGATCAGCGTGAGTTGACCACCTTCCAGCTCGTGGTCCGATACGTCGCTGGAGATCGGATCGGATCGCTCCGGTCGGGATCGCTGGACTCGATGACCATCCGCAGGTGGCTCGCCGGCCGTTCGGTTGGTGGCCGTTCGTTCGGCGGGTGGCCGGCTGTCGGCATCTTGCTCGCCTGTCGATCGGTCGGTGGCCGTTCGATCACCGGTGGAGTTGTCGGTGGGTCGCCGGTCGATGGTGGTTCCTTGGTGGAACAGTGTT
>CBDUYD010000200.1:0-4787 GCA_965371355.1 uncultured Ilumatobacteraceae bacterium
GGTCGATACCGGCATAGCCGGCATCCGCTACCAGGTCGAGCAGTGCTTCGGAATCGGGCACGTCGGGGTGGGTGCCGACCGTGAGCTCGAACGCGCCGTAGCTGATGGGGGCGTTGGCGATCGTCACGCCGTCTGTTGTCATGTCCACTCCTCGGAACTCGATCGGATCATCTGTCGACCTGCTGGTTCGATCGGCTGAGGGACGCACCATGCTCGGCGATCGCGAGGGCTGCGACCGCATCTTGTGCGGTTGCACCATCTGACGGGTTGCCGCGAACGGCGGCAGCGAAGGCGTCGATCTGGGCGACGAGTGCCTGCCGGAAGACCCGGTCACCATCTGCGCCGATCATGAACTCACAGCGTCGCGAGCCGAGGGTTCCGATCACCTCGACCCAACACGAATCGCCGCGGTCGTAACGCCGTCCCAGCGAAACGCCGGCCACTCCGCCACCCGAGAACCGGCCCGAAGCCATGATGCTCTCGGGATCGCCTTCGACGAACGGTTCGACGAACACGGAACTCTCGACGACGCTGTCGAGGCTCATCTCCTGCCCGGTCAGCCACCGCAGCTGGTCGAACTCGTGCACGCCCATGTCGATGAGGATTCCCCCGCTGGATCGGCGGAAATGCGGCGCCGGTGGTTCACCGTCCCACTGCCAGGCGAACGCGAGTGTGATGTCGCCGAGCGCACCCGATGCGATCTCGGCGCGCAGTTCGCGCAGTTCGGGGACGAAGCGGCGCCAGTAGCCGACCTGCAGCAGCACGCCCATCTCGTCGGCCCACCCAGCTGCTTCGAGGGTGTCATCGACGTCGAGTCCGCACGGCTTTTCGCACAGGGTGGGCACCCCGGCATCGACGAGCGCTCGGACGATTCGGAGATGCAATCCCGACGGGACCGCCACGACGGCTGCTTCGAAGCCGCCCGCGGCGAGGGCCGCTTCGAGCTCGCCGTGAAGCGCGATGTCGCGGCCGTCGAGTCGTGCCCGGGATTCGGGCGATGGCTCCACGACAGCAACGGTGCTGCAGGCGGAGGCGTCTATCGCGTCGAGGTGCTGTCGACCCATCCTTCCCGCTCCGACCACGAGTAGCCGGAGGGGATCCGGCGCGTTTGTTGTCATCGGCTGGGGATCGACTTTCGAGAGAGCTGTGCGGACAGCGCTGGCGGTACGGCGCCGCCCAAGGGCAGATGATGCAGCCTATGCGTACGACGATCAAGGCTGGAGCGTGGCATCCCTCGGCACCAGCCGTCGAGAAACTCGAACCGGGTCTCTCCTTCGCTCTATCGCTGTGACCTCGTTCTGGTGTCGGTGTCGAGTGCCTGCAGGACGACGCGCATGATGAGCACGGCGCCGGCGAGGAGGCCGATCGATGCGAGGACGTCGTAGACCGAGATGTTGGTGGTCAGGAACGGGCCCTTGTCCAGACCGAACAGCATCGCCGATACGACGCCGAGGCCGACCGCGACGAAAGCCAGCACCGCGCGGTTGACGAGCGAGGTTATGAAGCGCACGTCGTCGGGGTGGGAGAACGCCCGCACACGGATCGAGAGGTCGCCGCGCTCGAGCCTGCTGGCGATCGAGTCGGTCAACCGCGGTGCCCGCTGCAGGAGCGGGAGCAGTTTGAGTGTCTCCTCGCGGGCGAGTTGGGCAAACTCTTGGGGCGTCGTCGGGACGGGCGACTGCACGTCGTCCAGCTGCTCGATTCCGTCGAGCACCGCGAACCCCGGAGCCAGGCGTTCAAGACTGTCGAGGATCGTGACGAGGCTGCGGAACATCGGGCTCGACGACGCGGGGAGCCGGAGCTGCTCGTCGCGCATGATGCGGAGCAGTTCGACGACCGCCTCGGGGCCCATGTTCTCGTCCGGTCGCAGGTGTTCGGCGAGCAGATGCGAGAGCGAGCGGTCGAGGCGCGCCGTGTCGACCGGGCCATCGCTCTCTGAGACAGCGATCAAGGAGTCGCGCAGCATCGTCGGTTCGCGCAACTTGATCCCGAGGAAGAGTGACGCGAGTGCGCTCTGCTCGGTGGGGCTGAGCACACCGGTCGCGCCGAAGTCGATCAGGTAGATCTCGCCTCCGTTCGTGAGCATCACGTTGCCGGGGTGCGGGTCGGCGTGGAACCGCCCACCCGTCAACATCGCCCCGACGTGGGCGCCGACGAGAGCGATCGCCTTCTGGCGGCGAACCTCGGTCGGCATCCGGTCGAGGTCATCTTCGGCCAGGGTCAGGCCCTGCACCCGCTCCATCACCAGCACGGTGGAACCGCTGAGGTCGTGGCGAACACTGGGCACTCCCAGTTCGGTCCCCGCGAAGGCGGCCGCCAGCTCGGCGGCCGCCCGCGCCTCGCCCCCGAAATCGAGTTCGCGCTCGAGGTCGGTGACGAACGAGCGGGCGAGGTCGGCTATCCCGATGGTGCGCGCCCACTCGCTGTGGCGCTCGGCGAGTTCGGAGACATGGCCGACCACCTGGCCGTCGCGGCGCACCTCGTCGTCGATGCCGGGTCGTCGCACCTTCACCACTACGTCGGAGCCGTCCTTCAGCCTCGCTCGGTAGACCTGGGCGATCGACGCCGAGCCGAGCGGCTCCCAATCGATCGACTCGAACACTTCATCGAACTCGGGCATCTCCGAGCGGAGGGCTGCTTCCATCACGTCCCGGCCCAGGGGCGTAACCCGGTAGCGGAGCGAGCTGAGTTCCTCTGCGATCGCAGGGCCGACCAGGTCGGGTCGACCGGCCAGCAGCTGACCGAACTTGACGAACACGACCCCGGACTCCTCCAACGCGCTGCGCAGTTGTGCGCCGCTCGGCGGCCGGTCGGTGCCGCGGCGGCGACCGACGTATGGGCCGAGCCCGTGGCGGGCGGCGATCCGCAGCACCTCGCTCGTTCGGCGGGCGACACGCAATGAGGCGCCGATACCGCTGCGTTGACGCGGTGCCGAGCGGGGGCGGCTGATCAGCTGCAGGGCAACGATCAGGCCCATCGACACCAAGAGTGACGTCACGATCGCCACCCCGACTGCGGACGAGTCGTCGTTGACGTCGAGTTGAACGAGCATGGTGCCGGCCGCCGCGCCGGCGAAAACGCCGACGATGCCGGCGACGATCGCCCGCACCCACGACACGCGGTTGGCGCCCAGTACCCGACGCGCGAGCCAGGCGAACGCCAGCGAGAGTGCGACGTATCCGAGCGCCCGGAGGAGCACACTCACGGTGCTGACGATCCCACGCTGCGGAGGGCTTCGGCGGTGAAGATCGAGAGGCCGACGGCGGCGCGGTAGCCGTGGACCTCGTCGACATCGAGCTTCTGCATGAACTCGACGATCTCATCGCTCACGACCTGCCCCGGCACGAGTACGGGGAATCCGGGCGGGTAGGGGACGACGAAGTTCGTCGACACCAGCACCTCGTCGGCGGCGATCCGCTCGCGAGCCTCGTCGAGCAACACGTAGTCGTGGACACCCTCGCCGTAGTTGAGGAAGTAGGCGGCTCGCATGTCGCCGTTCGGCGTCGCGGGATTGTCGCGGAACACCGGGTGGAACTCGCTGAAGTCGGGCAGGTCCGGGAGGCCGTCCTCGAGCGCCGACCTACGCCGCTCGAGCAACCGCCGGTCGGCGTCGCTCGCCTGGGCGAACCGCGTGTCGAGATCGGCCGCGATTCGACGGAGGGCTTCGAGAAGTGCCGACAGCGAACTCCATGTCACGCCGATGGTGAAGATGAACAACACGGTGTTGATCGAGGTCTTGTTGACCTGGATGCCGTGCTGATCCATCAAGATGTCATCGCGGAACTCGGCGCCGTTGTAACCAGAGTGCGCGAGGTAAAGGGTCACCCGTGTCGCATCGAGGACGAACTCGTCGTCCTCGTACGCCCGGATGGCCCGGATGTAGTTCTCGGCCGACCAGTCGTCGTAGGTCGCAAAGTTCGACGGGCGATACTCGGCGGGCACCAGCTCCGATGGCCCGAGCACGCTGAAGTACTTGCTGAGCAGTGGGTCGGTGGCGACCGTCTTGCGGAACGTGATCGCCATCTCGTAGGTCTCCGAGACCATCGCGTAGCCCTCCAATTCGAGCTGCCGGCGGGCAAGGTCGAGCGAGGCGATGATCTGGTAGTTCGGCGACGTACTGGTGTGGGCGAGGAAAGCCTCGGTGAAGTTGTCGGCGACGAGCCGCTCGAAGTCCTGGTCGTAGACGTGCATCATCGATCCCTGACGCAACGCCGAGAGCGACTTGTGCGTCGATTGTGTCGAGTACGCCCTGATCCGTACCTTGTCGGGGTCGGGCAGCAACCTGTGGTCGAGCCACGTCGCTTCGTCGTCGGGGTCGAGGCCCTCGATCCGCTCCCGGTACGCGGCGTAGTCGTCGCGGTACTCGTCGGACGCGAACCGCTTCTCGAGTCGGCGGGCGGTGTACATGGCCGTGCGGTCACGCACCAGCGGCATCGCGGCGCTGAACGCGAACCACGCCTCGTCCCACAGGAAAACCATGTCGGGCTTGATCGCGAGGATCTCCTCCATCAACCGGCCGACGTTGTAGTTCACCCCGTCGAAGGTGCAGTTGGTCAACAAGACCATCCTCACCCGGTGCAGCTCGCCCGCGCGACTCAGCTCGAACAGCGTCTTCTTGATCGTGCGGAGCGGGACAGCGCCGTAGATCGAGTACTGCTTCAGCGGGTAGGCGTCGAGGTACAGGGGGCTGGCACCGCCGAGCACCAGCCCGTAGTGGTGCGATTTGTGGCAATTGCGGTCGATCAGCACGATGTCGCCAGGCTGCGTGAGCGCCTGCACGACGATCT
>CBDUYD010000201.1:0-4720 GCA_965371355.1 uncultured Ilumatobacteraceae bacterium
GGTGCGGCTGTCGAGGAGGCGGGCGGGGTTGAGGGGTTTGTAGTCGGCGCCTGCGGGGAAGTAGCCGTTGACGTCGATGACGAGGTGGGTGCGTTGGTGGGTGTAGATGCAGACTTCGCCGTTGCTGCCGACTTTGGAGATGATGCCGTTGGCGACGGTGATGCCGGGGGTGAAGTTGATGGTGGAGGCCGAGGGTCGGCTGCTGCCGCAGGGGTAGATGGTGGCGAAGCCGGTCTTGGATGATTGGGTGGCGGTGATGTTGAGGGCGACGGCGGACGCGTTGTTGGGGGTGCCGCCGCGTCCGGTGACGTCGAGCCTCAGCACGGTGCCCGCTTCGCGGATGCCGATCTTCGAGAAGCGGCCGTCGACCGTGTCACCGGCTCCGGCGTGCGCGGTCTGGACCTGACCGATGAAGATCGCGCCGAGCAGCATCATCACGATCGCCCCGACCGCGCCGAGAGAGCGCGTCGGGCGCCTCCTCGAGTCGGGGCGCGGAATCGTCGATCGTTGCACTCGTGGATCCCTTCGGTCTCGCACCCGCCGACACACTCTGCCACGCGCCGACACGGAATCGCAACTCTTCCTTCACCAAAACGACATCTAGCAGGGACGACCTCAACAGGGCGGCGCCGACGTTCGTCGGGCTCGACCCGTGTGCCGAAAACGCAGAGTGCCCCGGTCGGTTTGCCGGCTCTCACCGACGCACCTCCCGGGGCACTCATGGAACAGGTCCACCATCGATCGAACGTCGGGCGTTAGCCTTCGACTCGACCAATCACATCGCCCGTCGTGCCCTTGCGAGCTCGGCGGGCGATGTCCGTTTTCACTCCGCTCACCGGTTTCCCGGCGTGCGGACCGTTGTCACTGTTCCACGCTGACCCGGTTGCCCGAGCCATCGGTTCTGGTGCCAATCGGAACCGCCTCACCGAGGCCAGTTGGGGTGGCCCCAGATCCTTCGGTTCCGAACCACTGCCCCGTCGCCCACGGTTGCCCGTAGGCCCGGTCTGCCTCGCCGACCCACCCGGTCTCCCGAGCGTGCCGACAGGTCGTCCGTCGCCCACGGTTACCCGTGAGCCCGGTCTCGACCCGACGCCGATCGCAGTCTCCTGCTCGCGAGCGCCGACCCTCCGTTGCCGACGGTTGCCCGTCGACCCGGTCTGAGGTGGCCGGTGAACACTGTTCCCGTCCCGACTCCGCTGTGCTCCGTCGACGGTGGGGACCGAGCCGAAGCCCTGCTCTCACCGCCCCGGTCTGCGTGCGCTCTCCGGAACGAATGTCAGTAAAGACGGTAGAAAAGCCCAGGTCAAGAGGTATTTCCGAAGTCACAGGGTTATCCACGGAAGTTTCTTGTTCTCCCCAGGTTCGACGCCTTCATCCACCCGATCTCCACCGCTCATGCACAGGGAACCCCACAGGTGACGGCCGCAGGTCCGAACAACGATCGGGCACGGATTCGGTGTCCCGGTTGAATTCCGCATCCTCGACACGGTTCAATGACCTCTTCTTCATCTCTCGGGAGATTTCATGAGCATCGTCGAAGTCTTCGACACCACGCTTCGCGACGGACTCCAGGTCGAGGGCGTCTCGGCGTCCGTCGAGGACAAGCTGCGCATCGCGGAACAACTCGATCACCTCGGCGTGCACTACATCGAGGGCGGCTGGCCCGGCGCCAACCCCAAAGACATCGAGTTCTTCCGCCGTGCCCGCGGCGAGTTGCAGCTCACGACATCGACGCTGGTCGCGTTCGGCTCGACCCGCCGTCCTCGCGGCAGGGTCGACGACGACGCCACCCTGCGCAACCTGGTCGAGGCCGACACGTCGGCGGTGTGCATCGTCGCCAAGAGTTCCGAGTACCAGGTCGTCGAGGCGCTCAGGTCGACACTCGACGAGGGCGCCGCGATGATCGCCGATTCGGTGGAGTTCCTCCGTGGTGCCGGACGGATGGTGCTCGTCGATCTCGAGCACTTCTTCGACGGCTACAGGGAGAACCCCGAGTTCTCGCTGCGGGCGATCGAGGCGGCGGTGGTGAACGGCGCCTCGCACCTCGTGCTCTGCGACACCAACGGCGGGACACTCCCCGACGAGGTCGGACGCATCGTCGCCGACGTCAGGTCCCACGTCCGCGACGATGCGATCATCGGAATCCACTGTCATGACGACACCGGCTGCGCCGTTGCCAACTCGATGGCTGCGGTGGCATCCGGTGCCCGCCACGTTCAGGGCACCCTCAACGGGCTCGGCGAGCGCACCGGCAACACGAACCTCACTACGGTCATCCCGAACCTCCAGCTCAAGCTCGGCCACGAGTGCCTTCCCGAGGGACGCCTCGAACGGCTGACGGCGGTGAGCCACCACGTCGCCGAGACGCTCAACCGCGCCGTCGATCCGCAGGCGCCCTACGTCGGTTCGTCCGCGTTCGCCCACAAGGCGGGCCTCCACGTGTCGGCGATCGTCCGTGCGAAGGACGCCTACGAACACGTGGATCCCGAACTCGTCGGCAACGGCACCCGATTCGTCGTTTCCGAGATGGCCGGCCGGGCGACGATCGAGATGAAGGCCGCAGAACTCGGGATCGAGCTCGACGGGGCGACGGTCAACCAGATCATCGACGACCTGAAGCGGCTCGAGCACGAGGGCTACCACTTCGAGGCGGCCGACGCATCGCTCGAACTGCTCATGCGCCGCGCCGCCGGCGTGGTCCCCGAGTTCTTCCGCGTCGAGTCGATGCGGGTGATCACCGACGAGCTCCCCGACGGCGAATTCAACACCGAGGCGACGGTGAAGGTCTGGGTCGGCGAGGGCGACGATGCACAGCGTCACGTCTACGTCGCCGAGGGGAACGGTCCGGTCAACGCGATCGACACCGCGCTGCGCAAGGCGGTGGGGCGGGCGTTGCCCCGTCTCGCCGACATCCACCTCACCGACTTCAAGGTGCGGATCCTCGACGGCGGCAGCGCCACCGGGGCGACCACCCGTGTCCTGCTGTCGGCCACCGACGGCGAACGTGACTGGACGACGATCGGCGTGAGTCCCAACATCATCGAGGCCTCGTGGCGGGCGCTCGAGGACAGCTTGATCTACGGCCTGCTGCACCCGCGCGACTGAAGCGCGTCCGTCGGTGATCCTGTAGAACTAGGGGTGATGGCAGCTCCGAAGTTCTCCCCCGTGGCACCGGTCGACGAGGCCCGGTACTACGAGTCGCCCGATCACGTTCCCGAGGCGTGGACACCCGATCGTGCGGGCGAGATCGACGGGTTCCAGCCGGTCGCCGACGGCCTCGGCAACCCCGGCCCCGACCAGGGCTTCGCCCTGCGCATCGCCGCGCAACTGCGTCCGAAGCTCGAGTTGCAGCAGGGGGAGGACGCCGATGACACGATCCAGGGTTGCCTCGGGGTCGCGCTCCGCCGCGCCTCGATGTTCTCCCGTGCGCCCGTCGTGCACGACCTCGACATCGCGTTCACGATCTTCGGGTTCTACGACGAGCAGCCCCCCGCCGAACTCGTCGCCCTGCGAGGGCCGATGTTCGAGGGGTTGCGGCAGACCGCCCACCACTACACCGAGTCGCGGGCGCTCGCCGATCTCCCTCCTACCGGAACCCTCCGCAGTACACCCGAGGCGGTCGCCGCCGACTATCCCGACCGCTGGCGGTCACTGCTCGGCCTGGACGGCGCGGACGGCGCGTGAGCCAGCCGATCACCCTCACCGACGAGCAGCGGGAGTTCCGCGACGTCGTACGGCGCTTCGCCGCCGAGAAGATCGCTCCGCGGGCTGCGGAGACCGATCGCACAGGGGAGTACTCGTGGCCCACGTTCGAGGCGTTGAAGTCGATGGAGCTCACCGCCCTCTCGTATCCGGTCGAGTACGGCGGGGTGGGCGCGTCCACGGTCGATCAGGCGATCGTCGTCGAGGAGATCGCGGCCGCCTGCGCTTCGGCCTCGCTGATGCTTCTCATCTCCAAGCTCGGGATGTTGCCCGTGCTCAACTTCGGGTCCGACGAGATCAAACAGACCTACATCCCCCGCATCGCCGCCGGCGAGAGCCAGGCGAGCTACGGCCTGTCCGAGGCCGACGCCGGGAGCGATGTGGCGTCGATGACCACGCGCGCGGTGCGCGACGGCGACGACTGGATCATCAACGGTTCGAAGTGCTGGATCACCAACGCCGGCATCTCGGACCTGTACACGATCTTCGCCCGCACTTCCGACGACCGTCACGCGGGGATCACGGCGTTCCTCGTCGAGGCCGAGTGGGGCGTGCACGTCGACAAGCTCGAGCACAAGCTGGGCATCAAGGGCTCGCCGACCGGCGTGATCCGCCTCGACGACGCCCGCGTGCCCGATTCGCACCGCCTCGGAGAGGTCGGGGAGGGGTTCCACGTCGCGATGCACACGCTCGACCGCAGCCGCCCCACGATCGGCGCCCAGGCGGTCGGTATCGCCCGCGGTGCGCTCGACTACGCGATCGGGTACATGCACGAGCGCACCACGTTCGGACGCCCGCTCGATCAGAATCAGGGCCTGCAGTGGATCGTCGCCGACGCCGGGATCAAGGTCGAGGCGGCGCGCACGCTCGTGCACAAGGCGTGCGCGATGGTCGACGAGGACGATCCGCATGGTGAGCTGTCGATGACCGGAGCAATGGCCAAGACATACGCCTCCGACATCGCGATGGAGGTCACCACCGACGCAGTGCAACTGCTCGGCGGCTACGGCTACACCAG
>CBDUYD010000202.1:0-4559 GCA_965371355.1 uncultured Ilumatobacteraceae bacterium
CGCCGTCATCGAGCACGAGACAACCTCCGCTCATGTGCGTGGCGTGCAGCGACCCACTCCCGAAGGTCCAGTGGCCGTTCACGCGATAGCCCCCAGGCACGATCTCGGCCGTGCCGACCGGTGCCAGCATCCCCGCACACCGCGCGTCGAGGTCGTTGAACAGCTGACGCCCTGCGCGGTCGTCGAGGAAGCCGGCATAGAACCCGCTGTCGGAGAGGATGCTCGCACACCACGCCGTGGACGCGTCGGCGTGTGCCAGGATCTCCATCAGCTCGATCTGGTCGAGCGGGTTCATCTCTGGCCCACCCCATGCTGCGGGCATCGCGATGCGGAAGACCCCCGCGTCCGACATCGCCCCGACCAGCGAATCGGGCAGTCGTCGCTCTGCCTCGATGCCGTCGCCGCACTCGCGGATGGTCGGGGCCAGCGCCCGGGCGTTGGCGAGGATCTGCGCGGTGTCGAGTGTCGCGGTGCTGGTTGTGTGCACTGTTTCCTTCAGCTCAGTAGTCGGTTGCCGCGGCGCGGGCCCGCGCGCAGGCTCGAGCGACGAACGTCTCGCGGGCGACCCGGGGCAACGTCGTGCCTTCGACGATCAGGGCTCTGATGTCGCTCAGGCCGACGAAACCGAGAACGTGGCGCAGGTACGGGAGTTGGAAGTCGTCGGGACTTCCCTCGGCAAGCGCGCTCGATCGGGTGAGAATTAGTTGCACCGGGCGATCGTCGAGCAGCCCGATGTGTTCGAACGCAGCATCGAGGCCGAACGTGATCCCCGGTTGCACGAGAAGATCGATGTAGTGCTTGAGTGCATATGGGATCCCGAAGTTCCACATCGGTGTCGAGATCACGATCTTGTCGTGTCGTCTGAACTCGTCGATCAGCGAGATGACGCCCGCCCACGCCTCGTCCTGGGCAGCGGTAGTGGGTTCGCCCAGCAGTGGGGCGAGCTTGGCGGTCACCAGATCGCCGTCGACCGGAGGGAGCCCCTCGGACCACACGTCGAGCGTCGTCACGGTGTGATCGGGGTCGGTCAGGCGGTAGGCGTCGAGGAACGCCTCGGCGACGCGGGTCGAGGTCGAGTCCGCGCCCTTCGGGCTCCCGATGATGTGGAGCACGGCCGTCGGCTCGGCGGAGCCCGACGACGGACTATCGAGGTCGTGTGGTTGCATCGTGGAACGTTTCCGGTGAGTTGAACGGCGGTTCATGTTAGCCTGAACCGAAATTCAATCCAACTACGCTTCGTCACGACAACAAGCGTCACGACACGAGCGCCAGAGAGGACCGGCATGGCCGACAACGGATCACCACGATCGAGAAGTATCCACCACGTCGCGTACACCACCCGCGACCCCGAAGCCACCTACGACTTCTATGCGAACAAGCTTGGGATGACGCTGCTGCGCACCGAGAACCACCGCAAAGACGATGGCTGGTTCCGGCACTTCTTCTTCGACATCGGTGGCGGCGAGGCGATCGCCTTCTTCGTGCTCGAAGACGTCGGCGAGGAGAGCGACTACAAGACCGACGTCTCGACCGGACTCGGCCTTCCGCCGTGGGCCAACCACATCGCGTTCCGACTCGACACGCTCGACGAACTCGATGCGAAGGCCGCCAGCATGCACGAGCACGGCATCGAGTACGTCATGCGGATCGACCACGGATGGTGCACGTCGATCTACACCCTCGATCCCAACGACATCATGGTCGAGTTCTGCGTCACCACCGACGCCGAGGAGTTCGCCGAGCAGACCCCCGACGAGGCGCTCCGGCTGATGCGCCTGCCGGTGAGCGAGTTCGCCGAGGAGACCCGCAAGGACGAGTCGATCGGCGAACTCGTCTGAACGCGGCCACAGCCTCTCGGACGTCGACCTCCGACGCCACCGCGCTGCCCGACGACGGCAGCCTGCTCACCGCTCGCGGGGTGCGCAGTCGCGAGGCGCTGCTCAGCGCAGCCCGCCACCTCTTCGAGACCAAGGGCTACGCCAACACGAAGATCGCCGACATCACGAGCGAGGCCGGACGGGCGCTCGGGTCGTTCTACACGTACTTCGCCAACAAGGAAGCTGTGCTCGAGCAGCTCGCCGAGGACTTCAAGTCCGAGGTCGAGGGTCGCGTCACCGCCCTCGACCTGACCGCTGCCGACCCCTACGAGACGATCCTCGGGTTGTGCGGTGCCTACTGGAACAGCTGCCGCGATCACTCGGCCGAACTGGCGGCGATCTTCCAGGCGTCGATGCTCGACGAGCACTTCGCGCAGCGTTGGCGTGAGATCCGATCCGACGCCCGTCGCAACATCGCCGAGGGCATCCGGGAGGTCCGCGATTCCGGGCTGGCGGCCGATCCGGACCCCGACGTCACCGCGTCGGCCCTCGGGTCGATGATGGACTACTTCTGTTACGTGTGGCTGGTCGAGGGCGGCGAGGCCGACCGTTCGTCGATCCCCGACGAAGTCGCGATCGCGACCATGGCCCGCGTGATGTACCGAACCGTCTTCGCGACCCGCGATGGAGAGCCGGAATGAGAGGCAGAACCACGACGTTGCCACCGCTCCCCACGACGCTGGTCGGCAGCTACTCGCAGCCCGATTGGCTCATCGATCGCGTCCGGCTCGGCGAACGGCTGCCGGCACGGGTGAGGGCGAAAGAACTGTGGCGGATCGCGCCCGAACACCTCGAAGAGGCGCAGAACGACGCGACGGTACTCGCGCTGCACGATCAGGCGCTGGCGGGGATCGACATCGTCACCGATGGCGAGATGCGCCGCGAGAGTTACTCGAACCAGTTCGCCAACGCGTTGTCGGGGATCGACCTCGACGATCACGGCACGGCCATCGACCGCACCGGCAGCGAGGTTCCCGTACCCCGCGTGACCGGCCCGATCCGGCGCGAACGACCCGTCGAGTCACAGTACGTGGCCTTCCTGAGAGAGCACACCGATCGGCCGCTGAAGATCACGCTTCCCGGTCCGTTCACGATGTCCCAACAGGCTCACGACGACTACTACGGCGACGACGAGTCACTCGCCCTCGCCTATGCCGACGCGGTCAACGCAGAGATGCACGACCTGTTCGCCGCCGGCATCGACATCGTCCAGATCGACGAACCGTACGTGCAGGCCCGCCCCGACGCGGCGCGACGCTACGCGGTCACCGCGATCGACCGGGCGCTGAAGGATGCATCGGGCACGACCGCCCTGCACGTCTGCTTCGGCTACGGAAGGCACGTGTCCGACAAGCCGCCGGGCTACTCATTCCTCGAGGAACTCGACGAATGCACGGTCGACCAGATATCGCTCGAGTGCGCTCAGCCGGGTTTGGATCCGTCCGTCGTCACCGCGTTGGCGTCGAAGACGATCCTCTACGGGGTGCTCGATCTGCGCGACCCGACCGTCGAGACCGCCGAACTGGTGGCCGACCGCATCCGGGGCGCGCTTGCCCACGTCCCGGCTGAACGCCTCGTCATCGCCCCCGACTGCGGCTTCAAGTACCTTCCCCGCGACGTGTCTTTCGCCAAGCTGGTGAGCATGGTCGAGGGGCGTGACATCGTGAGCGCCGAACTCGCCTGAACAACGAATCCCTGATCTACGAATAGAGGACCGATCGTGATGACCATCGAACGACGCTTCGTCTCGCTCGCTTCGCCGACGTCGGCGCGCAACGGAGCCGGCTACATGCCCACCCAGGGCGTGTACCACCATCCGGCCGGACAACAGCCCCGCACGGCGGTGATCGCGACGCACTACAACGTCGACTTCTCCGAGCACTACATGGGCGAACTGATGGCGGCGCGTGGTTACGGGTTCCTCGGTTGGAACACCCGTTTCCGCGGCATCGAGCACTACTTCACCCTCGACCATGCCCTGATCGACATCGGCGTCGGTGTGCGCTGGCTGCGCGAGGAGGCCGGCGTCGACAACGTGGTGCTGCTCGGCAACTCCGGCGGCGGATCGCTGATGGCCGCCTACCAGTCGCAGGCGACGGATCCCAATCTCGTTCCCCTGCTCGGCACGCCGGTACCGGAGGCCGCAGAGGAACTGCTGCCGGGCGACTTCTTCGTCACCACCAACGCCCACCCCGGCCGTCCCGAGGTATTGACCGACTGGTTCGACCCGTCGGTCACCGATGAGTCCGACCCGATCTCGGTCGATTGGTCGCTCGACATGTACAACCCCGACAACGGGCCGCCCTACCCCCCCGAGTTCATCGAGCGGTACCGCGCCGCACAGGTGGCACGCAATCACAAGATCACCGCATGGGCCCTCGAAGAACTCGAGCGGATCCAGGCCGATGGGGCGATCGACCGCATGTTCAACATGCACCGAGCATGGGCCGACCCCCGCTACTTCGATGCGAGCCTCGACCCGAACGACCGCGAGATCGGCGTCTGCTACCTCGGCCCGCCGAAGTTCTTCAACTACAGCCCATACGGAATCGCCAGCTCCTCGACGATCCGGACGTGGCTGTCGATGTGGAGCCTCGAGTACTCGCAGTGCCGGGCGATTCCCCATCTCGAGCGGATCACGGTGCCGTCGCTCGTGGTGCAGAGCATGGCCGACACCGGCGT
>CBDUYD010000203.1:0-4523 GCA_965371355.1 uncultured Ilumatobacteraceae bacterium
TGTGCATCTATACGCACAAGGCGACCGATCTGATCGTCGACGTCACCGGATACGTCGAGTCGTGAGGGCGGCCGTCCGAACCGTGCGGCGAGCGGCTCAGGCGAGCTCGAAGTTCAGCCGATCGGCTGCGATGCGCGTAAGTGCCGGTGGTGAGCCCGCCGCCTGATCGGTCGCCGCGTCGAGCAGTGCGGTCGCCTCGCTCGCGTCGCCGACGACGGCGGCGAGCAGGGCACGGGCGTGATCGACCGGACCCCAGGTAGCGCCCCCGCCTCCGTAGCAGCTGAGCACCGCCCACTGTCCTCGGTACGGATCGAGCAGGGGTAGCAGCACCTTCGCCGATCGGGCGCAACCGAGCCCAGCGGCGGCATGCGCGAGTACCACCAATGCCAGGAATCGGTTGGTGTCATTGGGGAGATCCCGACACTCGCGCTCGACGAAGTGGCCGAGGATCTCCGCGGCCAGCGCGCCGTCGCCGGCATCGATGGCGCACAGCGCGAGGACGGCACGGTAGGCCGGGATCTCGGGATGCTCCTCGACCGCTGTTGCCAGTGCGTCGATCACCTCGTCGACGCGTCCCTGGTACAGCCGGATGTTGATCAGATTCACACCGAGGCAAGCCTGAACCTCGGCGATGTCCGCGCGCGACGAGAACGCATCGAGGGCGATCTCCTCGGCCGACCCGAGGTCGCCGTGCACCACGTGTTCGAGCCCCCGCCAGGTGCGGATCGCCCACATCCAGTACGGGTCGGGGTAGCGCCTCGCGAACGCCTCCGCGTCAGCGAGCGCCGTCGTCGCATGGTCCCGCTGGCCGCAGCGGAGACGATCCTCGTAGCGGTATGTGTGCGCTGCGAGCAACTGATGCGGACCGACCTCGCGGGTGGGGAGCGCGAGAACCTCGTCGTTGTCCGCGATCCGCTGGCCGAAGCCCTCGGGCCTCAGACCGGCGTAGCGCGCGCCGTTGAGCGCACCGGCCAGCGCCCGATGATCGGGCGGGTCGAGGCTGCGAACCCGTGCGACGGCCCCGTTGAGCAGCTTCTCGCGCTGCTCCTCGGCGTCCTCGAAGAACATCGAGATCGCCAGCTCACGCTCGAGCTCCGCGCGAGCGATCGTGTAATGGCGGTCGTCGCCGGGATCGCATCGTTCGACGTGGGCGAGTGCGCCGCGCAACGTGGCGATGATGTCACGGTTGGCGTCGCCGAGCACGGCGCCACGACCCGCCCGTCCCGCCAGCGCGAGCGCTCCCTCGGCGTGGGCCAACGGAAGCCCCTCGACGAGGGCGATGTCGATCGATTCGCGCAGCGTCGCTGCCGCGTCGTCGAACCTCTCGGCGCCGAGCAGAGCCCGACCACGACCGACCCCGGCAACGGCATGCTGCTCGCCGGTGGTGGCGTGTTCCAGTCCGAGACCGAACCACCGTTCGGCGCGGGTCCATTCGCCGACCGCGAGCGCCCGCCGACCCGCGTCGACCGCATGCTCGACGACGCGGTCGCCGTACTCCGGACCGGCTTCGGCATAGTGGTTCGCGAGACGGCCGGGCGGGGCCGCCCGCCGCTCGAGGCACGCAGCGGCCCGGCCGTGCAGGTGCGCCCGGACGGTCGGACCGACCGAGTCGACGATGATGTCACGGGTCACCTCGTGGGAAAAGCGCAGGTTGCCCGAGTCCGGGTCGACCGTGAACAGTCCGGCGCTCACGAGCTCGTCGCAATGCGCGATCACCGCAGGGAGCTCGATACCGAGGACGTCGGCGACGAGCGTGGCGTCGACCTCGACGCCGATCACTGCGGCGGCCTGGAGGACCTCGGCGCTGGCCGGTTCGAGAGCCCGGACCCGGTGCTCGACCCAGTCACGGATCGCGACGGGGATGGTCGTTGGATCGATCACAGCACCGGAGACCCGGGCGACTCGGGCGATCTCGCTGGCGAACAGGGGTAGTCCCGCGGTCCGCTCGTGGATCGCCGTCGCCAGGGCTTCGTCCGGCCCGACGCGGGTCGCCGAAGCCGACAGCAGCTCGGCGACTTCCCCGATGGACAGTCCGGTGAGCATCAGCGATGTGGTCGGCACGACGCGCGAGAGCCGCGCAACGTCGCCGCTGACGGCTTGGCCGAGCGAACGTGTCGTGATCACGATCATCAACTGCGCGCTCATCCCGTCGATCGCCTCCTCGATCACCCGTACCGAGTCGGGCGACGCCCACTGGAGATCGTCGATGAACAGCACGGTCGGTCGCTCTGCGAGTCGGTCGAGCAGCAGCGATAGCGCGCGTGCGAGGGACCCGTGCGCGTCGACGGGGACAGCGATGTCGTCGGTGTCTGCGGCGTCGCGGTAGTGGGTGAGGCTCAGCAGTGGGGCTAGCCGGTCGCCGAGCGCGTCGATCAGATCCGGCTCGAGGTCGAGCACGCGGGTGGCTACGTCGGCAACGATCGAGTACGCACGGTCGGGGTCCGGGCGGTTGCGCCCCCACACGATGCGAATGTCATCGCCCGCGGACATCGCACGTCTGATGAACTCGTCGGCGAGCCGTGTCTTGCCCATTCCTGCGGGCCCTTGGACGAGCGCGAGCTCCGGTCGTCGTCGACGGCGCACGGATCGCCAGATCCGGTCGAGCGCGTCGAGTTCGGCTGAACGACCGACGAACGCGTCGTGCCGATGGGGGTGCAGCTGAACCACTCGAGGTTCCATCGGCCCGGGTTCCATCGGCCCGGGTTCCATCGGTCTGGCGGCGGAAGCCGGTCGGCCACGATCATCGGGCGCGGCACCGGAGTGGCCGTCGGTTCCGTCCGCGAGGATCCGCTGCTCGAGCTCGATCAGCTCTGTGCCCGGCAGGAGTCCGACCTCGGCGAGCCTGCGCCTGGCGGTGGCGCACGTCCGGAGAGCGTCGCGGCGGTCTCCGATGCGGGCTTGGGCGCTGGCGAGCAGGCACCAGCGGTGCTCGCGGTACGGCTCGTCGATCACGGCGCCATACAGCCGGTCGAGAAGACCTGGGTCGACATCACCCCGGTGCTCCTCGTCGAGTCGCCGTTCCTCCTGTGCCGCGATCGTCGATTGCAGGCGCTGGCGGTGAGCGGCGACCTCGGGCGTGTCGACGAGGTCCGCCAGCAGGACTTCGTTCCCCGTGGCGGACGGGTCGGTGTCGGCCTCGACGTGCGCCGCGAATCGATAGGCGTCACCCTCGGTGACGATCAGATCGTCGGCGACGCCCCTGATACGGGCGACGTGGTTGTGGACCGCCTTGCGGGCCGTCGCCGGAGGCTCTTCGCCCCAGACGAGCGCGATGATCCGATCGGTCGAGATCGGGTGCGGATGGGCGAGGGCGATCGCTGCCAGAACCGCTCGTTCCTTGGGGCGGAGCCTGACTTCGGTATCCCCTCGGCGCACAGCGAGCGCGCCGCGAAGCCTGACGCGCGTCAGGGGCATCGGTTCGAGGGGATCCGGCCCGCCGCCGGAGGTGCCGCTCACGAATATCGACCGTAGCGGAACAGCCGGCGCGCACACCACCCGACCGCGACCGTCGCTCCACGCCGTTCGTCGCGATCGGAAGCGGCTACGTCGACGGGCCCCGCCCGGCTGCGGCGACCTGATGGGGATGACGATCCGCGGTCAGAGCATCACCTGCATGATGGCGACGTCGAGCCAGCGACCGAACTTGCGGCCGACCTCGCGCTCGATGCCGACGAGTTCGAAACCGACGGCCGCATGCAGCGCCCGTGACGGCTCGCTCTCGCCGGTGATGCGGGCCACCACGCAATGAAAGCCGGAGTCGCGAGCGACGGACAGGAGGTGCTCCATCAATGCAGTGCCGATCCCGAGCCTGCCGTGCTCGCGCGAGACGTAGACCGAACTCTCGACGGTCGTGCGGTAGGCGGCGCGGTCCTTGAAGGGCGACAGCGAGGCGAACCCGACGACCCCGTCGTCGGCGAGCGTGGCGACGATGGCGGAGAATCCGCCGGACCGCTCGGCGAGCCAGTTGCGCTGCTCCTCGAGCGAGCGCGGCGTGAGGTCGAACGTACTGGTGTGTGCCTCGACCTCGTGGTTGTAGATCGAACGGATCGGACCAGCGTCGTCGAGCGTGGCGAGGCGGATCGAGACCGCGGTCGGGCGCGTCGGCATCGTCACGGACAGTAGTGCTGCACTCGTGCAATTCCGCGGTGGTTTGAACCCGCGGCCGATACACTCGTGCGCCGGTACGCGGCCGAGCCGCGACCCGTTGGGTGCCCAGGCGCCTGTACCAAGAGACGCCCTCTTAGCTCAGACGGCAGAGCACAGCCATGGTAAGGCTGGTGTCGTGGGTTCGATTCCCACAGAGGGCTCGACCAAGCGGTCGGGTTTACCCATCCACGAGCCAAACCCATGGCGGCGTAGCTCAGTTGGTCAGAGCATCCGGCTCATAATCGGAAGGTCATCGGTTCAAGTCCGATCGCCGCTACAACTATCAATCCACCAATAACCTCAGGAGATCAGAGGAAGCGAAATGAGTAAAGAGAAGTTTGAGCGTACGAAGCCGCATGTGAATGTTGGTACGATAG
>CBDUYD010000204.1:0-4491 GCA_965371355.1 uncultured Ilumatobacteraceae bacterium
CCGCCGGCCCCTCGTTCGAAGACGACCGCCTGCTCGACCGCCAGTAGACGATCGGGTCCGAGCGTCTCGCGGGCCAGGCGCGTGTGGTGCGGGGTCGTCAGAAACGGGTGAGCTCCGTCGGCCGACTCCGCGGCGACAGCGAGCATCCGGGGGCCGAGCGCGGCGATCAGCACCGGCGGCGTCCACGACGGACCATGTCCGTCGAACGGGGCGTCGCGCATCGCCGCGAGATAGGTGCGCATCGACTCGACGGGGCGCCTGTACTCGTGGCCGCGGGCGAGCGCCGTGCTCTCGTGGCTGATCCCGATCCCCAGCACGAAGCGACCCGGGTGGGCATCGCCGATCGTGCGCCCCGCATTCATCATCGCCACCGGGTCGCGCGCCCAGATGATGGCGATGCCGGTGGCCACGGTGATGTTGGCAGACGCGCCGAGGAGCACGGCGGAGAACGTCAAGACGTTCTTGCCGAAGGGTGACTCCGGAACCCACACCGAGCTGTATCCGAGCTCGTCGAGTTCGTTGACCGTCTCGATCGCCTCCCCGGTCGGGCGTCGTTGCAGGCGGCCCGACCAGATGCCGAGCGACCGGGGTGGGAGCGGCCGATTCGATGACCCGCTGTCAGGTTGCACTAGAACATGATGACCCATCCGAGGACGAGGAGTGGCCCTTGTACGATCTCATCATCACCAACGCCGAGGTGGTTCGTCCTGGCCATGCCGACAACGCGGCGCTCGACATCGGCATCACCGACGGTCGGATCGCCGGCCTCGCTCCCTCGTTGGCCGACGAGGGGGCAGCGGAGATCTTCGACGGCCGAGGGCTCCTCGCATTCCCGGGCGCCGTCGACGCGCACATGCATTTCGGCATCTACAACCCGCTGCCCGAGGACATCGCCAGCGAGAGCAGGGCGGCGGCGCTGGGTGGGGTCACCACCGGGCTCAGCTACATGCGCTCGGGGCAGTACTACCTCAATCGTGGAGGCCCGTACAGCGAGTTCTACCCGACCGTCGTCGAGATGACCGACGGACGATCGCACATCGACTACGCCTTCCACCTCGCGCCGATGATGAGCGAGCACATCGACGAGATCGAAGATCTCGTCGAGACCTACGGGGTCACCTCGTTCAAGATCTTCATGTTCTACGGCGCGCACGGGCTGCACGGTCGATCCGACGACCAGAGCCGGTTCCTGATGACGCCGCCCGGTGAGAGTTACGACTTCGCCCACTTCGAGTTCATCATGCGCGGGGTGCGGCGGGCGATGGACGCCTACCCCGACAAGGCCGACTACATCTCGCTTTCGATGCACTGCGAAACCGCCGAGATCATGACGGCCTACACCAAGATGGTCGAGGACTCCGGTGAACTCACGGGGCTCGAGGCCTACCACGAGTCGAGGCCGCCCCACTCCGAGGGCCTCGCCGTGGCGATCGCCGCCTACCTGGCCCACGAGACCGACTGCGTGAACATCAACCTGCTGCACCTCAGTTCGGCCAAGGCGATCGACTCGGCGATGCGGATGGCCGCGACGTATCCCCACATCAACTTCCGTCGCGAGGTGACCGTCGCCCATCTACTCGCCGACGTCGACACCGCGAACGGCGTGTTCGGAAAGGTGAATCCGCCGATCCGACCGCGTGACGACGTCGAGGCGTTGTGGGCTGCGATGTTGGCGGGCAACATCGACTGGGTCGTGAGCGACCATGCATGCTGTCGCGCCGAGATGAAGGTGGATGCCGAGAACCCCGACGCGATCTTCCTCGCCAAGTCGGGCTTCGGGGGCACCGAGTACCTCCTTGCCGGAGTTCTCAGCGAGGGGCGCAGACGAGGGCTGACCGATTCCCGGATCGCCGAATTGGTCTCCTGGAATCCGGCTCAACGGTTCGGCCTCCTCGACAAGGGGACGATCGACATCGGATATTCCGCCGACATCGCCCTCGTCGACCCGAACGAGACCTGGGTGGTGAGGGCGGAGGACTCCGAATCCACTCAGGGCTATTCACCCCTCGAAGGTCACGAGCTGACCGGTCGCGTCAAGCACGTCTTCCTCCGCGGAGATCAGATCCTCGAGAACGGCACACCCATCGGTCCACCGTCGGGCCGCCTCCAGTTCCGGCCGACATCATGAACGCGAAGCGATCTGGCAACCCTCGCGATTTCCTCGAGATCGACGCGCTGCTCGACGACGACGAGCTCTTGTTGCGCGACACGGTGCGCCGGTTCGTCGCCGACCAGATAGCACCGAACGTCGCCGATTGGTTCGAGGTCGGCACGTTCCCCAGCGAAATGGCCAAGGAGTTCGGCAACCTCGGCCTGTTGGGGATGCACCTCGAGGGGTACGGGTGCGCCGACATGAGCGCCACGTCGTACGGCCTGGCCTGCATGGAACTCGAGGCGGGCGACAGCGGGGCACGCAGCTTCGCGTCGGTTCAGGGCTCGCTCGTGATGTTCCCGATACGCACCTACGGCTCCGAGGATCAGAAGCAGGAGTGGCTCCCGCGGTTGGCATCGGGAGACGCGATCGGGTGTTTCGGCCTCACCGAACCCGACTCGGGAAGCGACCCGTCGAGCATGCGTACCCATGCCAGGCGCGATGGCGACGACTGGATCATCAACGGCACCAAGATGTGGATCACAAACGGCAGCGTCGCCGACGTCGCGGTCGTCTGGGCCCGTACCGACGACGGCATTCGCGGGTTCCTGGTACCGACCGACACACCCGGCTTCACGACCAACGACATCCATCGCAAGCTGTCGTTGCGCGCCTCGATCACGTCCGAACTCGTCTTGACCGATGTGCGCGTGCCCGACGGCTTCCGGCTGCCGGGTGTCACGTCGATGCGCGGTCCGTTGTCGTGTCTCAACGAGGCCCGCTTCGGGATCCTGTTCGGCGTCGTCGGCGCCGCCCGAACGTGTTACGAGTCGGCGCTCGACTACGCCGGGGATCGCGTCCAGTTCGATCGTCCGATCGCCGGGTTCCAGCTGACGCAGCGCAAGCTCGTCGAGATGATGGTGCGGACCAACAAGGCGATGTTGCTCGCCCTGCACCTCGGGAGGATGAAGGACCGCGGCGAGATCACGCCGGCGATGGTCAGCTTCGGCAAGTTCGACAACGTCCGCGAGGCGATGTGGGTCGCACGCGAGGCCCGATCGGTGCTCGGTGCCAACGGCATCACGCTCGAGTACCCCGTCATCAGGCACATGAACAACCTCGAGTCGGTGTACACCTACGAAGGCACAAACGAGATCCATCTCCTCGTGCTGGGCGAGGCGATCACCGGCATCTCGGCGTTCGGCTGAGCGGCCCGGCCAGCCCGAGCGGGCCATGCTATTCGCGCGGTGTCTGCGGGTCGTCGAGCCAACGACGGATCGCCTCACCGTCGGCATCGAGGCCGGGTGGCGGCGATGCCGTCGCCGCAACCGATCCCGACAGCGACACCGGGAACCGCACCGATCTGAAACCGGTGTCGGGGTCGGTGACGATCGTTCCGAGCCCGAGCTGCTCGCTCAACTCGACCGCCTCGGCCACCGAGTTCACGCGGCCGACCGGAATCCGCGCTCGCCCCAACGCCTCGATCCATTCCGCCGCCGGCCGGCGGGAGAACTCGCCGTCGAGTTCGGCGATCAGTTCATCGGCGTGATCGCGGCGAGAGGTATTGGTCGTGAAGCGAGGATCGACTATCAGATCCGGTCGCCCGATCGTGTCGCAGGTACGCGCGAAGAGGTCGTCGTTGACCGCCGCCAGGATGAAGGAGGTGTCGCTCGCCTGCACGAGTTCGTAGGGGGCGATCGATGGATGACGGTTGCCGTTGCGCGAGGGATCGTCGGCGGCGAGAAGATGCCCGCTGGCGAAGTTGATGAGGCCGGCGAGCGCCGTATCGAAGAGCGTGACGTCGACGCGCTGGCCACGACCGTCGCGTCCGGCCCTCTGGCCGAGCGCGGCGACGATCCCGATCGTCGTGTAGAGCCCGGCGATGACGTCGACGACCGCCATACCCACCTTCGTGGGTGGACCCTCGCTCGGACCGGTCACGTGCATCCAGCCGGCCATCGCCTGGATCAGGAGATCGACACCGGGCATCGAAGCGGCTGCCCCGGAGTTTCCGAACGCCGAGATCGACGCGTAGACGAGACCGGGATTGGTCGGGCAGAGATCGTCGTAAGCGAGTCCGAATCCGGCCATCACCCCCGGGCGGAAGTTCTCGATGAGCACATCGGCACGGTCGGCGAGCGTTCGCGCGCGCAGCAGATCGTCCGCATCATCGAGGTCGAGCGCAACCGACCTCTTGTTGCGGTTCACGGCGGCGAAATAGGTGGAACCCCCCTCCCACGATGGCGGGCTCCAGGCCCTGGTGTCGTCGCCGGTTCCCGGTCGTTCGACCTTGATGATCTCGGCGCCGAGGTCGGCCAGATTCTGCCCGACGAGCGGCCCGGCCAGGATCCGCGAAAAGTCCGCGACGAGGATCCCGGCGAGCGGCTGATCGGCGGAAC
>CBDUYD010000205.1:0-4430 GCA_965371355.1 uncultured Ilumatobacteraceae bacterium
GAGGTAATTCTCGTGGCAGCCGTAGCTGTTGCCCTTGCCGTCGGAGTTGTTCTTGTGGACGACGATCTCGGAGCCGTCGTCGAGGAAGGCCCGGGCGTATTCCATCGACGCGCGCACGATCTCCTCCGCGGCGCGGTCCCATACGACCGCCTCGCGAGCGGTGGTCACCTCGGGTAGCGAGATTTCGGGATGGGCGTGGTCGACGTAGTACCGAGCGCCGTTGGTGAGGACCGCGTTGACGAGCGTCGTCTCGACCTCGGGGGCCAGGGTGTCGTCGAGGGAGAAGCCGCGGGCGTCGTTCGCCGGATGCTCGTCCTCGAAGTCCCAGCCGATGCGGCCGCGCTCGCGTGCGGTGGAGGAGACGTACGCGTTGATCAGCGTCGACGACGACGAGACCGGGTTGTTGTCGCCCCCGCGCACGACGATGCCGTACTCGGTCTCGATCCCGCAGACCTTCGGCAGCGCCATGCTCGCAACCTATCGGGCCGATGGCTACGGGGAACCGGCACCGACGGCTGGCATCGCCTACAGGTACTGGCCGGTCCGCACCCGTTCGATCGCACGGCCGCCCGCCTCGTCCTCGGCGGTCGCCTCGGCGACGAGCGTGCGGATGAACACGATGCGCTCGCCCTTCTTGCCAGAGATCTTCGCCCAGTCGTCGGGGTTGGTCGTGTTCGGGAGATCCTCGTGCTCCTTGTACTCCTGCTTGATCGAATCGAGAAGATCCTGGGTGCACACCCCTTTCGAGCCGCCGCCGATCACCCGCTTGATCGCCAGCTTCTTTGCTCGCCGCACGACGTTCTCGATCATCGCGCCCGACGAGAAGTCCTTGTAGTAGAGGATCTCCTTGTCGCCGTTCTGGTACGTGACCTCGAGGAACCGATTGGAGTCGTCCTCGCGGTACATCTCGTCGACGGTGGCGTCGATCATCGCCTCGACCGACCTGCCCGGGTCGATCGGGATCTCGTTGGTGATGTACCGCGAGAAGATCGCCCGCGCCGCGCCGGCGGTGGGGCGTTCGATCTTGATCTTCACGTCGAGCCTGCCAGGCCGCAGGATCGCCGGATCGATCAGGTCCTCGCGGTTCGTGGCCCCGATCACGATCACGTTGCGGAGCCCTTCGACCCCGTCGATCTCGGCGAGCAGCTGCGGCACGATGGTCGACTCCATGTCGGAGCTGATCCCCGACCCGCGGGTGCGGAACATCGAGTCCATCTCGTCGAAGAAGACGATCACCGGCCACCCCTCGTCGCTCTTCTCGCGCGCCCGCTGGAAGACGAGCCGGATCTGTCGCTCGGTCTCGCCGACGTACTTGTTCAGCAACTCGGGACCCTTGATGTTGATGAAGTAGCTGCGACCCTTGCCCTCACCGACCTTGTCGGCGACCTTCTTCGCCAGGCTGTTGGCGACCGCCTTGGCGATCAAGGTCTTCCCGCAGCCCGGCGGACCGTAGAGGAGGATGCCCTTCGGTGCCGGCAGCTGATGCTCGGCGAACAGGTCCTGATGGAGGTACGGGAGTTCGACCGCATCTGCGATCTGCTCGATCTGGTCGTCGAGACCACCGATGTCGGTGTAGGAGATGTCGGGAACCTCTTCGAGGAGCAGATCCTCGACCTCGGGCCGCGGCAGCTTCTCGAGCAGCAGGTTGCTGCGGATGTCGAGGCGGAGATGGTCGCCGCTGCGGATGTGCGTACCGCGGATCGCGTCGGCCAGCTCGCAGACCCGCTCCTCGTCGGCGCGGCCCACGACGAGCACTCGCACGCCGTCGTCCATCACGTCCTTGACCGTGACGACCTCGCCCGTGATCTCGGGATGCCGTGCCGAGACGACGTTGAGGCTCTCGTTGAGCACGACCTCGGATCCTCGGTCGAGCAGCTCGACGTCGATCTCGGGGTGCAGGCTGACGCGCATCTTGCGGCCGCTGGTGAGCACGTCGACCGTTCCGTCGTCGTTGATCCCGACGACGACGCCGTAGGCCGACGGCGGCTGCGACAGCTTGTCGACCTCGTCGCGCAGGGTGGCGATGTGGTCGCGCGCCTCGCGCAGCGTGAACGACAGCTTCTCGTTCTGCTGTACCGCCTGCGCCAACTGGCCCTTGGTCTCGAGGAGGCGCTCCTCCAGGGAGTGCACTCGCTTGGGTGCGTCGGCCAGTCGCGAGCGGAGGTGTTCGATCTCGTCGACGAGCGAAGCGATCTGCGCCTCGGAGGCGCCGCCCGCGTCGACCGGCCCGGACCCGGTGTCGTCGCCATCGTGCGTCATGTGCCGAATGTACACGCGCGGCCCCAGATCATGTTTGCACGCCGATGGCCGGATAAACTCTGTCCAACACATCGTCTCCCATCCACGAAGGAGCAACCACAACATGAAGGTCTGGATCGACCAGGATCTCTGCACCGGCGACGGGCTCTGCGAGGAGATCGCACCCGACGTCTTCACCCTGCTCGACGACGGCCTCGCCTACGTCGTCGAGGGAGACAAGATTTTCGCGGCTGCCAAGGGCAACCTCGAGGGTGCCGAGGGGCTCGCCGAGTTCCCCGACAACCAACTCGACGCCGTCGTCGAGTCCGCCGAGGAGTGCCCCGGCGAGTGCATCTACATCGAGCCCTGACCTCTCTCTGACGCCTCTTCGGCGCCGCCGCGCCCAGCCCGAGCGTCAGCGCGGCCATCTGAGCATCGGCGTGAGCGGCGGAGCGCCCTCCGGCAGCGGTAGCGGTTCGAGTGGTTCGAACCCGTGACGGGCGTAGAACGCCTCGTTGCGCGGCTTCGAGTTCTCGAGGTACGCCGCGATGCCTTCGTCGTCGCACCGCTCGAGCATCGGGCGCAGCACCTCCGAACCCAGTCCTCGACCCTGCGATTCCCGACGGACGCCGACCGCGAACAGGTGGTAGTGCGGTTCACTCGGATGGGCGTTCTCCAGTAGATAGTTCAGGCGCATCCCCCGCACGATCCCCCATCGGAAACAGCTCAGCGCGGACGGAATCGACGCCACGGCGTCGTCCCACGAGAGCTCTCGGCCAGGTTCGTACCAGAGCGCGGCCGCTGCGACCTCTGCTGCACCCGGCTCGTCGTCGCCGCCGACCGGAACGCCGTGGAGGAGCGGGTCGTCGAGCTTCATCCGCTGCTTTGCCATCGCCGTGAACATCGGGCGCAATCGGGAGGTCATGTCGCCGTCGAAGCGCGCGGTCCAGCGAAACACCGGATCGTCCGAGAACGCGTCGGCGAGCGCGTCGGCCACGCCGGCGACCTCGGCGGCACCGATCGGCCTTGCTCCGCCCTCAGCCATCGATACCCACACTCGCTCGTTCGACACCCGGCAGGTCGCTCCGCACCGGGTGATCGGTGACGACCACCTCTGCAGCTACGACGATCTTGACGGAGTGCGCAACGTCGGGCGGCACCACCGCGGCCGACCCGGTTCGCAGCAGCCGCTGCTCACCGTCGACGACAAGCACGATCTGGCCTCCGACCACGTTCCACACCTCTTCGTTCGGATGATGGTGCTCGTGCATCTCGGCGGCATCCTCGGCGATCGTCCAGCGGGCGAAGGTCATCTGCTCGGAGTGGAAAAGCGCCCCTGCCAGCCCGGCAGCGGAGATCCTCGCAGCATGTCGTCCTCCTCGAAGAACATCGAAGCAGCGTAGGCGTTGTAGGCCCGAGTGTGCAGTTGGCTGGGAGGGTGAAGCCGATTGATCGAGGGGCGTACGGGGTGTGTGGTGGCGTTGGGGTCGATGAGGGTGAAGTGGCCGGCCCGGAGGGCACTGAAGTCAGCCCCAACCACAGGATCGTGCCGTCTGGTGCATGGACGAGGCGGTGGATGCCGGCATTGCAGGCGTGGCGCGGCGGATCATTTCGCTGAACACGACGATGCGGCCGCTGGTGGTCTGGAGGATGCCCCTTGTCGCCGGTGAGCAGATCGTGACACGCGATCGTGGCGATCATCCGGCCGCGACCCCTTGCGGCCCGGTATCGGTGGCACGTTGACGACTGTGATGCGCGCCATCGACACCAGCGGGTCGGAGCGGCGTCGGGCGAGGCTGCGTTGGTCGTCGCCGGCAGCTCCGCTGAGGGCGCGAATCGAGGCGCGTACGAGGGCGAATCCTTCGGGGTCCGGGACCCCTTCGAGGACACCGGCGCCGTCATGGCTCGGCTTTCACGTTCAGGCGATCCTTCATCAAACCGCGCGGGAGGGTACGGCATGCGTCGCCCCGACGCGCTCAGCTGTTTGTCCGCCATCGTCAGATGGCGACTGTCTGATGATGAGCCGATCGGCGCGAGCCGGGCACCAGCGCTGGGCCCGGGCGCACGTCGCCAGCGAGATCCGGGCCACCGCGAGCCGCCCTGAAAGCTGGCCGGCTTCGATCGGCCACCTGCAGGCGGTCAGGCTGCGGTGAGGTGATCAGCGCGATCGATCGTGGTTCCCCGGTAGTAGA
>CBDUYD010000206.1:0-4428 GCA_965371355.1 uncultured Ilumatobacteraceae bacterium
TGGATCGATCAGGATCTCTGCACCGGAGACGGACTCTGTGAGGAGATCGCACCCGACGTGTTCTTCGGCATGGATGACGGTCTCTTCTACGTCAAAGAGACTGTCGCGAACTTCGGCGCCGACAAGCTGTTCGACGGCACCGCCAACCCAGCAGGTTCCGACGGTATGGCCCGCATCCCGGATGGGGGTCTCGACAGCGTCATCGAAGCCGCCGAGGAATGCCCTGGCGAGTGCATCTTCATCGACGTGGGCGAGTGACGGTCTCCCGTGAGTGAGAGCACGCGAACCATCGAGGAGTTGACGTCGTCGGACTACGAGTTTGGCTTCAGTACTGACCTCGACACCGACGTCGCACCGCCGGGTCTCGACGAGAGCGTCGTGCGGCTGATCTCGGAGAAGAAGAACGAGCCGGAGTGGTTGCTCGAGTGGCGACTCAAGGCCTTCGCGGCGTGGCAGGCGATGGAGAAGCCCGACTGGGCGAAGCTCGAGATCGCACCGATCGACTACCAGGCGATCAGCTACTGGGCCGCTCCCAAGAAGAAGCCGGTCCTCGACAGCATGGACGACGTCGACCCCGAGATCCGGGAGATGTTCGACAAGCTGGGGATCCCCCTCCACGAGCAGAAGATGCTCAGCAACGTCGCGATCGACGCGATTGTCGACTCGGTCTCGGTGACGACCACTTTCAAGGCCACCCTCGCCGAGGTGGGCGTGATCTTCTGTTCCTTCTCCGAAGCCGTGCAGGACCATCCCGAGTTGGTTCGTGAGCATCTCGGCTCCGTCGTGCCGGTGCGCGACAACTACTTCGCAGCGCTCAACTCGGCGGTCTTCTCCGACGGGTCGTTCTGCTACATCCCCAAGGGCGTCCGCTGCCCGATGGAGCTGTCGACGTACTTCCGCATCAACTCTCAGAACACTGGCCAGTTCGAACGAACGTTGATCATCGCCGAAGACGACTCCCACGTCTCGTACCTCGAAGGCTGCACCGCGCCGCAGCGCGACGAGAACCAACTGCACGCAGCTGTCGTCGAACTCGTCGCCAAGGATCGGGCCGAGATCAAGTACTCGACCGTGCAGAACTGGTACCCCGGCGACGAGAACGGCGTCGGGGGGATCTACAACTTCGTCACCAAACGAGGTCGAGCTCACACCGACGCCAAGATCTCCTGGACGCAGGTCGAGACCGGCTCTGCGATCACCTGGAAGTACCCCAGCGTGATCCTGCAGGGAGACCGTTCGATCGGCGAGTTCTACTCGGTTGCTTTGTCGACCAAGCGTCAGCAGGCCGACACCGGCACCAAGATGATCCACATCGGCAAAGACACCACGAGCTCGATCATCTCCAAGGGCATCTCGGCCGGTCACGGTCAGAACACCTACCGCGGTCTGGTCAAGGTGATGCGCTCTGCGGAGAATGCCCGCAACTACACCCAGTGCGACTCGCTGCTGCTCGGCAAGGACTGCGGTGCCCACACGATCCCGTACATAGAGGTCAAGAACCCGAGCGCACAGATCGAGCATGAGGCATCCACGTCCACGGTGGGCGAGGACCAGCTGTATTACTGCCGTCAGCGCGGCATGACCGAAGAAGACGCGATGTCGATGATCGTCAACGGCTTCTGCCGCGAGGTGTTCAACGAACTCCCGATGGAGTTCGCCGTCGAAGCTCAGCGACTGCTGAGCGTCAGTCTGGAAGGAAGTGTCGGCTGATGCTGCACGTCAAGAACCTCACCGCCGCCATCGGCGACAAGCAGATCCTCAAAGGCCTCGACCTCGATGTCGGAGCTGGCGAGGTCCACGCGATCATGGGCCCGAACGGCTCGGGCAAGAGCACGTTCGCACACGCCCTCGCCGGACGAGACGGCTACGAGATCGGCGGTGTCGTGACACTCGACGGCGCCGACCTGCTCGAGATGACACCCGAGGCGCGCGCCGCCGCCGGCGTGTTCCTCGGATTCCAGTACCCGGTCGAGATCCCGGGCGTGAACAACATGTACTTCCTGCGTACCGCGCTGAACTCGGTGCGCAAGGCGCGTGGCGAGACCGAGATCGGCGCCCGCGACTTCCTCGCGGTGGCCGAGGAGGCGATGGAGCTCGTGGAGATGAAGCAGGACTTCCTCAACCGTGCGGTCAACGCCGGCTTCAGCGGTGGTGAGAAGAAGCGCAACGAGATCCTCCAGATGGCGGTCATGGAGCCGCGTCTCGCGATCCTCGACGAGACCGACTCGGGTCTCGACATCGACGCCCTGCGGGTCATCGCATCGGGTGTCAACGCGTTGCGCGGTCCCGAGCGGTCGATGATCGTGATCACGCACTACCAGCGGCTGCTCGACTACGTCAAGCCCGACTTCGTGCACGTGCTCGTGAATGGCAAGATCGTCCAGTCGGGTGACCACACTCTCGCGCTCCACCTCGAGGATCACGGCTACGCCGACTTCGTCAACCACGACTTCGACGACGCTCCGGAGCGGCTGCTGGCCGCAGCACCATCGTGACGATCCATTCGGATCCGTCGACCGAGGCGCGTCTCGACGCGCTCGATCGGATCGGTGCGATCGGCTACCCGACGAAGCGTGACGAGGCCTGGCGCTATGCCCCGCATCGCATGCTCGGCGAGCTGTCGTTTGGCCCGCACGTCGAGTTGGGCACCGAGTTGCCTGCCGACCTCGACGACCAGGTCCCGGCTCTCGACGGCCCGCGCATCGTGGTGGTCAACGGCGCCGTCGACGCATTGCTGTCGAACCTGGCCAGCCCCGACGGGTTGCGTCTGTCGACGTTGGCTGATGTCGTCGCCGAGCGTCCCGAGCAGGTCGCAGCGCACTTCGAGCGGGCCGACGAGGACATCGCCGACGCCTTCGTCGCACTCAACATCGCGTACGGCGCTGATGGCGCGGTCGTCCAGGTCGCGGAAGGGGTGGCGCTCGATGTGCCGATCCACATCATCGACGTCGAGCTCCCGGACACCACACAGAACGCGTCGTGCACCGGCGTCGTGATCAGCCTCGGCGCGGGCAGTTCGGCGACGGTCATCGAGACCCGGATCGGCGCGGGCACCGCGTTCGGCGGATCGAACATCCGCACGACCATCACGCTGTCCGACGATGCGACACTCGAGCACGTGTTGCTGCAGGACGTGCCGTCGGCACAAGTCCATCTCAGCCGTGTCGATGTTACGCAGCACGCCGGCAGCACGTTGCGGGCCCGATCGTTCAATCTTGGGGCCGCGTACGGACGGGTCGCCTACGACGTCCAGCTCGCGGGTGCCGGTGCCCACGCCGACTTGTCGGGGCTCTTCTTCGGCTTCGGCGACCAGGTGCTCGATCAGCAGGTGACCGTCACCCACGGCGCCGAGGACTGCACGAGCCGTCAGACCTATCGCGGTGTCCTCGACGATGCGAGCATCGGCGTGTTCAACGGCGGGATCGACGTTCGCCCGGGTGCCGACGGCACCGACGCCGAGCAGTCGAACGACAACCTGCTGCTGTCCAACCGGGCGGAGATCAACACGCAGCCCCGGCTCGAGATCCTCGCCGACGAGGTGGCCTGCAAGCACGGCGCCACCGTCGGCCAGTTGGACGAAACGGCGATGTACTACATGCGCTCCCGCGGCATCCCGGCCGACGAGGCGCGTCGACTCCTCATCAACGGATTCGCCGACCAAGCCGTTGATGACGTCGGCATCGAAACCGTGCGGAAATGGATCTTTAGCCGTCTGCGACACACCAATGAATGATCAGCCAGTCAACGTCGGCGCGTCCAGAGGATTCACGTTGCCACGCGACTGCGTGGTGACGATCATTCCAGCCGGACAGCGCATCACGCTCACCGCAGGCGACCGGGTCACGCTGCTCCAAGCCCTCGGCGGGACTGCAACCGTCACCACCGGCGACGGCGAAATGGCACGCCTCAGCGCAGCGGATTCAATCGACTTCGGTTTCGTCGCCGTCGCCGCGAAGCCCGACGTCACAGACGACACGCCGTTCAGCGTGGATCGGGTGTGGGAAGCAGCAGCCACCGTGTACGACCCCGAAATTCCGGTCGACATCGTCGAACTCGGCCTCGTCTACCGCGTCGACACAAGCGAACAAGCCAACGGTGCCTGGCACGTCAACATCGACATGTCGGTCACCGCCCCGTTCTGCGGGATGGGAGACATCTTGCGCCAAGACCTCCACGACGCCGTGGCCGCTCTACCCGGCGTCGACGAAGTCGAAGTGAAACTCGTCTTCGATCCCCCATGGGACGCCACTCGCCTCTCCGATGTCGCCCGGCTCGAACTCGGAATGATGTGACCGCTCCTTGCTGCACACCCTGGTTGCTACAGAAAGGACCAACCCCATGAAGGTATGGATCGACCAAGACCTCGGCTCTGGCCTCCGCGAAGAGATCGCCCCCGACGTCTCTTTCGGCCCGGACGACGGCCTCTAC
>CBDUYD010000207.1:0-4414 GCA_965371355.1 uncultured Ilumatobacteraceae bacterium
GCGAGCAGATCGATCACGACGGCCGCCTCGGGCGCGTCGGAGGTGATCCGCAACTCGACCTCGTCGTCGCGTTCGGACGTGACCAGCGAGAGGAACGCGCAGCACGCCGCCTCGCGCGCCGCAAGGTCGCGAACGTCACCGGCCATCGCGATCGGGAATGTCATCTCGACACCGTCCTCGATCCGCTCGACCGATGTGATGTGGCTCCGCAGGTCGGCCCACTCGACGACTTGGGCGGCAGCGTCCTTCGTCGTCAGCGTGCACGCAACCGGGATCGGATCGGCCATGCCGGCAGCGTACGACCCACTCGGCAGTTCGTCCACGGGAGTCCCCTCGGGCCGGCTCGACCACGGCGGGTAGCTTTCCGGCGTGCTACGCGCCAACGAGTTCGGTCAGCCCATCGGAGACGAACTCGACGGATGGACCCCACCGCCCGCACCGCCGCGGGAAACTCTGATCGGCCGCCTCGTCAGGCTCGAGCCGCTGACCGCGGACGCGCACGCCGGTGGACTCGCCCGCTCGTTCGTCGACGCGCCCGGATCGCTGTGGACCTACCTCTCGACCGAGCCGCTCCGTACCGCCGAGGAGTTCACGAGCTGGATCGACACCATCGCTGACTACGAAGACTGGCGACCGTACGCGGTCGTCGTCGACGGAGCCGCGGTCGGATTCCTGTCGTACATGCGGATCGACGCGGCCGGCGGCGTGATCGAGATCGGATCGATCGGCCTGGCGCCGTCACTCCAGCGCACGACGGCTGCGACGGAGACGCTGTACCTCTTGATGCGGCGAGCGTTCGAACTCGGATACCGGCGCCTCGAGTGGAAGTGCGACGCGCTCAACGAACCCTCCCGCCGCGCCGCCGCGCGCCTCGGCTTCCGTTACGAGGGGACGTTCCGCCAGGCGACCCACTACAAGGACCGCAGCCGCGACACCGCGTGGTTCGCGATCCTCGACTCGGAGTGGCCGGTGATCGAGTCGGGGTTCCGCGCATGGTTGGCGCCCGAGAACTTCGATACGGGGCTCCAGCGGGCTCCGCTTGCCGTTCGCCAGGGGGACTGACCCCGGCCGCCCCATGCGTTCCGTACGTCAGGTGACCCGCGTTGCCTCGCGTCCGGCGAGTCGATCGAGTTCCGAGATCACTTCATCGGTGATGTCCATGACGTCGAGGTGGTCCCGTTCGATGCGAGCTGTGGCACGCTCGATCGCATCCTCGGCGATGTGCTCGCGCCAGTGCCATTGCCAGTCGCTCACCGCGTCTCCTGCGATCCCGGCGAGCGCCGCGGGCTCCGTCCGATCGTTGATGTTCAGCAGTTGGGCGGCGATGTTGAGCAGCTGCGTCAGCCGGTAGCTCCCCCCGACGCGGACCGCGCCGCGGAGCAGCCCGACGATGTCGACCAGCGGATCGTGTGGGGAAGTTGCTCCGCGCAGCGTTGCTTGGCTGCGCTGAAAGACCGCCAGCGCCTCCATGTGTCGCATTCCGGTCTCGCCGCAGAGACGTGCCGCCGCGTCGGCGATGTCGTGCGCATCCTGGGGCTCACCCCAGTTCTGCTCGATGTGGACCGACATCATCGTCAACCCCGCTTCGAAGCTCGACGCGCCGATCGAACGGGCCCAGGCGATGCCGGCCGCGTAATCCGCCCGTCCGACCGCGAGCGGATCGTCGCTGAGTCCGGCTCGGTAGGGCGGGCACATCAGCCACCGCAGGTAGATCGCCAACGTGTCGTCGGTCTCGATCGCCTCCCACCGTGCCACGCCTTCCGCGTGGTGCCCCTCGCGCATTGTCTCGACCCACGCGATCTGGCACTCGACGAGATCGCTGCCGACGCCGGGACCGGTGTCGCGGGCGCGTACCAGGAGAGCGCTCGCCTCCTCGTCAAGCGTCCACTCGGATCTGAATACTGCCGTCCCGAGGGCGACCGCCAGAGCCTCGCGCCATCGCTCGTGATCCTCGATGTCAGGCAGGCTCAGGGTCTCCAGAGCCCAGGCGCCCGGCTCGAAGACCTCGCGGGAATTGGTGATCAGCAAGGGTCGGTAGAGACGAAGGTCGTCGTCGATGCGGCCCGTCCGGAGGGCCCATTCGTGGACTGCCCGAAGGTTGTCGAGGTCGAGAGTGATGATCTCGCGGATCGGCTCGTCCGAGGTCGATCCGAGCAGGTCGTAGGCCTCCTCGAGCCGGTCGAGGAAGTGCTCGAGGTGGCGGTCGCGGGCGGCTCTCGGATCGGCGAGGAATGTGGAGGCAGCCTGTTGGCGTACCGGTTCGAGGATCCGGTAGCGCATGAGGCGACCGACCCGGACCGGTTCGACGAGTGAGTTCGAGATGAGCTCGTCGATCACTTCGAAGGCGGGGCGTTCGGTGACGGGGTCGATCAGTGCGGCGACCGCGGCGAGATCGAACGTGCCGGCGTGCACGGTGAGCGCACCGAGGCTCGCGGCCAGGTCGGGTTCGAGCCGGTCGGTCGACCAGCGGATCGTGGCGGTCATCGTCTCGTGGCGCTCGTCGGCGTGGGCCCTGGCGCCCGGCGCGTCGAGCAGTTCGGTCAGCTGTTGATCGATGACATCGAGTCCCAGCGACCTCGCTCGGGCGGCGGCGAGTTCGATGGCGAGCGGGATCCGGTCGACGCGCTCGCAGATCGCTTCGACGAGCGCCGCGTCGCCGTCGAAGATCGCGAAGGCCGGGTCGTTTCGGAGCGCTTCGCGGACGAACAGCTCGGTCGCGTCATCGCGCTCGCCGAGCGGTGCGAGCCTGATCAGCCGTTCGTGTTCGGTGCCCAGTCGAACGCGGGAGGTGGCCAGGAGAGCGACGCCCGCATCGGCGATGAATCCCAGGGTGATCTCGGCGACGCCCTCGACGAGGTGTTCGCAGTTGTCGAGGACGAGCAGGACGCGACCTCGACGGCCGATGACCGACGCGAGTTCGTCGGCGGTCGAGGTGCGCGCCGTGACACCGAGCGTCGCGGCGATTGTCGGGAGGATGTCGGTCGGATCGCGGAGCGGGGCCAGCTCGATCATCCACACCTCGTCCATCTCCGTCGCGAGTTCATGGGCGACCGAGATGGCGAGCGACGTCTTACCGACGCCGCCGACACCGGTGATCGTGACGAGGGGGTGACTCCGCAACTCCTCGATCACAGTCTTGCGGTCGGTGTCGCGGCCAACGAGGTTGGGTGACGGCCCGAGGAGATGGCCGGTTGCGATGACACGGTCGGGCTCGTCGGGTGGAGCGGTGGCGTCGAGTGTCGGGCTCTGATCGAGGAGTCGACGCTCGAGGTCCCGGAGCGGGGGCGATGGTGAGACGCCGAGCTGTTCGACCAGATTCCGCCGAAGTTGATCGTAGGAGCGCAGTGCGTCGGCTTGTAGTCCGGCGCGGTATTGGGCGGTGATCAGGCTCGCCCAGAGGTGTTCGCGCAACGGTTGTTCCAGGCACAGGCCGGTCAGTTCGCTGATCACGGTCGTGCTCTGGCCCGCCTCGACGCGAGCAGCGAACAGTTGCTCGACGAGTCCAAGTCGGAGTTCGCTCATCCGCTGCCGTTCGTGATCGAGCGCATGACAAGACTCGACGTCGAGGAGCGGTTCTCCCCGCCAGCGTCTGATGAGCGTGGTGAGCGCGTCGATCCGAGGGTCGAGATCGAGATCGCCGAGGTCACCCGCGCGGGCCTCGATCTCCTGCAGGTCGACGTCGGCGTCGAGTCGGTAGCCGCCGGGAACGGTGACGATCAGGTTCTCTATGGGGACTTCCTTGCGCAGCCGCGAGAGGTGGAACCGCAACGCCCGGAGTCCGGAGTCCGGCGGTGTGCCGTCCCAGATGCGGTCGAGCAGCCGGTCCGGTTCGACGACCTTGCCTGCTTCGAGGGCGAGGAGGGCGAGGAGGGTTCGCCGCAGCGGTGTTTTCGGCGCGTGGACGACCCCGTCGTCGTCCAGCACGTCGACCGGACCGAGAAGCCGAATCGTGGTCATCGTGAATCCCGCGGTAGCGACGAGCGTAGTGAAGCCGCTCGGCGCGCCGGCACGTCGGTTTCGGCTCAGCGCGCCGGTTCCGGTGTTGCGACATCGAGATCGGCGAGTTCGGTGAGCGTCAACGCACCGATGTCGAACAGCTCCAGACGCTCGGCATCGACGCGTTCGCGGGCGCTCGCCCACGCTTCGTCGGGGATGTGGTCGAGGCTGTTGTGCCGCCACTGGTTCACCGGCTCGCCACCGACGCCCGCCAACGCGGCGGACTCGAATCGACCGGCCGCCGCGAGCAGGTGTGCGGCTTCGTTGAGCGAGTAGATGAGGCGCGCACCAGATCCCGAACGAACGGCCCCGTCGAGCACGTGACGGACATCGTCGGCGGGCGCGACCGCACTCGTCGCTCCGCGGCGCACCGCCTTGGCCCGGTAGAGCATCGCCAGGTCGTTGGTGTGGCGCATCC
>CBDUYD010000208.1:0-4366 GCA_965371355.1 uncultured Ilumatobacteraceae bacterium
AGCGTGCCGGTCATGTCGGGGATGAGACCCCAGTACACCTCGCGGACCGACAGCTTCGTGTCGGGGTGCACGATGCGGATGTCGGCGCCGAGCATGATCTGGATGCCGCCGCCGAGCGCATGGCCGTGCACCGCGGCGATGACCGGGACCGGGATCTCCTGCCAGACCCACGCGCACTGCTGACCGAGATGTGTGATCCGACCGTCGAGGTCGGCGACCACCGACTCGGTGCGCCCGGCGTCACCGTCATCGGATTCTTCGCCCATCGCCTGGAAGGCCGAGAAGTCGAGCCCGGCGCAGAACGACGCCCCCTCGCCCGAGAGCACGACCGCGCGGACACCCGGTTCGGTCTTGAGCCGTTCACCCATCTCGACGATGCCAGCGAACATCGCCCCGTCGAGCGCATTGCGCTTGTCGGGACGGTTGAGTTTGACGTCGGCGATCCCGCCGTCGATCGAGAGTGTGACACGGTCTGACATGCGCCCATCATCGCGCCGGCGCGGAGCCGCCGGAAAGTCGGGACAGCGGGTCAGGACAGCGGGTCAGGTCTTCCAGGAGACCAGGTCGCGGCCGATCTCGTCGACGTTGCGGCACCCGGACAGCGCCATCGTGCGCTCCATCCCCTCGCGCATGAACTCGAGCAGATGGTCGACACCGCGCTCGCCGGCCGCCGCCAGCGCGTAGAAGTACGGCCGGCCCATCGCGACCGCGTCGGCGCCGAGAGCGATCGCCTTGACGATGTCGCTGCCCCGGCGCACGCCACCATCGCAGATGATCGTCGCCGTATCACCGATCTCCTGGCGGACCGGTTCGACGAGCTCGATCGGCGCGGGTGCATCGTCGAGCTGCCGACCGCCGTGGTTCGAGAGCCCTATCCCGTCGACGCCGCACGCGACGGCTTGCTTGGCGTCGGCGACGGTCTGGATTCCCTTCAGGACTATCGGCCCGTCCCAGAACGAGCGCAACCACTCGACGTCATCCCACGAGAGCGCTTGATCGAACTGACGCTTGACGTGGTCGGCGAGGGTCACCGCGGTGGATCCGTCCTCGTCGTGACCGACGACGTTGGCGAACGTGATCGGCTCGTTGCGGAGGAAGTCGAGCGTCCACGAGGGATGGATCGCGCCGTCGATGATCGTCGCCGGCCCGATCTTGGGCGGCAGCGTCATCCCGCGCCGCACGTCACGCTCGCGTCGTCCGAGCACCGCTGTGTCGACGGTGAGCCAGACCGTGGTGTAGCCGGCGGCCTTTGCCCGCTCGACCAGCGACTCGACCAGGGCGCGATCGCGCCATGTGTAGATCTGGAACCACTTCTCGCCCCCGCTCACCGCTGCGACGTCTTCGATCGAGCGCGTTCCCATCGTCGACAGCGACCACGGGATACCGGCCCGTTCGGCGGCTCGGGCGACGGCCAGCTCACCCTGGCTGTGGGCGATCCGCGTGAAGCCGGTCGGCGACAGGATCAGGGGCATCGACGCCGGCCGTCCGAAGATCGTCGTCGAGGTGTCAAGTTCGCTGACATCGCGCATCACACGCGGATGGAATCCGATCCGCGAGAACGCCGCGACGTTGTTCGCCAGGGTCCGTTCGTCTTCCGCGCCGCCGTCGATGTAGTCGAACACGCCGAATGGCAGGCGACGCTTGGCGTACTTCCGGTAGTCGTCGACCGACGCGATCTTCTTCAGCCGCCGCTCGACCGGGTCGAGTGTGATCTCATCGAACTGCACCACCGACCGGAAGGTTTCGATCATTCCCATGGTCGCGAGCCTACGAGCGGTCAGTCGACCATTCGCAGCCCGCTCGGGGTCATCGACGGCTCGGCCTGGGGCAGATCGACGACGAACTCCGTGCGATGGGCTGGAAAGATGTGTTCGCTCACGAGCACGGGTTTCCCATCGAGCGCGGTGGTGACACGTTGGCAGCGCAGCACAGGCGACGACTCGGGCACGCCGAGCAGCGCAGCGTCGGTTGTGTCGACGAGATCCGCAGCGATCGTCTGGGTCGCGCCGCGCAGCTCGATCTCGAGCAACTCGTAGAACGGGCGGCGTTCGACGTCGATCCTCGACAGTCTCGCCCCCAGCTCGGCGGGGCACCAGACGGTGACGACGGCGAACGGCTCGCCGTCGGCGAGGTTGACCCGCTTGACCCGCAGGACCTGGTCGACACCGAGCAGACGGCCCACACGATCGGGCGGCGCCTCGAAGGCGAACTCCTCGACCTTGCGCTCGGAGAGCTTGCCCACCCCCTCGAGCTGGGCTTCGATCGTGCCGAGCGAGTTGAGGCTCTGCCGGACGGGCTCGGTGGCGACGAACCAGCCGAAGCCCTGGCGGGCGGCGATCAACCCCTCCTCGCGAACCAGCTCGAGGGCCCGCCGCACCGTCACCCGCGAAGCGCCGAACTCGTTCGACATCTCGGCTTCGGACGGCAGCACCGAGCCGGCCGGTTCGCGCCGCGCTCGCTGTCGCAGCTCGTCGGCGATCTCCTGATAGCGGATGCGTCTCATCACTCGTCGCCCTCGATCAATTCGATCCTGTTGCCGAACGGATCGGCGATGTGACAGCGCACGAGGCCCCGGATCTCGTCGTTCCACTCGGCGTCTAGTCGCGACCGTGAGATGAAGTCGCGGAGGCCGCTCATCACCAGGGCGGGATGGGCCTTGCGCGCCGGCACGAACGGCTCCTCGGCGCCGACGTGGATCCGCACATCGCCGGCTTCGAACCACGCGCCTCCCCTCGCCGCCATCGCCGCCGGCTTGGGCACCTCGATCAGCCCGAGCACAACGACGTAGAACGCGCGGGCCTCGTCCTCGGCGCCGATCGGGATCGCCAGCTGCACATGATCGAGTCGTATCCAGCGGGAATCGTCGATTGGCGAAGGCATCAACTTGTATTATAGTTGTCTACATGTCCGTGAGCGCCAGCACCCCCATCGAACTCGTCGAGCGTGTCTACGCGAGCCTCCCCGAACGGGCCGAACTCGGCCGCCAACGCCTCGGTCGACCGCTCACCCTGACCGAGAAGATCCTGATCAACCACCTGCTCGACCCGCGGACACAAGAGATGGAACGCGGCGTCAGCTACGCCGACTTCAACCCCGACCGGGTGGCGATGCAGGACGCCACCGCACAGATGGCCCTCCTCCAGTTCATGACCGCCGGTCTGAGCGAAGCCGCCGTCCCCTCGACCGTGCACTGCGATCACCTGATCCAGGCCAAGGTCGGCGCGAACATCGATCTCGGGGTCGCGATCGACACCAACGAGGAGGTCTACGACTTCCTCCGATCGGTATCCGCGAAGTACGGGATCGGTTTCTGGGGACCCGGATCGGGGATCATCCACCAGGTCGTGCTCGAGAACTACGCGTTCCCCGGCGGGATGATGATCGGCACCGACAGCCACACACCGAACGCCGGCGGCCTCGGAATGGTCGCGATCGGCGTCGGCGGTGCCGACGCGGTCGACGTGATGACCGGCTTCCCGTTCAACGTCCGCTGGCCGAAGGTGATCGGCGTCCGCCTCACCGGCACCCTGTCGGGTTGGTCGAGCCCGAAGGACGTGATCCTCGAGGTGGCCCGCCGGCTCACCGTCGAGGGAGGGACCGGCGCGATCGTCGAGTACCACGGCCCGGGCGCCGATTCGATCTCGGCGACGGGCAAGGCGACGATCTGCAACATGGGCGCCGAGATCGGCGCGACCACCTCGACGTTCCCCTACGACCACAACATGTCGCTCTACCTCAAGGCCACGGGGCGCGAGGCGATCGCCGACGCCGCCGACCGCGTCGCCGCCGACCTGCGGCCCGACGACGGCGCGCTGTACGACGAACTCGTCGAGATCGACCTCGACGAGTTGAAGCCGTTGATCAACGGTCCCCACTCGCCCGACCTGGCGCACAGGGTCGGCGCTGCCGGCGTGGGCGCGGCGGCCCGCGAGAACGACTGGCCCCTCGAACCGTCGGCATGTCTGATCGGCTCGTGCACCAACTCGTCGTACGAGGACATCACCCGCGTCGCCTCGATCGCCCGCCAGGCGGCAGCACGAGGCCTCACCGCGAAGTGCGAACTGCTGATCACGCCCGGCTCCGAGCAGGTGCGGGCGACGATCGAACGCGACGGGCTGCTGGCCGACCTCGTGGCGATCGGCGCCACCGTGCTCGCCAATGCCTGTGGGCCCTGCATCGGGCAGTGGTCGCGCCCCGAGTCGATAACGGGCAGGCCGAACACGATCGTCAACTCGTTCAACCGCAACTTCCCCAGACGCAACGACGGTTCGCCGCTGACGCTCAGCTTCGTCACCTCGCCCGACACCGTGCTGGCGATCGCATTGGCGGGTCGCCTCGACTTCGACCCCACGACCGACACGATCAC
>CBDUYD010000209.1:0-4366 GCA_965371355.1 uncultured Ilumatobacteraceae bacterium
GTGCGACTCGATCTTCGGGACGGACAGCGTCTCGAGTGCCCAGTCGCCGGGCTCGAACACGTCGTGCCAGACCGAGAGCATGAGCGGCCGGTAGAGGCGGAGGTCGTCGTCGATGCGGCCGGTCGCAAGCGCCCATTGATGCACCCCGCGGAGATTGTCGATGTCGTGCTGGAGTATCGCGACGATCGGGTCGCTGCTGGTTGTGCCGAGTGCGCGGTAGGCGGCTTCCAGGGTGTCGAGGTAGTGGTCGAGGTGGCGGTTGCGGGCGGCGGCGGGGTCGGTGAGGAGCGTGTCGGCGGCGAATTGGCGGACGGGTTCGAGGATCCGGTAGCGCAGCCCGGTGTCGTGGCGGATGACCTCGACGAGTGAGTGCGAGACGAGTTCGTCGATCACGTCGAAGGCGGGCCGAGTGGTGACGAGGTCGAAAAGTGCGGCCGCGGCAGAGAAATCGAAGGTGCCGGCGGTAACGCTGAGGACGCCGAGTCCGGAGGCTGCATCGGGGCCGAGCGT
Source organism: uncultured Ilumatobacteraceae bacterium (assembly GCA_965371355.1). Classification (GTDB taxonomy): domain Bacteria; phylum Actinomycetota; class Acidimicrobiia; order Acidimicrobiales; family Ilumatobacteraceae; genus JASJHI01. The sequence continues at coordinate 511 of CBDUYD010000209.1, forward strand.
GTCGGTCGACCAGGCGATGGTGGCGGTCATCGTGGCGTGCCGGTCGTCGGAGTGTGAGCCGCTCGGTCGGCTGGCGAGGAGCTGGGAGAGCTGATCGTAGATGTCGCCGAGTCCGAGCGAGCCTGTGCGGCCGGCGGCGAGTTCGAGCGCCAGGGGGATCCGGTCGAGCTGCTCGCAGATCGCCCGGATCACGTCGGTACGACCGTTGCCGAGGAGGAACGTCGGGTCGCGACGCCGGGCCTCCCGGGCGAATAGTTCGACGGCGTCGTCGAGCTCGGCGAGCGGTTTCAGGCGGACGATGCGTTCGTCGGGGACACCGAGCTGGATGCGCGAGGTAGCCAGGACACGCAGGCCGGGTTCGGCGGCGAGGTGCTGGGCGATGTCGGCGACCGTGTAGACGACGTGCTCACAGTTGTCGAGCACGACGACGACGTCGCCACGACGCCGCAGGATTGCCGCGAGGTCGGTGACGTCCGCGACCGGAGCCGTGATGCCGAGGGTCGTCGCGATCGTCGCGAGGACATCGTCGGCGTCGGCCAGTGGTGCGAGTTCGACGTACCAGACCTCGCGTGCATGGTGTTCGGAGCCTTCCGCGACGCGGTGTCCAACCGCATCTGCGAGCGAACTCTTGCCAACCCCGCCGACGCCGGCGATCGTGACGAGCGAGTGGGCGGTCAGCAGGTCGACGACGGTCTGAACTTCATCGTCACGGCCGATCAGGTCCGGAGTGGATTCGGAGATGTTGCCGCGCCTCGCTGTGCGCCGTTCGGGCGCCCGGAGCGTCGGGCTGTGATCGAGGATCCGTCGTTCGAGTTCGCGCAGTGGTGGGGAGGGGTCGGCGCCGAGTTCCTCGACGAGGTTGCGTCGGAGCCGGTCGTAAGAGCGGAGCGCGTCGGCCTGGAGACCTGCCCGGTACTGCGCCGTGATCAGGCTCGCCCACAGCTGTTCGCGGAGGGGATGTTCGAGACAGAGGCCGGTGAGTTCGCTGATCACCGAGCTGCTCTCGCCTGCGTCGACGCGGGCGGTGTAGAGCTGTTCGGTCAGCATCGCGCGGAGTTCCCCGAGCCGTTGCCGCTCGTGGTCGAGCGTTACACAGCCCCCGACGTCGATGAGTGGTTCGCCGCGCCACCGATCGAGAAGGATGCGGATGATCTCGACGCGGTGCTCGGGATCCATTCCCGCGAGCCGCTCGAGTGTCGTCTCGATGTCGGCCACGTCGGTGTCGGCGTCGAGTCGGTAGCCGCCCGGGACGGTGACGATGAGGTCGTCGACCGGTACTTCTCTGCGGAGTCGTGAGAGGTGGAAGCGCAGCGCTCGGAGCCCGGATTCCGGTGGTGTGCCGTCCCAGATGCGGTCGAGGAGCCGGTCGGGTTCGACGACGGTGCCGGCTTCGAGGGCGAGCAGTGCGAGCAGTGTGCGTCGCAGCGGTGTCTGCGGCGCGTGCACGACACCGTCGTCGTCCAGTACCTCGACCGGACCGAGAAGCCGAATCGTCGTCATCGGAAGTCCTGCGGTGCCGGTCGAGCGTACCGAGTCGGGTCGGGCGGTAAGGGAGGTCACCCCTCCAGCCCGGCGACCACCTCGTCGATCGCATCCTGGAATGCCGGGCCATCGTCGAGACCCGACACGTCCCAGTCGATCGTCGCGAACGCCGCGTCGATCGCCTGCTGGAAGGCCCATCCGTCGAGCAGTGCCGTGCGGGACGGCTCGGCATCCTCGATCGCGTCGGCCACGACCTGGTCGAAGGTCGGTCCGTCGAGGAGTGCGCTGCGGGGCGAGTCGATCGTCTCGACTGCGCTGGCCACCGCCCGATCGAGGGCGTTGCCATCGAGCAGTGCCGAGCGGGGCTGCTCCATCGCTGCCACGGCCTGGTCGACCGCCTCGTCGAAGGCCTTGCCGTCGGTGAGTGCCGATGCCGGCTGATCGATCAGGCTCACGGCCTCGGTGACGGCGGTGTCGAACGACCCGCCGTCGAGCAGGAGCGGCGCAGCGCCGGTCGGCGTGTTGGGGAAGTCGGCCTCGACGGTCGGGGGAGGCTTGTCGGCGTCACCATCGTTCACGACGACGGCGACGGCGAGAGCGACACCTCCTAGCGCCATCAGTGAGGCGGCGACGACCGTGCTGCGGCGGTGGCCACGACGGCTCCCGACCGCCTCGACGGTGTGGGTGTTCCGGTTGTGGTCGGTGTCGTTGGTGTTGGTGTTGGTGTTGGTGGATGTGGTGTTCTGGGTGTTGGTCATGACCACATCGTCGAGAACAGGGGTGAGCGCGCGGGTCGAAGGTGGGTTAGCGCTCCGGGCCCGCCGCTAACCCGAGACCGATCCACATGCTCTGAGCTGGGCCGTTGTGGCTCGTCAAGGCGTCCGGTATCCGTCCCGTTCGGGCCTCAGCAGCGCGATCGCAGCGTGGTTAGCGTGTGCTCGTGACCCTCGATACCGACATCGTCGTCGAACTCTGCACCGACACCTGGGACGGGCTCGTACCGATCCTGTGCGACTACATCGCGATTCCGAACGTGTCGGAGGACTTCGACGCCGACTGGCGCGAGCACGGACACATGGCCGAGGCGGTGACTCTGATCGCCGATTGGTGCCGGGAGCGTTCGATCGAGGGGATGACGGTCGAGGTCATCGAACTCGACGACCGGAGCCCGGTGATCCTCATCGAGATTCCCGCCCACGCCGGCGCTGCCGGTGACGACACGAATGACGACACGGGTGACGACACGGTGCTGCTCTACGGACATCTCGACAAGCAGCCCGAGATGGAGGGTTGGCGCGACGGCCTCGGGCCGTGGACGCCGGTGCTCGAGGGCGACCGTCTGTACGGGCGAGGCGGAGCCGACGACGGATACGCGGCCTTCGCCAGCCTCAGCGCGATCGAGGCGGTCGAGCGGGCCGGCGGGGCTCATGCCCGATGTGTCGTGCTCATCGAAGCGAGCGAGGAGTCGGGTTCGCCCGACCTCCCGGCCTACATCGAGGCGCTCGCCGACCGCCTCGGCACGCCCAGCCTGGTGATCTGCCTCGACTCCGGATGCATCGACTACGACCGGATGTGGGTGACCACCTCGCTGCGCGGGATGGTCGGCGGCACGCTCGCCGTCGACATCGTCACCGAGGGCCTCCACTCGGGCGATGCGTCGGGCATGGTGCCGTCGTCGTTCCGTATCGCCCGCGGCCTCCTCGATCGAGTGGAAGACGCGGCATCGGGAACACTTCGTCTGCCCGAACTCCACGGCGAGATCCCAGCCGATCGCGTCGCCGAAGCGCGGGCGACGGCAGCCGAGATCGGTCCGATCGCCGACCGCTATCCGTTCGTCGACGGAGCCGGCCCGACCACCTCCGACCCGGCCGAGCAGTTGCTCGCACGCACCTGGCGGTCGACGATGAGCGTCGTCGGTGCCGACGGGCTGCCGCCGACATCGAGGGCCGGCAATGTGCTGCGCCCCGGTACAGCGCTCAAGCTGTCGTTCCGGCTGCCTCCGACCGGTGACCCCGACGTCGCGCTCGCCGCGGTGACCGAGGCGCTCGAGTCCGACCCGCCGTACGGTGCGCGGGTGACCTTCACCCACGGCGAATCGGCGCCGGGCTGGAACGCACCGCCGACCGCGCGATGGTTGGCCGACGCGCTCGATCACGCCTCGACAGCGGCGTTCGGCAAGCCCGCTCGGACGTTGGGTGAGGGAGGCACGATCCCCTTCATGGGCATGCTGGGCGAGCGTTTCCCCGACGCTCAGTTCGTGATCACCGGCGTGCTCGGCCCCGACGCCAACGCCCACGGCCCCAACGAGTACCTCCATCTCCCGACCGCCCGGCGGCTCACGATCGCCGTCGCCCACCTCCTCGACGCCCACGCC
>CBDUYD010000210.1:0-4366 GCA_965371355.1 uncultured Ilumatobacteraceae bacterium
GCGGCCCGGACGGTCAGATCGCCCCGGCGAGGAGCGATCGGAGGAGTTCGACGGTTTCGGGCGGTGCCTTCAGCGGGGATCCGGCGTCGGTGATCGGCTGGGGGTCGTACTCGATAGCCAACTGAGCGGCCTCGGCCGCAGGACGACCGCGCAACTCGACGACGAGTTCGAGCGCCATGTCGATGCCCGAGCTGACCCCCGCCGCCGTCGCGATCCGGCCTCCGGGATGCAGGACGACGCGTTGGAGCGTCGGAACAGCGCCCATCTCTCCGAGCACGTCCAGTGCGGCCCAGTGACAGGTCGCGGCGATTCCGTCGAGCAGTCCGGCCGCCGCGAGGAGCAATGATCCGGTGCACACCGAGGTGGTCCAGGTGGTCGTCGGGTGCACCGAGCTGACCCAGTCGACGACCGGTCCGTCGAGGTGCTTCGTCGTGCCCAGTCCGCCGGGGACGATGACGATGTCGGGGCTCGGGACGTCGTCGAACGAGGCGGTCGCGGTGAGCGACCCGGTACGGGTGTGGTCGCTGACCGGACCGGCGGTCTCAGCCACCCACACGATGTCCATGTCGGCGACCGAACTGAGGACCTGGAAGGGCCCGACGATGTCGAGCATCGTGAACTCGTCGTACAGAACACAAGCGACCTGCATGGGACGCAGTCTCGCGCCGGTCGTGTCCGGGTGAGGCCGTTGCCGTCGATCGTCGGCTAGAACGTGGCGATGGGAACTCCACAGCCGGGAATCTTCGCGATAGGAACACCTGCGCACCACCACCTCGAGTTCGAACTCGACGACGGTGCCGAGCCGGGCGATCTGCTGCTGGCGATCCGACGCCTGACCGAGGCGACGGGAACGGTCTCGGGGGTCAACATCGTCGTCGGCTTCCGTCCGAGCCTGTGGGCCCGACTCGCACCCGATCGGATGATCGAATCGACGGCGGACTTCACCTCCGTCGTCGGCGCCGGCGGGTACACCATGCCGGCCAGCCAGCACGACGTGTGGGTGTGGGTGCACGGTACGACGGTCGGCGGCAACTTCGACGTGGCTCGCACGGCGGTTGCGCAGCTCGACGGCATTGCACACGTCGTGTCGGAGGAGTCGTGCTTCGGGTATGGGGCGAGTCAGGATCTGACCGGATTCGAGGACGGTACCGAGAACCCGCCGGTCGCCGATGCACCCGGCGTCGCATCGGTGCCCGAAGGTGCGGCGGGCTCGGGCGCGAGCGTTGTCCTCATCCAACGATGGGTGCATGATCTCGACGCGTTCGATGCGCTCGACGTGTCCGAGCAGGAGCAGGTCATCGGCCGGACGAAGGTTGGCAGTATCGAGCTCGACGACGAACGGCAATCACCGACGTCGCACGTGAGCCGCGTCGTCATCGACGACGCCGCCGGCGACGAATTGGAGGTCTTCCGTCGATCGACCCCGTTTGGTGACGTGCGTGAGAACGGCCTGTTGTTCGTCGCGTTCGCGCAGGATCAGCAACGACTCCGGCGCATGCTCGACCGGATGGCGGGAGTGGGCGATGGCCTTCGCGACCGATTGACCGACTTCTCGACCCCGACGGCCGGGTCCTGGTACATCGCTCCCACGCTCGAAGATCTCGCCTGAGGTCGCGCGAACCGATAGCGTCGCCCTCATGCCATTATTTGATTTGTTCTGGGCCATGCTCTGGCTGTTCCTCTGGATCGCTTGGATCTGGCTGCTCGTGTCGGTGTTGTTCGACATTTTCCGCAGCCATGATCTGGGCGGTTGGGGCAAGGCGCTCTGGGCCCTGTTCGTCGTGATCCTGCCGTTCCTGGGCGTGTTCATCTATCTCATCGCCCGCGGTGGACAGATGCAGCAACGCTCGATCGACCAGGCCAACGCACAAGAGGCGGCCACGGCCGACTACGTGCGATCGGTCGCCGACACCGCCAGCCCCGCCGACGAGCTGGACAAGCTGTCCAACCTGCGCGATCAGGGCGCCATCAGCGATGACGAGTACAAGCAGATGAAGGCCAAGGTCCTCAACAGCTGACCGGTCGGGTGGTCGCTGCGATCACCCGCTGAACAACTTCCGGAATCCGACCTGCCCGCCGGGTGGCCAAGCGCCGCCGGGCGGGCAGTTTCGCGTTCGCCGACGGTCGACGCCGGCGCGTTCTACCGCGGTTCGCAGCATCGGAGGGCGGAGAAGTCCGCACCACCCTGTTGTTGGGGTAGCGGGCGACATGACCACGGCCGACCGCGCTGCGAAGCCGCGAGCGATCCTCACGATCCTCGCCGTCACGCACTTCCTGATGACGGTCGACGCGACGGTCATGAACGTGTCGCTCGGGCTCTACGCCGTCGCGGAACATTCCGAATCGAGCGCTCGACGCGACGTAGGGAAGCGTCCGCCGCGGTCAGACGTCTTCGTCGGCCGCGTCCGGCTCGCGTTCGTGGTGGCTCGGGCTGTGACGTCCCATCACCGAACCGGTCCGTCCCATCAACACCGCTTCGGGTAGCGGCTCCATCGCCGGGCTATCGGCCATCTTGTCGGGGTGATCGACGCAGTACTGCGCATACCGGTTCGACGTAGGCCACGCGGTGATCCCGTGGGCGACGATGCTCAGGAGCACCGTCCATGTCATCACCGCCGTCACGGTCTCGAGGTCCTCGAATTCTGGCGTGTCGCTGACGATTATCGAGACGAAGAGGATCGACGCGAGACCGCGCGGGCCGAACCATCCGAGGAAGGCGATCGACGCGCGGCTGTCACCGCTCCCGAGTGTTGCGAGGAAGATCGTGAGAGGACGCAGCACGGCGAGGCTGAGCACCGCGTACAGCGCGATCTGCCAGGTGAGCGTGTCGAGATTCGCCGACGCGATGACGGCGCCGAACACGACGAACGCGATCAGGGTGAGCACCTCGGACGCATTCTCCCCGAACGAGTACGCGTTCTCCCCGAGCGGGCGGATGGTCGGCCCGATCACGATCCCGGCGACGAAGGCGGCGATCATCTGGCTGCCGTGGAGGCCCTGGGCGGCGCCGACCGCGGCGGCGAGTGCACCCATCGTCGCGAGTCCGACCGCTGTGGGTGAGGGCGCGAATCCGAGCCGGTTGGCCAGCCGGATCGCGCCGATCGCGAACATCCCGATCCCCATCCCGGCAGCGATACCCCAACCGAGTTCGTTGGCGAGCTCCTCGAGGAGGACCTGCCACGTCTCGTTCGACTCCTCGGCGAGTCCGACGGCGATGACCGTGAACAGGACCGGGAGTGCGAGCCCGTCGTTGAGGCCGCTCTCGACGCTCAGCGACTGGCGGACGCCGAGCGGCACCTTCGGATTGGTGATCACGGCTTGGCCGAGCGCTGCGTCGGTCGGCGCCAGAATCGTCGCGATCGCGGCGATGGCGACGAAGCTGATCCCCGGGAAGATCCCCACTCCGGCGACGAAGCCGACGATCAGCATCGCCGGAAATCCGATCAACAGGAGACGGGCGGGGGTAGATGCGCCCTGGCGGAGCGCGCGCACATCGATGTGGGTGGCATCGACGAAGAGCACCACTGCCAGCGCCGCGTTGAGGATCATCTCGATCGTCGTGCTGGTGAGCGGGACGTCGAGGAGGTCGGCCCCCTTGGGCCCGATCGCCAGACCGATCGCCGTGAAGATCATCGGACCGGTGACGACAGAGCGGGCGATGCGTTCGGCGGCGACCGCGTAGAGCACTACGACGACGCCGACGATGATCAATGCGTCGGTCATCGGTACATGCTCGATCAGGCCCTCCGTGCGTCGACCGCTACGGCGACACCCGCACGGTAGTCCGCGTCGGACACCTCGCCGCGGGAGCGCTGTTCGGCGAGCAGTACGAGCGAGGAGGCCAGTTCGGAGCCCTTGGCGGACGATGACGTGCCCGAGAGCAGCGACTGCGAGCGCGGGGGTCGCACGATTACGTAGATCGCGAGGGAGACGATCGGCACGAACACGAGGACGCCGATCCAGCCGAGCTTCGGGAGTGGGGCGAGGTTTCTGCGCCAGATGACCTCGATCATCGCCAGGACCCACATGACGATCAGCGGAACCGCGATGAGCAGCAGCACGAGATCTTCGCTCATGCAGCCCACACCGCTTCGACGACGGCGGCCCGCTCGGTATCGAGGTCGCCGTTGGAGGGATCGACCCGTCCGGCCCGGCCCTGGCGCCCGATCGTCCGCCAGAGCAGCGACATCCGCTCGAGGAACAACATCGTGGCGGCGAGGTAGATCGGTAGCAATACCAGCGCGGCGCCCGCACCCGGGATCCCGAAGGTCGATGTTGCCTGCCAGATCACGAGGCCCCACGCGATGCCGAAGGCAACGATCGCGACGATCGGCTTGATCGTCGCATGGACCGAGGGCGCGACGTT
>CBDUYD010000211.1:0-4348 GCA_965371355.1 uncultured Ilumatobacteraceae bacterium
CCCCTGACCCTGCCCCACGCCGCCCGCGCCGACTCCCATTCCCCGAAAAATGCCCGCAGAATCCCGCTCAGCGGGAAGATACGCACACAGAACCGGGGCGATCGGGCCTGCCCGGGGGCCTACGCGTCGTTTCGATCATGACGTGCCCGCGGACTCGCTGACGGGATCACCCGCAATCCGCGTGTGGTACATCACCCGCGGCACATTCAGGTCCCACGGAAGCGCTCGGTGGAGCAGGCAGCGGTTGTCCCAGACGACGGCCTCACCCGGGGTCCACGAATGCACATAGGTGCGTGGTGGCCGGCACGCACGATCGACGAGATCGTGCAGCAGGCGTTCGGATTCGTCGGCTGCCAGGCCGGGAATGCCGTACGCGTGCCGTCCGATGAGGAGCGACGGCCGCCTCGTCTCGGGATGCACCTTGACCAGCGGCCGCAGTGGTGGATCCTGGCCGAAGAACCCGTATCCGGAGTAGCCACTCCCCCTGCCCCCGTGATCGCCGACGTCGGATTGGCTGTGGTAGAGCGAGTGGTGCGCGCTGAGTGCCTCGACACGTCGGCGGGTGTCGCCGTCGAGTGCGTCGTGGGCCGCGCGCATGTCGGCGAACGCCGTCTCTCCACCGCTGGCCGGGACGACGTGAGCGGTGAACACGGCGGCCTTCGCCTGCACCGGCATGTAGGTGCTGTCCGGGTGCCAGTCCATGTTGCCGCGCAGCACCTTGACCATGTCGTCGGTCCCGTCGTCGGGTCGGAGACTGCCGTCCCGCCGCAGGTTGCTGATCGCGACCGTCTCGAACTCGAGCTCGCCGAACCGCCTCGCGAACGTCGTCTGCTCGGTGTTGGTGAGGTGCTGATCGGGGAAGATCAGCAGTGCGTACCGGAGCCAGAGGTCGTAGAGTTCACCGAAGTCCCGGTCGTCGAGTGCGGTGAGGCGCACGCCGGAAACCACCGCTCCGAAGGTCGCGTCGACCTCGTCGACGACCGGTTCGCGTCTGATCGGCATCGATCACCCTCCCGGCGCCAACGCTACTCCGTCACCGATCTCGCCGATATCAGCGCGGTGTCAGGAGTCGGGACGTGAGGTGAGCACGACCTCGATCGTGACCCGCTCGCCGTCACGTACAACCGTCACCGTGACCGCATCGTCGGGGGCGTGGTCACGGATCGCGGCGATCAGCCCCGCCGAGCCGTCGATCACCGCGCCGTCGACGGCGACGACCAGGTCACCGGCGATCAGGTCGGCATCGGCCGCGGGGGTGCCCTCCTGCACGCCGGCAATGATCACGCCCTGGCCCCCGTCTCGACGGTTCTCGAGCTCGACGCCGAGATAGGCCTGGTTGCGATCAGCGCCGTCGGTGCTCGCCCGCTCGCGGAGCGCGTTGATCACCGGCAGCGCCTCGCCGACCGAGATCGCGAAGCCGACGTTCGACGCGGCGGTCGTGGCGGTGTCGCGGATGACGGCGGTGTTGATGCCGACGACCTCACCTGCCACGTTGACGAGCGGGCCTCCCGAATTGCCCGAGGAGATCGCCGCATCGGTCTGGATCAGGCCGTCGAGGTAGACGTCCTGCGATCCAATCGTGCGGTCGATCGCCGAGACGATCCCGAGCGTGACGGAGGGCTCGCCATCGAGGCCGAGGGCGAACCCCATCGCCACCACCTGATCGCCGAGGTGGACGCTGTCGGGATCGGCGAACGTGGCCGCCTCGAATCCGTCACCGCTCATGCGGAGCAGCGCGAGGTCGTTGCTGGAGTCGGCCGCGAGCAGGTTGACCTCTCTGGGTTCGGTCTCGCCCGCGAGGCGGACCCGGATCTCGTCGGCCCCGTCGACCACATGGGCGTTGGTGATGATTTCGCCGTCACTCGAGATGATCACACCGGTGCCGACGGAGGTTCCGCCGTCGACATCGGCGCTGATCGTGACGACCGATGGGGCGATGTAGCCGGCGACCGCCGCAACGTCGAGCCGCCGATCGACCGGATCGCGGGGAGCGGCGACGTCGAGTGGTTCGTCGGAGGAACGGCTCGGGGGCTCGTCGATCCAGTCCGCGATCTGATCGCCGAACAGCGCGCCCGTGAACCCGGCGACCCAGGCGATGACACCGATGACGACCGCCCACGCCCACATCCGCGGGCGTGATCGCGCCGCGGTGTGTTCGGGAGGGGGCCCGGGAACACCCTCGGGGGCCGGGAAGCCCGGAGGTCCGGAAACTGGTGGCGGCAATTGGGCCATGACGCCTGTCTAGCGGTGACTCGGACGGTCCGGTCCGCAATCAGCGGTATTCACACCTGCTTCACAACTCGTGGCTCGAGCGTCGCGGGAGTGCAGAAGCCCTCCAACGCCGCACCGCGACGCTGGAGGCGGCATGGATCCGGCAGACGCGCTGTATCAGGTGTTCGATCCCCTCCGTCCCCTCGACGCGAACGAGACGCTCCTCTACGTCGATTGGCAGAACGAGATCGGCATCGAGGACGTCAAGAGCAATCTCGCCAACGCCTTCACCCGCGCCGGCGACCAGAACGTCTGGCGCCTCCTGAGTGGGCATCGTGGCGTCGGCAAGACGACCGAGCTGTTGCGAGTGCAGCAGCGCCTCACCAACGGTGTGCGGGGTAAGCGGTTCTTCGTCTCGATGTTGCGGGCGGAGCAGTGGCTCGATCTCGACGATATTCGGGCCGAGGACGTCGCCTTCCAGATGATACGCCAGTTGGTGAGCGATCTCGTCGAGCGCGGCGGCATGTCGTTCAAGGCGGAGGAGGCCAAGAGCTGGGGTGGTCGCATCGTCGAATGGCTCGGGCAGACCCAGCTCCAGGCGGGTCCGAGTTGGCTTCAGCTCAGTTTTACCCTGAAAGACTTCCCGGGCGACCGTGACGAGTTCCGTGACCTCCTGCGGGGCCAATTGCCGACGCTGTTCGACCGCGTCAATCAGGACCTGCTCGACCCCGCGCGAGAGAAGTTGGCGGCCGACGGCGTCGAGGGCGGCATCGTGCTGATCGTCGACGATCTCGACAAGATCCCGCTCCGCGCCCTCGGTGACGACAAGGGGATGACGAACCATGAGCGTCTCTTCATTCACGAAGGCCAGTTGCTGCGGTCGTTGCAGTGCGACGCCCTGTACACGATCCCGATCGAACTCGCGTACAGCCAGACGCGAAACGAGCTGATGAACGTGTACGGAGGGCGGGTGTTGAGCCTGCCGGTGATCGCGGTGCGCGATGCGGCCGGCGAGTGCAGCGACGAGCCACTCGCCCAGATGCGCGCGATCTTTGACCGTCGCATCGCCCAGGCCGGTCTCAGCGCGAATGACATCTTTGAGGATCCGGGGGCCGTCGACGATCTCCTGCTCAGCACGGGGGGGCACGTGCGCAGCTTGTGCATCGTGGTGCGAGAACTGCTCGATCAGATCGACCGTCTCCCGATCGGTGACGCGACGATTGCGAACATCTTGAGCAGGCTGCGCCGAGACATGCGTCGGGGACTCGAGGAACGAGACGTCGCACTGCTTCGCACACTCGGCGCCGGTGAGGGTCATCGGGCCGATCTGCCAGAGTTCTTCGATCTCCTGCGGAACGGATACATCCTCGCCTACCAGGACAACGAACGCGACTGGTACCGACCTCACCCGTGGTTGGGCGAATTCACATGAGCCGCATCCTCGAGCGGCTCCGCAGGCATCAGCGACCCGCCGATGATCAGACCGAGGATCCGGGCGAGCGGCCCTACCTCGACGACGGCGGCACGCCGCTCTCGCCCGAGAATCAGGTCGAGATCGATGCACTGTGCCGACACGTGCGGCGATCGGCCGGATTCTCGCTATCACTGCTCGTGGTGAATCACGAGATGCTTCGTAACGCGGCGCTGCGAGCCGTCATGGAGAAGGTGGGCGGAGTGGTGGTCTATCTCGAGGTCGGTGACTCGAGCGTGACGTCACAGCTAAAGGCCGCCGCGGTTCGAGACACCGGCGCGCCACTCTTCGTAACGAACCTCGAGTCGTTGGTCGAACGCTCCCGGGGCTCGCTTGACGAGTTCAACCTCAACCGCGACTATGTCGCGCGTACCGTGGCTGCGCCGGTCGTTCTCGTCGGACCGGCATGGCTGGCGGCGCGGATTGCGCGGGAGGCAGCCGACTTGTGGTCGGTGCGCTCGAACGTGTTCGAGCTCGTCGGAGACGTCGGAGCCGAGCACGACTCGGTGCGGACAGCGGCTCGTGCGGCGGACTGGGCGATCGCGCCGCACGAACGTGCGGCCAAGTACCGCCTCCTTCAGGATCTGGCGGTGGAGGCAACCGAACAGCAGCTCGCCGATCCGGAGTACATCGCCGTTCTCCAGCGCACACTGGGCGACGCCGCCC
>CBDUYD010000212.1:0-4346 GCA_965371355.1 uncultured Ilumatobacteraceae bacterium
TCCGACTCGCGCGAGCGACCCTCGCGGAACCGTCGCCGGCGATCGAGCCCGACGCTGTGACCCGTTGGGACACCGCTGCGACGTGGGCGGGCCGCTCGAGCGTGACCGGCCGCCCCTCGACGATGAATCCGCCGACCTTCCACGAGAAGTGGCGCACATGGTCGCGCCGGTCCTGCACGGTGACAGCCTCGACGTTCCACCGCACGACCTGGCCGCGGAATCCGCTCGAACGGTCCTCGACCACCAGACCGGGCTCGACGATCAGGATCGGATACCTCGGCGCCCGTCGTTGCGCCTCGAAGTCGTCGAGGATGTCTCCCGTGTACGGCACCTCCCGATCATCGCATCCGCCACCGCTGTCGCCGCGGAGCCTCGCCGGCGGGAACAGCGCTGCTACAAGTCGGTGCCCGGGGTGACACTGACGTCGATGACGGCGACGTGCTGATCGAACTCGCGTGCCGCGTGGCGGGCGATGTCCGCGAGTGAGGATGCACGGGTCGTGTCGACATCGGCGACGAGGAGCACATCGAGCCGACGGGGTCCCCGCTCGACCGAGACGCTGACCTGCTCGTCGGGTCGGAGGTGCTCGCGGATCCGCCTGTCGATCGCTCGTCGATGCCCGCTCGCGTCGAGGGCCGCCGCCTCGATCGCTGTCAGCAGCGTCGCATCGACGCGAGGGGAGTTCATCGTGGAGTAGTCGAGGACGGGATCGTCGCGCCGGGCCCCGACGGTGACGATCGGGATGCGGGCCCGATGCACGCAGGTGAGTCCTTGCGCGTCGAAACGGTCGCCGGGCTCGGCCACCGCGACCGCGACGTCGACCGGATTGTCGTCGAGCGGGCACGACCCCTCGAGACCCACACAGCCCCAGTGCTGGTCATGGCAGACGGTCACGTTGTGCCCTGCGCCGGAGAGGAGCGCTTCGAGTGCAGATCGCTCCGCACTGGGATGGCCTAGTACGAGCGATTCCATACGCCCAGCGTGTGCCCGGTCGCGCACCGGCGTCCAGGGTCCTTCGACCATTGTTGACCGGTGGCGACGCTCGCCCGGGAGTCGTCAGATGGTCACGCGACGACACCCGCCGCCCGCAACGCGCTCACCTCATCGGGCGACATCCCGGCGTCGGCGAGGACGCGATCGGTGTCCTGCCCGGGCATGGGCGCAGGCAGGATGTCGACGTGTCCGGCATCCTCGAACCGGGCGGAAGGTCGGGGCTGCGCGAGCCTGCCGAGAACCGGGTGCTCGTACGTCTCGATCGCACCCATCTCCGCGATCTGAGGCTGTCGGCGGATCTCGTCGAGAGCGATGACCGGACCGCAGGGAACGTCCTGTCGGTGTAGTCGTTCGACGACATCCGCGGTGGGTAGCGCACGCAACGCGTCGCCCGCCCTGCGCATCACGCGTCCCCCGTTACGCATCCGGTCCTGCAGCGTCTGGAGGTCGGGTGCCTCCAGTTCGGCCTCGAGCCCGACCGCCGTCATCAGTCCGCGCCATTGCTTGTCGGTGACCGTGATCATCGCGACGTGGCCGTCGAGGGTCTCGGTGAGCCGGAAGCCGGCGCCGAGGTCGGGAAGTTCGGCGACATCGTCGAGGCATGTGTGGTTAATCATCCCGTCGGGCCACAGGAAGTGGAGCGCGGCGTCGACCATGGTCAGCTCGATGTGGTCGCCGCGTCCCGTGCGCTCCCGTGCGAACAGCGCCGCGGTGATCGCCTGCGACGCCATCATCCCGGTCGTCTTGTCGACCACACCGTGGCGCACGAGACCCGGTTCGCCGATCTTCGGGTTGGCATTGCGGGCAGCCATCCCGCTCAGCGCCTGGACGACGTGGTCGTAGGCGGGCGCCGAGGAGTACGGCCCGATGCGCCCGAATCCGCTGATCGACACGTAGATCAGGGAGGGATCCGCCGACCGCATCACCTCTGCGCCGAGGCCCATCGCCTCGATCACCCCTGGCCGGAAGTTCTGGACCATCACGTCGGCGGTCGTAGCAAGGCGCCTCGTGAGGGCTCGGCCATCGTCGGTCTTGAGGTCGATGACGATCGAACGCTTTCCCCGGTTGAGATTCGCGAAGTAGGCGGACATCCGGTCACGGCCGGTCCCGACCGAGCGGATCACCTCGCCGCCCGGGGGTTCGACCTTGACGACGTCTGCGCCCTGCTCGGCGAGGATCATCGTGGCGTACGGACCGGTCATGTTCGCCGTGAGGTCGAGGACGCGGACTCCCGACAGCGGACCTTCCGATCCGGTCGTGCCTTCCGATCCGGTCGTGCCTTGCGATCCGGTCGTGTTGGCTGTGGATGCGTTCATCGAACGATCACCATAACGAGCGGGCATCCCATCGCACTCACGGTGCGTCATCGACGGCGACCTGAACGTCTGTGCCAACCGTCGGGGGTGAGCACGAGGTCGGCGATGGTGCCGTCCGGGAAGCTGAACGGTGCGCGCACACCACCGTGGGCGATCGCCTCGGGCAGTTCCAGCGGCCTCATCGTGGCGACATCGCCTCGGGCGGGCCCGACCGTCCACCGGTGCCAACGATGTGCGGTCACCCCGGCAAGGTCGACAGACCGCTCGCCGAGTATCTCGATCGACCCGTGGACGATGCCGGCCTGTTCGTAACCGACGACCCCCGGGCCGGCCGCTCCCCCAAGCCCGACCGGTCGACCGGTGGCCCCCCATTCGAGGTCGAATGCGATCGGTGTGCGGTCGCCATACGCCAGGCCGAGCGCGTCGTCCGGATCGTCGAGCGCCACCGCGTAGGTCTCGTTGCCGAGCGACCACTGCTCCATCGGGGAATCGATCGCGTGCTCGGCCCAGAGCGCCTCGCCCTTGACGATGAACGGGTCGGAGCGGACGCGGATGCCGCCGTCGATGATGTGCAGCAGCGGCAGACCCACCCGAGCGAGCGCAGCCCAGTACCAGGCGGTCGGACCGACGATGCGGTGACCGGACACGACCCCGAGGGATGCGTCCGAAGTCCAAGCAGCGAACACCCATTCCTCGGTGACGGATCCGGTATGCCTGCCGTCGGTGAACCCGCTCATCATCGGGCAGACTACGGACGTGTCCGATCCGATCCGGTACCTCAGCCTTGCGTGGCTCGACGAATTGACCCGCCATGTAGCGGCGAGCGACCAGATGCGCGAGATCGCCGAGCACCATGCGATCGGCTTCACGCAGGTCGTCAGCGACGGCCCCGAGGGTGACGTCACGTACCACCTCGTCGTAGGCGACGGCGAGGCACGGTTCGGTCCCGGCCCGGCCGATCCCGAGGACGCGAGGATGGAGCAGAGTTGGGACACCGCCGTCGCGGTGGCGAACGGCGAACTCAACGCGCACGCCGCCTTCATCGACGGTCACATCCGTCTTCACGGCGACCAACAGAAGGTGCTCGAGTCGCAGCCCGTATTCGGGGTGCTCGACGCGATCTTCAAGAGCGTCCAGGAACTCACGACGTACGAGTGACCCGGCGGGAGCCGAGGAGTTTCAGCGATGCCCGAGATGCCAGAGGTTCAAGCGCACGCCGAGCGGCTCACCGCGCAGTTCGGCGATCGCGTCCTCACGCGGTTCACGCCGTTCAAGTTCACGGCGCTCAAGACGGCGGTCCCTCCACCGGACGACGCGTACGGCCATCCGCTCGTCGACGTCGGCCGGCGCGGCAAGTACCTGCTGTTGCGATTCGAGCCGGTGACCTTCGTCGTGCATCTGATGCAGGGTGGCCGGCTCCTCGCCGACAGCAAGCTCAGCAAGAAGCCGCGCGGCGGCCAGGCCCGGTTCTCGTTCGAACCCGTCGAGCGCGACGACGGCTCGATCGACGAGACAGCGCTGCTCCTCACCGAGCAGGGCACCGAGCGACGGGCCGGCGTCTGGTGTGTCCCGACCGCCGATGTGCTGACGACCACGCCGCTGGACAAGCTCGGCCCGGAGGCGGTCGACCTCGAACCCGACGAGTTGGCGGTGCTCTTCGACGCCGATTCGATGCGCATCCATGGCTTCCTCCGCGATCAGCGCAAGGTCGCCGGGATCGGCCGACGGCTGGCGAACGAGGTCTGCCACCGCGCCCGCATCTCACCGTTCGCAACGACGAAGAAGCTCGGCCCCGACGGCGCGGCCACCGTCGTCGAAGCGATACGCGCCTGCATCGCGGAGAGCCTCGGCGAAGAGCGGCTGCGCGATGACATGAGTTCGTCCAAGCACCGCCAGAGCGCCGTCCACAAGCGCACCGGTGAGCCGTGCCCTGTGTGCGGCGACACCATCCGCTCCGTCGAGTACTCCGGGTACACGGTGAACTATTGCCCCACATGCCAGACAGGGGGCAGGGTGCTCGCCGACAACACGACGAGC
>CBDUYD010000213.1:0-4338 GCA_965371355.1 uncultured Ilumatobacteraceae bacterium
CGCACGAGCGCAGCCTCAACATCGACTTCATCCTCGGCTACCTGAAGGAACTGCTCCCACAGCGACCCGATCTGAAGGTGATCGTCACGTCGGCGACGATCGACACCGACAGGTTCGCCCGGCACTTCGCGAGCGGTGGCGTTCCCGCTCCCGTCGTCGAGGTCACCGGCCGCACCCATCCGGTCGAGTTGCGGTACCGGCCCTTCGGTGAGGGCGCCGACGACGACCCCGGCGACGAACGCGATCAGGTGCAGGCGATCATCGATGCCGTCGACGAACTCGCCGCAGAGGGTCCGGGCGATGTGCTCGTCTTCCTGTCGGGCGAGCGCGAGATCCACGATGCCGCGGACGCGCTGCGGCGGCTCGACGGCGAGAGGCCGTTGGAGGTGCTGCCGCTCTATGCCCGCCTCTCGGCACCCGAGCAGCACCGGATCTTCCGGCAGCGCCGCTCGAACGAGCCGCGCCGCATCGTGCTGGCGACAAACGTCGCGGAGACCTCGGTCACCGTCCCGGGCGTCCGCTATGTCGTCGACGCCGGCACGGCGCGCATCTCGAGGTACTCGCGCCGGCTCAAGGTGCAGCGTCTCCCGATCGAACCGGTCTCGCAGGCGTCGGCCGACCAGCGCGCGGGCCGATGCGGGCGCGTCGCTCCCGGAGTGTGTATCCGCCTGTACTCCGAGGAGGACTTCGAGGGCCGTCCGGAGTTCACCGAACCAGAGATACTCCGGACAAACCTCGCCGCGGTGATCCTCCAGATGACCGCGGTCGGCCTCGGCGACGTCGCTCGTTTCCCGTTTCTCGAGCCGCCGGACGCCGCATCCGTACGCGACGGCTACGCGCTCCTCGAAGAGCTGTCGGCGATCTCCCCGAACCAGCGACTGACCCGCACGGGACGTCGTTTGGCCCGGCTTCCGGTCGACCCGCGGCTCGGCCGGATGATCCTCGAATCGGGTCGCCTCGGATGTGTCCGCGAGGTGCTCGTCATCGCCGCCGCACTCTCGATGCAAGACGTGCGCGAGCGCCCAGCCGACCGCCGCGAACGCGCCGACGAACTGCACCGGCGGTTCGACGTCGCCAATTCCGACCTGCTGTCGATCGTCGCGCTCTGGGACCACCTGCGCGCCCGTCAGCGGTCGCTGTCGGGCAACGCCTTCCGCCGGCTCTGCCGCGACGAGTACATCAACTACCTGCGGGTTCGGGAATGGGTCGATCTCTACAGCCAGCTCAGACGCGTCGCCGGCGACCTCGGGTTGCGGGCATCGAAATCCGACGCGCGACCCGATGACGTCCACCGGGCCGTGCTCGCCGGCCTGCTGTCGCACATCGGTGTGCGCGATCGACGCACCCGCGACTTCGTGGGCGCGCGCAACGCTCGCTTCGTGATCGCTCCCGGCTCGGTGCTGACCAAGCGGCCGCCGGAGTGGGTGATGGCGGCCGAGTTGGTCGAGACCAACCGCTTGTACGCCCGACGTGTCGCGGCGATCGAGCCGGAATGGGCCGAGCAGCTCGGTGGGCATCTCGTCAAGCGCTCGTACGGCGACCCTCGCTGGGATGCGGAGCAGGGGCGTGCCGTGGCGACCGAACGGGTCACGTTGTACGGCCTGCCGCTCGTCGCCGACCGCGTCGTCGGTTACGACCGCGCCGATGAGCCCGAGGCGCGGGCGTGGTTCATCACCAAGGCGCTCGTCGAGGGCGATTGGGACTCGACCCACGCGTTCGTCGAGCGCAACGCTGCGGTCCTCGGTGAACTCCGGCGGATGTCCGACCGCGTGAGGACGGTCGAGCCGGTCGACGACGAGACGCTGTTCGAGTTCTACGACGACCGCGTGGGCGACGGGGTCACGTCGGGCCGCCACTTCGATCGGTGGTGGAGGGAGGCGTCGGCGTCGCGGCCGGATCTGCTCGATCTGGGCGCGCTCGATCTCGCCGCGCTCCCGGCGATCGGGGAGCATCCCGACGTCTGGCGTCAGGGTGACATCGAGCTTCCGTTGACCTACCGCTTCGCGCCGGGTGAGCCGCTCGACGGGGTGACGGTGCACATCCCGCTCGCCGCGCTCAACCAGATCCGCGACGAGGGGTTCGACTGGCAGATCCCCGGGTTGCGCAGCGCTCGGGCGGATGCGATGGTGCGGTCGCTCCCCAAGCTGTTGCGACGGCGGTTGATCCCGCTCGCGGAGACCACCGAACGCGCCCTCGACCGTCTCGGCGCCGAGCCGCAGGGCCGTCCGCTCGCAGAAGCGCTCGCCGCGGCGCTCACCGAGACCTCGGGTATCGAGGTCTCACCGAGGGACTTCGACATCGACTCACTGCCAGACGAGTTGGCGATGCACTTCGTCGTCACCGACGAAGAGGGCGACGTGCAGGATGTCGGCACCGATCTCTCGGAGATCAAGAGGCGGCTCGCACACCGAGTGCGAGAGTCGATCGCCGCCGCCACCTCGATCGACGAGCGCCGGGGGATCGTCGACTGGGATCTCGGTGAGCTGCCGCGGATCGTCGAGGCGGCCGACGCAGGACTCGGCGTGCGCGGCTACCCGACCCTGCTCGACGTGGGCGACAGCGTCTCGTTGCGCGTCGTGAGCACACCCGAACTCCAGGCGAGGGCGATGCTCGGCGGCGTGAGGCGGCTCCTCATCCTGAACGCCGCTCCGACAAGAGCTGCGGTCGAACGGCTGCTCACCTCGGCCGGCCGGCTGGCACTCGCCGGCGCCGACATTCCGGTCGCGACGATCGTCGACGACTGCATCGCCGCGGCCGTCGACCGGGCGATGGCGGATCACCCGCTGCCGTGGAACGAGCAGGAGTGGCTTCGGCTCCGCGCGGAGGTCCGCAGCGAGAGCCCCGCCCTCGCGCGCCAGGCGCTCACGAAGTCGGCCACGATCGTCGCGGCGGCCGTGCGCGTGCAGGCGCGACTGGCCTCGATGCGGGCGGACGCGTTCGCCGGCACCGCCGCCGACGCGAACGCCCATCTCGGTCGGCTGGTGCGTCCCGGGTTCGTTCTGAATGCCGGGATCGACCGCCTCGACGACGTCGCGCGCTACGTCGAGGGCATCGGCTACCGGCTCGAACACGTCGCCGGTGCGGTCGATCGCGATCGTCGGCGGATCGAGGAGGTCGGCCGGCTCGAGCAGCGCTACGACCGGCTCATCACCGGTCTCGACCACGGCTCCGCGACGCCCGAGATGGTCGATCTCGGCTGGTCGCTCGAAGAGTTCAGGATCTCGACGTTCGCCCAACCCCTCGGCGCGCGCGGGCAGGTGAGCGCGAAACGGGTGCGCCGCGAGCTCGCCCGTCTCGAAGCGATCTGATGTGCGACACTCCGACGATGAGTCCCGATGATCGGCAGACCGACAAGCTGACCGGTGAGACGGTCGAGCTGCTGCAGACGCTGATCCGCAACGAATGCGTCAACGACGGCACGCCCGGATCGGGTGCGGAGGTGCGCAACGCCGACGTCCTCCAGAACGTGATCGAGGGTCCGCGGGTAGTGGTCGAGCGTTTCGAGCCGACGCCGGGCCGCGTGTCGATCGTCGGCCGTATCGAGGGGACCGATCCCGGTGCGCCGAGCCTGTGCCTGATGGGCCATACCGATGTCGTGCCGGTGCATGCCGAGGGCTGGGTCAACGATCCGTTCGGGGGCGAGCTGATCGACGGCGAGGTGTGGGGGCGCGGTGCGGTCGACATGCTCAACCTGACCGCGTCGATGGCGGTGGCGTTCCGCGATCTAGCCGACAGCGGCTTCCGGCCGCGCGGTGATCTGATCTTCTTCGGGGTCGCCGACGAGGAGGCGGGGAGCGCGCACGGTGCCCGGTGGATGGCCGACAACCATCCCGACGCGATCCGCGCCGACTACGTACTGACCGAGAACGGCGGGCTGCACAGCGGCCCCGGGGAGGCCCCGTTCGTCGGCGTCAACGTCGCCGAGAAAGGTGTCGCGTGGCGCCGGCTGACCGTGCGCGGTGAACCGGGGCACGGCTCGATGCCGTTCCGCAAGGACAACGCGCTGATCAAGGCAGCGGGTGTCATCCAACGGTTGGCCGACTACCGGCCCGCCCCCCGCTTCACCGAGCTCTGGACGACTCGTGTCGAGACCCTCGGCCTGCCAGACGATCTGCGCGACGTGCTGCTCGACCCCGACCGGATCGACGATGCGCTCCATCAACTCCCGAGCGTGCCGGCGGCCGCACATCTCCACGCCTGCACCCACACGACGTTCTCGCCGAACCTCGTCGCCGGCGAGTCGATGAAGGTCAACGTGATCCCCGACACCGTCGTCGTCGAGGTCGACATCCGCACGCTGCCGGGCGAGGGCCCCGGCGAGGTCGAGGAGCACCTGCG
>CBDUYD010000214.1:0-4311 GCA_965371355.1 uncultured Ilumatobacteraceae bacterium
TCCGCCGCCTCGAACACGAAGGGCTCACGATGTACGGCCAGATGACGGCCGGGTCCTGGATCTACATCGGCACGCAGGGCATCCTCCAGGGCACCTACGAGTGCTTCGCCGAGATCGCCCGTCAGCACTTCGGCGGATCGCTCGCCGGAACCCTCACGATCACCGCCGGAGCCGGCGGGATGGGTGGCGCCCAGCCGCTGGCGGTCACGATGAACGACGGCGTCGTGCTGATCGTCGACGTCGACCCGCACATGCTTCAGCGGCGTGTGGACCATCGCTACCTCGACGAGGTCGCGCCCGACTACGCGTCGGCCGTGGCGCGGGTGACCGCCGCCAAGGCGGCTCGCGAGCCGCTGTCGGTCGGGCTCGTCGGCAACGCCGCCGACGTGTTGCCGCAACTGCTGGCCGACGGTGTCGACGCCGACATCGTCACCGATCAGACCAGCGCCCACGACCCGTTGAGCTACATGCCCAACGACCTCTCGCCCGAGGCGGCAGCAGATCTGCGGGTGAACCAGCCCGACGAGTTCACCCGCCGGGCGCGAGCTGCGATGGCGACGCACTGCCAGGCGATGGTCGGGTTCATGGATGCCGGAGCCGAGGTCTTCGACTACGGCAACAGCCTGCGCGCCGAAGCGAAACTCGGCGGCTTCGACCGGGCGTTCGACTACCCGGGATTCCTGCCCGCCTACATCCGTCCGCTGTTCTGCGAGGGACGCGGCCCGTTCCGCTGGGTGGCGCTCTCGGGCGATCCCGCCGACATCGCGGCGACCGACCGGGCGGTGCTGGAAGAGTTCCCCGACAACGAGGCGCTCGCGAGGTGGATCCACCTGGCGGGGGAGCGTGTCGCGTTCCAGGGTCTTCCCGCCCGCATCTGCTGGCTCGGCTACGGCGAGCGTGACCGGCTCGGTCTGCGGTTCAACGAGATGGTCCGATCCGGCGAGTTGAAGGCCCCGGTCGTCATCGGGCGCGACCATCTCGACTCGGGGTCGGTCGCCTCCCCGTACCGCGAGACCGAGGCGATGCTCGACGGCTCCGACGCGATCGCCGACTGGCCGCTGCTCAACGGGCTGGTCAACACGTGCTCGGGTGCGACGTGGGTGAGCATCCACCACGGGGGCGGTGTCGGGATCGGTCGATCGATCCATGCCGGACAGGTCACGGTCGCCGACGGCACCGACCTGGCTGCACAGAAACTCGAGCGGGTACTCACCAACGATCCGGCGACGGGCGTGATCCGCCACGTCGACGCCGGCTACGAGCGCGCTGTCGAGGTGGCCGACGAGCGGGGCATCGTCGTGCCGATGGGCGATGCAGCGCCGTGATCCTGGCGCGATGACGATCAGGCCGATTCTCCAGATCGGGGATCCCCGGCTGCGCGAGGTGGCCAGTCCGGTGACGGCCGCCGAGGCTGCGGGCGACCGCGTGAAGATGCTGGTCGAGGACTTGACCGACACGATGCGCGACGCAGGTGGAGCGGGCCTCGCCGCGACGCAGATCGGCGTGCCGCTGCGCGTCGCCGTGATCGAGGTCAACGACAACCCGAGGTATCCGTACAAGCCGTCGATCCCGCTGACCGTGGCGATCAACCCGGTGATCGAAACGCTCGACGACGAGCTGGTCGAGATCAACGAGGGCTGCCTGTCGGTGCCGTTGCGCGGCAACGTGTTCCGACACGTCAACGTGCGCGTGAGCTATCTCGACGGCCGTGGTGTCGAGCACGACGAGTTGAAGCGGGGGCTCACCGCCGGCACCTGGCAGCACGAGTGCGACCATCTCGACGGTGTGCTGTTCATCGACAAGGTCATCGATCCGACCACGATCGCGACGTGGGAGCAGTTCGAGCGGCACCAGCGCGCCGACTTCATCGAGAGGATCACGGCGTTCGTCGAGCGGGTCGGATCGTGACCGTCTTCCACGCCGAACTCGCCGTCGTCGGCGGTGTGGTGCGCGAGCGCGTCACGATCCACATCGACGGCGGTCGCTTCGGGGCGATCGTGTGCGACGACGACCCGCCGTCCGGAAGCACCCGTCTTGCCGGGCTGACGTTGCCGTCGATGGCCAACGCCCACAGCCACGCGTTCCACCGCGCGCTGCGCGGCCGGGTACAGACCGACGGGGGTTCGTTCTGGACGTGGCGCGAACTGATGTACGCGGTGGTCGAGCGGCTCGACCCCGACAACTACTTCCGGCTCGCCCGCGCCACGTTCGCGGAGATGGCGCTCGCCGGGTTCGCAGCGGTCGGCGAGTTCCACTACGTTCACCACCAGCCCGACGGCACCCCCTACGACGACCCGAACGCGATGGGCGAGGCGCTGCTCGCCGCGGCCGACGAGGTGGGGATCAGGATCACGTTGCTCGACACGATCTATCTGCACGGCGGGATCGGATCCGGCCGGATCGGGCACGGCGGGATCGGATTCGGCGGCTACCGACGGCCCGCGGGAGTGCAGGTCCGCTTCTGCGACGGCTCGGCCGAGGCCTGGATCGAGCGCGTCGAGGCGTTGGTCCCGTCGGCGACGCAGCGGATCGGGGCCGCGGTGCATTCGGTGCGGGCGGTCGATCCGGTCGCCATCGGCGAGGTCGCGGTGTGGGCGGCCGAGCGGGGGATGCCGCTTCACGCGCATGTGTCCGAGCAGCCCGCGGAGAACGAGGCGTGTCTCTCGGCGTACGGGCTCACGCCGGTCGGCGTGCTGCGCGACGCAGGCGCGATCGACGAGCACTTCACGGCGGTGCACTGCACGCACGTCACCGCCGACGACATCGCGACCCTCGCGGCGGAACGCTCCTCGGCCTGCTTCTGCCCGACGACCGAACGCGACCTCGGCGATGGCATCGGCCCGAGCCGGGAATTGGTCGCGGCGGGGGTCGAGATCGCCCTCGGCTCGGATTCGCACGCGGTGATCGACCCCTTCGAGGAGGTGCGTGGACTCGAGCTCGACGAGCGGCTGGCCTCGGGCGAGCGCGGTGTCCACACGACGCGGAGCCTGTTTGCGATGGCGACGGTCACCGGCCACCGGAGCCTGGGATGGGACGATGCGGGGATGATCGCAACCGGGTTGCGCGCCGACCTGGTCACCGTGTCACTCGACTCGGTCCGCACCGCCGGCGCCCGACCCGACACCGCGCTCGAGACGGTGCTGTTCGCGGCGACGGCCGCCGACGTGCGCGACGTGATCGTCGACGGCGTTGCGGTCGTGGCCGCAGGGCAGCACATGCGCCTCGACGTCCCCTCCGAGCTGCGGCGCTCGATCGACGAGGTGCTGGGTAGATGACCGACCGGACAGCGCGCTCCCCTGTGATGGCGCGCTCCCTGGTGATCGACAACATCGGGTCGCTCGTCACCAACGACCCCGCGCTCGGGCGGGGTCCGCTCGGGATCGTCGACGACGCGTCCGTCGTCATCACCCACGGCATCGTCGAGGCGATCGGTCCCGCGGGTGCGATCGCCGACGAGCGGATCGACGCGGACGGCGCTTGCGTGCTGCCGGGGTTCGTCGACTCGCACACCCACCTCGTGTTCGCCGGTGACCGGGCCGAGGAGTTCACGACGCGGATGGCCGGCGAGCCCTACGACGGTGGGGGGATCCGCGTGACCACCGACGCGACCCGCGGCGCGACGACCGACGAGCTGCACCGGCTCACCCGGCGCCGGCTCGACGAGGCCCATCGGACGGGTACGACGACGATCGAGATCAAGTCTGGCTACGGGCTCAACGTGCGCGACGAGGTGCGGTCACTCGAGGTCGCCGAGACGTACACGCCCGAGTCGACGTTCCTCGGCGCCCACCTGGTGCCGGCCGAGTTCGAGGGCCGCGCCGACGAGTACGTCGACCTCGTCTGCGGCGAGATGCTGCGCGGTGCGACCGGCCACGCTCGCTGGATCGATGCGTTCTGCGAGACCGGTGCATTCGACGCCGACCAGTGCCGCACCGTGCTCGAAGCCGGTCGGCGGGCCGGCCTCGGACTGCGCCTCCACGGCAACCAGCTCGGGTACGGCCCCGGGGTGCAGCTCGCGGTCGAATGCGGGTGCGCATCGGTCGATCACTGCACCTACCTGTCAGACGACGACATCTCGGCGCTCGCCGGAAGCGACACCGTGGCCACATTCCTCCCGGCGACCGACTTCTCGACGCGCCAGCCGTACCCGGACGCGCGCCGGGTGATCGACGCCGGTGTCGCGGTCGCACTGGCGTCGAACTGCAATCCCGGGTCGAGCTACACCGCGTCGATCCCGTTCTGCATCGCGCTCGCCGTGCGCGAGATGAACATGACCGTCGACGAGGCCGTGCAAGCCGCCACGGTAGGCGG
>CBDUYD010000215.1:0-4249 GCA_965371355.1 uncultured Ilumatobacteraceae bacterium
GACGGCACCTATTACGCATGGCCCCAGCTGAGGTGGAGTTTCAGCCACATGCAGCAACTCGTACCCGCCAAGCCGGCATGGCGCGGCCCCGGCGCCGCTCGGGAGTTGCCCTCCGAGCCGCGTAGCTTCGATCATCTCGAGATCGGGCTCGCCGATGGTGGGCGCATCGGCTGGGCCGACATGTTGTCGACGACCCACACCGACGCGCTGGCCGTCCTGCATCGTGGGCAACTCGTCTACGAGGAGTATTTCGGTGCCTGCGGGCCCCATGTCCAGCACATCATGATGTCGTGCAACAAGTCGATGGTCGGCACCATCGCCGAATGCCTCATCGAGGACGGCAGCCTCGACGATTCCGCGCTCGTCCCCACGATCGTGCCCGAACTCACCGACTCGGCGTGGGGCGATGCCACCGTCCGGCAGGTTCTCGACATGGTCGTGTCGATGGTCTTCCACGAGGACTACCTCATTCCGGACTCCGACGTCTGGAAGGTCATGCGGGCATCCGGCATGACGCCGGGACGACCCGAGGACCCTGCGACGATCGCCGACTTCCTCCCCGGCGTGCGCAAGGACGGCCGACACGGCGAGGTCTTCGCCTACCGCGAACCGAACATCTTCGTGCTCGGCTGGATCGTGCGTCGCGCGGCGGACAACGATCTCGCCACGCTCGCCTCGGACCTGGTGTGGCGACACCTCGGCGCCGAACACGACTGGCTGTACATGATCGATGCCGGCGGTGCGGAGACCACCGCCTCGGTCACGTTGCGCGACTTCGTCCGCTTCGGCGAACTCTTCGCCAACCGGGGCTGCATCGGCGACGTCCGGGTCCTCCCGACCCGCGTCACCGCCGCGATACTTGCCGGCGGCGACCGCGACGTGTTCGCCGCCGGCGGTTACGAAGCGCTGCCGGGCTGGTCGTACCGGTCGCAATGGTGGTATCGCCACATCGACCAACGGGTCTGCCCGGTCGCCCGCGGTGCCCACGGTCAGGTCCTCTACATCGATCCCGCCAACGATCTCGTCATCGCGCGCTTCGGATCGAGCCCGCAGGCCCCTTCCGTCCTGCTCGACCACATCCTGATCCCGATGATCGACGCGATCACGTCGGAGGTCACCCGCTAGAAACTCTCACATCGCCGGTGTCCGACCAACGGCGGGTCACCGAGGGTCAGGTGACGACGACGGTCGTGCCGACCGTGGCGAATCCCCACATGAACGCTGCGTCGAGGTTGGCCTGGCGCTGACATCCGCCCGACAGCCGGGTGCCCAAATCGTCGTTGGTCATGTAAGGGGAGTTGTCGCTGACGTGGAGCGGGATCGCATGGAAGCCGATGTTGCCGATGTCGGTCTTCTGGTAGCGGATCATCTGCGGCAGCCAAGCCTTGCCGTTCCATGCGGTGGACATCTCCGAACGGCTGTAGACCGTGTGTGTGCCGGGGCGCTCGTTGCTGTACTTGCTGCCCGCCACGAGCCACGAGCGGATCACCTGCTCGTCTTCGGAGACCGCCCACGCCCGCTGGCCCGCCCGGTCGTACACGACGCGGCGGCCGCTGCCGGAGTTGTCGGGCAGTGGGGGAGCGTCGTCGCCCGTCGAGGCGACCGGGGACAGTTCGACGCCCCACAGATCGGTGGCACCCGGTGCCGGCGGCGGCGTGCGGACGACGAGCGATTCCTCGTCGGGCCAGATGTCGAGGCCGATCGCGCTCTCGCGCCCGACGACACCGTCGACGTAGAGGTCGTTCGCCGTCTGGTAGGCGCGCACCGCGCCGACGGTCGAGTCGCCGAAGTTGCCGTCGGAGACGCCGTCGTAGAAGCCCTCGGCACGCAGCGAGTCCTGGAGGCACGTGACGCCCTCGCCCGAGGATCCGAGCCGAACCGACAACGCCGCGATCGTGCAGCCGCCGTCGGCCCGGTCGGAGTCGACGGCCGTGTCGGACTCGGCGGCGTTCTGACCGAGATCGCCCTCGAGGTCGGGGAGTTCGGCAGAGACCTGGATGACCTCGACGGAGGGTGCGATGGTGGCCGGCGCGACGCCCTCGATGACGGACGAGTCGCCGGTGGAGGCCGATGACTCGGAGGTGAGCGCCGCGCCGATCGCGGCTCCTCCCAGTACGACGGCGGCAACAGCACCGAGCACGATGGGGCGCCTTCGGTCGGGCGGCAGTTCGTGCACGGTTACACCGGTGCCCGGCGGAGGGAACGTCGGATTCGCGGCCATCGGGCGCGATCTTACCGATGCATGCCCATCGGAGTGGCACGATCGGGGCCGTTTCTCCAATGTTCGCGGATACGTCCGGATCGGATGATCGCGCCACTTGGAGTTCGCCTCGGGCTGCAAGCTGTTCCAGCTCGCTTGCAGCGCGGGACGGTCGGGCGGGCAGAATCGAACCCGATGGACTTCGACATGCCGCCCGAGGATCACCCGGCCCGTACAGCCGTATGCGCATGGATCGCCGAGCATCCCGACCCGACCGGCGCGGAACTGGCGGCGGCGGGCTATGTCGTTCCGCACTGGCCCGACCCGTGGGGGCTCGAAGCCGGACCGCTCGACCAACTCGTCATCGACGAGGAACTATCCGCCGCCGGAATCGCACGACCTGCGAACCCGATCGGGATCGGGTGGGCCGCGCCGACCATCCTCCTCGCGGGGACCGAGGCGCAGCAGCGGCGCTATCTGCCGAAGATCTTCAGCGCCGACGAGTTCTGGTGTCAGCTCTTTTCCGAACCCGACGCCGGGTCCGATCTGGCAAGCCTGTCCACCCGGGCAGAGCTCGACGGCGACGAGTACGTCGTCAACGGATCGAAGATCTGGTCGAGCGGAGCGCACCGCTCGGACTTCGGGATCCTGATCGCGCGCACCGATCCCGATCTGCCCAAGCACAAGGGGATCTCGTACTTCATCTGCCCGATGGACTCCGAGGGGATCTCGATGAGCCCGATCGTCGACATGACGACCGCGCATTCCTTCAACCAGGTGTTCTTCGACAACGTGCGGATCCCCGCCTCGCTGCGGGTCGGCGACGAGGGCGACGGATGGCGACTCGCCAAGGTGACGCTGTCCAACGAGCGGGTCTCGCTCTCGTCGGCAGGTTCACTGTGGGGGTCGGGACCGTCGGCCGATCACCTGCTCGACCTGATCCGTGAGGATGGGGGCGCCACCGATCCGGTCCTGCGAGACCGCGCGGCCGCACTGCACATCGAGTCCGAACTGTTGCGCCTCAACCGCATGCGGAGCCTCTCGGCGACGCTCCAGGGCAAGACGCCCGGACCGGAGGCCTCGATCCAGAAGATCATGGCCGATGAGCACGGGCAGCACGTGATGGCGCTGGCGAAGGATCTCGCAGGCGCCGATGGCCTGCTCGCGGGGAGCGGCCCGGTGGGGCACGTGCCGCCGTCGATGCGCGGCGGCCCGACCGAGAACAAGCTCGCCGGAGGACATCTCCACGGCGTCGATCCGATCTGGCACTACGGCTACCTTTTCCACCCGGCGCTCACCCTCGGTGGGGGGACGTTCGCGGTCCAGCGCAACATCGTGGCCGAGCACGTACTCGGGCTGCCGCGCGAGCCGAACCTCGACAAGGGGCTCACCTGGTCCGAGGCGCGTCGCCAAACGCGCTGAGGGAGAGACGGCCTGAAGTGAGCGTGCGGAGCCGGTCCGGAGCCGGTCGCCCGCGCGTCGGCGGATCGGAGCGGGCGGTACGGTCTGAACGATGAGCGGCGATCCGATCGACAGCGACGCAACCCGTCTCGGATTCGGTGTCGACATCGGCGGTTCGGGGATCAAGGGTGCGATCGTCGACCTCGAGACCGGGGCACTCCGTAGCGAGCGCGAGCGCATCGCGACGCCCCGCCCCGCCGTCCCCGGTCCCGTGGCCGAGGTGGTCGCCCGAATCGTCGACGATCACGGGTGGAGCGGGCCGCTGGGTGTCACCTTCCCCGGCGTCGTGCGGTCCGGCCGCATCGAGACGGCGGCAAATCTCGATCCGGAGTGGATCGGCGTCCGGGCCGACGAATTGTTCGGGGCCGCGGTCGGCTCCGACGTGGTCGTTCTCAACGATGCCGACGCCGCCGGTCTCGCCGAGGTCCGGTTCGGTGCAGCCCGTGGCCGCTCCGGGGTCGTGATCGTTCTGACGTTCGGCACGGGTATCGGCTCGGCGATCATCAACGACGGGACCCTCGTGCCGAACACCGAACTCGGACACCTCGAACTGGACGGCGCTGTCGCCGAACGCCGCGCCGCGGCGCG
>CBDUYD010000216.1:0-4231 GCA_965371355.1 uncultured Ilumatobacteraceae bacterium
CGTCGACGTGGACGAGAGCGAACAGGTCGCCACCGATCCCGCAGAGGTGCGGGGACGTCACCGCCATCACCGCATTGGTCGCGAGCGCCGCGTCGGCCGCGTTGCCGCCACGCTCGAACGTCGACGCGCCCGCGCTCGTCGCCAGATGATCCGCCGAGGCGACCATGTGATGCGGCGCCCTGACCGTCCGCGAGCGGTTCAGATCCACGACCGGATCATCCCTCCCAGATCCCGCGCTCTTCGAACACGTCGCGGAGAACCTCCGGACGGTCGGTCATGATCCCGTCGACACCGATGTCGAGGAGTTGGTGCATCTCGTCGGGCTCGTCGATCGTCCACACGTGCACCGGAATGCCCCGGCGGTGCGCCGACTCGATGAATCGTGGGGAGACCAGGGTGTACCCGCGTGTGGAGGGCGGCACCTGTGCGACCCGTACAGACCGGCCCGGCAGCCACCGCAGGGCGCTGAGGAGTCCGATCTCGACCGAGACGAGGTTCGTCAGCAGACCCGGTCCGAGCCGCTGACGGAGCCGACGGAGGCGCCGGTGACTGAACGAGGCGACGCACACGCGGTCGAGTGCGCCGGTGCGCTCGATGAGGTCGGCGAGCCCATCGACCGAGGCATCCGACTTGGCATCGATGTTGAACGATGCATCCGGGAAGCGCATCAGCAGATCACCCATCCGGGGTATCTGGGCGACGCGGTCGACCCTCGCCTCGGCGATCTCGGCCCAGGTGAGATCACCGATCTTGGCGTCGATTCCGCATGTCCGGCCGAGGTCGTCGTCGTGAAATGCGACGACGACGCCATCGGCGGTCGAATGCACGTCGGTCTCGAGGTAGCGGTAGCCGAGATCGACGGCGTGCTCGAAGGCCGGCATCGTGTTCTCGGGGTGGACGCCGAGCCCCCCACGATGAGCGAAGGGGATCGGGTGCGCGACGTCGAGGTACGGATGAACCGAGGTCACATGATCAATCTACGTAATCGATCGACGGCGAGCGGCGAGAGTGTCAGATCGTGCGGCCGGCGGCCTTCCAGTACTCGTCCTTGAGGAGCCTCTTGTAGAGCTTGCCGGTCGGGTGCCTGGGGAGTTCCACACGGAAGTCGATAGACCTCGGGCACTTCACATCGGCCAGTTCGGAGCGGCAGAACTGGATCAGTTCCGACGCCAACGCCGAGGCTGCTTCGTCGTCGGCGGGCATCGAAGCGGGCTGTACGACCGCCTTGACCTCCTCGCCGAAATCGTCGTTCGGTACGCCGAAGACGGCGACATCGGTGACCTTGGGGTGTGTGATGAGGACGTTCTCGGCCTCCTGCGGGTAGATGTTCACACCGCCGGAGATGATCATGTACGCCTTGCGGTCGGTGAGATAGAGGAAGTTGTCGTCGTCGACGAAGCCGACGTCGCCGAGCGTGCTCCAACCCTTCGCGTGGCGCGACTCCCTCGTCTTCTCGGGATCGTTGTGGTACTCGAACTCACCGCCGCCCTCGAAGTAGACGGTGCCCGGCTGGCCGATCGGCAGTTCCTCGCCCTCGTCGTCGCAGATGTGGAGCGTGCAGTTGATCGGCGTGCCCACCGTGCCCTCGTGCGCCAGCCACATATCGCTGTTGCAGTAGACGAACCCGTTGCCCTCGCTGCCCGCGTAGTACTCGTGGATCACCGGGCCGAACCACTCGATCATCTGCTTCTTGACGGGGACCGGACACGGTGCCGCGGCATGGATCACGCATTCGAGCGAGCTGACGTCATACCTCGCGCGAACGTCGTCTGGCAGCTTGAGCATGCGGACGAACATCGTCGGCACGACCTGGCTGTGGGTCACGTCGTAGCGCTCGATGAGGCCCAGGTACTCCTCGGCATCGAAGTTCTCCATCGCCACGATCGTGACGCCGATGGCGTGCATCCCCAGGCAGAAACGCAAGGGGGCGGCATGGTAGAAGGGCGCCGGCGACAGATAGGTCTTGGTGTCGTCGACCGCGAACAGCATCTGGAGGAGTGGTATGACACCGGTGTCCGCCGACTCGAGTGGTTCCTCGACGAACGGGCCGGTCACCCCCTTCGGACGACCGGTCGTGCCCGACGAGTAGAGCATGTCCGTTCCCGCGATCCGGTCCTCGTCGAGCGGCTCGGCCGACTGTGCGGCGACCGCGTGTTCGTAGCTCTCGTACCCGTCGATCGTGCCGTCGAGCATCAGTCGCAACTCGACGCCCGGTGTCGTCGATAGCAGCTCGGCGGCCTGGTCGGCCTTGTACTTCGAGGTGATGTAGGCCCTCGCGCCACAGTCGTTGACGATGTACTCGAGTTCGCCGCCCTGGAGTCGCGACGAGGCGCACGTGTAGATGAGGCCCGCGTAGTGGCAGCCCCACACCACCTCGAGGTAGCGGTCGTGATTCTCCATGCAGATCGCGATGTGGTCGCCCGGGCGCAGCCCCGCGGACCGCAACAGCCGGCTGAGGCGATTGGCCGCCGCGTCGAGTTCGCCGAAGGTCTGGACGAAACCGGACCCACCCATGATCACGGCTGGTTTGTCGGCGTGCGTGGCGAGATGTGCACCGGGGAACATGTCGGTGCAACGTATCCGACAGCTACCGTGCCGAGATGGGTCAGGCGCGCTTCTGCGAGCTTCTCGCCGCCGATGCGTCCTCGCCCGGCCTCGACGAGATCTCGCTGGCGATCGCTGCCGCGCTCCAACCGCGGCTCGACGACATCGAGTGGCTCGCCGCGCTCGACCTGATCGCGTCCGGGTGCGGCGAACCCACACCCGAGGGGGTCGCAGAGCACCTGTTCGGCGAACTCGGCTTCGCCGGCAATCGCCAGTCCTACTACGACTGGCGCAATTCGTGTCTCGACCGCGTCATCGCGACGCGGACCGGCATCCCGATCAGCCTCTCGATCCTGATGATCGAAGTCGGCCGCCGGCTCGATGTCGGGCTCGTCGGTGTGGGCATGCCGTCACACTTCCTGGTCGGCGTCGAGGATGACTCCGAGCGGTTCTTCGATCCGTTCGAGGGCGGCCGGCTGCTCGACCGCGGCGGCGCACGCGGTCTCTTCGAGACGATCACGAGGGGACAGGCCCCCTGGAGCGACACACATCTCCAGCCGACCCCGAACCGCGAGATCGCCATCCGGATGCTGAACAACCTGAAGGTCGTCTTCGCCCGCCGGGCCGACCGCGTGCGATTCGCGATCGTCATGCAACTGCGGTCGTGCATCGACGAACTCGAGCGCGCCGAAGCCGCCGAGATCGCCGGCGCGACCGCTGTGTTCAACTGAGCACCACCGTCATGTCGTCGGCCGGTCGACCGGGTTCTCCGCCATCGACGGGCCGAAAGTAGGTTCCGACCACATGACCTCGACCGAAGAAACCCCCCTGACCGCCGACGAACGGCGTGTCACCGACCTGGTCGACGACCTGCTCACGCGGTTTCCGCCGACCGGGACGACACCGTTCGAGTTCCTCGGCCAGCAGTACGACCGCGGGCTCGCCTGGGTGAACTTCGACGAGGGCGCCGGCGGCCTCGGCATGAATCCGAAGATGCAGAGGCTGGTCAACGAACGGCTGCAGGCCGCGAACGCGCCGAGCCCGATGTACCGGAACCCGATCGGCTACGGGATGTGCGGGCCGACCGTCGCGGTGTGGGGGAGCGACGATCAGAAGCGGCGCTACCTGCGGCCGCTGTTCACAGGCGAGGAGGTCTGGTGCCAGCTCTTCTCCGAACCGGGTTCCGGATCCGATTTCGCCGGACTCTCGTCCTCGGGCGTGCGCGACGGCGACGAGTGGATCTGCAACGGCCAGAAGGTCTGGACGACGCTCGCCCACCTGGCGCGGTGGGGTCTCCTCGTGGTGCGCACCGATCCGCAGGCGGTGAAGCACGCCGGACTCACCGCGTTCGTCGTCGACATGCAGGCACCGACCGTCGAGGTGCGACCCCTGCGCCAACTGACGGGCGAGGCGGAGTTCAACGAGGTCTTCTTCTCCGACACGCGCATCCCCGACAGCGAGCGTCTCGGCGGGCCGGGCGATGGATGGCGCGTGTCGCTCACGACGCTGATGAACGAGCGGGTCTCGATCGGCGGCACGATCCCGCAAAAGGGTTCTGGCACGATCGCAACCCTGGTCGACGTGTGGAACGAGCGACCCGCCGACCAGCGTGATGCGAGCACGCGCGACGATGTGATGAAGCTGTGGAGCCGCGCCGAGGTGCTGCGCCTCACCAACATCCGCGCCA
>CBDUYD010000217.1:0-4170 GCA_965371355.1 uncultured Ilumatobacteraceae bacterium
CTCGATGGCGGGCTCGTCGTCCGCTGCGCTTCCTCCTCGCGCCGCGTCCGCCTCGTCGCTGGCGCTTCCCTCGGCGGGTGCGCTGGACTCGTCGGTGACCTCTACCTCGTCGTCGGTGATTGCGTCGACGATGTCGTCGGTGTCTTCACCGGCGTCTTCTCCGGCGTCTTCGGCTTCTTTCTGGCGGCTGCGCTCGACGCGCGCACGACGACTGGCTGCCGAAGAGGTCGGGCGGCCACGGCCACCGGTTCCCCCTGCACGCTCGGCGCGGGCCTGGATGACGTCGATCCGCTCGTCACTCATGCGGGCGACGATCACGGTGATGTGGCACGAGCGCTTGTTGATGCGGCTGGCGCGGCCCCGGGCGCGGGGCCGGAAGCGACGCAGCGTCGGACCCTCGTCGGCGAAGCACGCGATGACAAACAGCTCCTCCGCGTCCTGGTCGTCGTTGCTCACGGCGTTGGCGACGGCGCTTGCGAGCACCTTGCGGACGTCGTGGGCGACGTGACGCTCGGTAAACCGGAGCACCTGGTCGGCGGTGGTGACGTCGAGGTCGCGGATCAGGTCGAGCACGACGCGGGCCTTGAACGCCGAAGTCCGCACGTACTTGGCGGTTGCCTTCGTGCCGGCGCGTTCGCCTACGACATAGGACTTCTCGTTGAGCTTCGGACCGGTCATCAGCGCCTCGAGTTCCGTTCCTGGCCGGCGTGGAACTTGAACGTCCGCGTCGGGCTGAACTCACCGAGCTTGTGGCCGACCATCGACTCGGTCACGTAGACCGGGACGTGCTTGCGACCGTCGTGGACGGCGATCGTGTGGCCGACCATGTCGGGGATGATGGTCGAACGGCGCGACCAGGTCTTGATGACCTTGCGCTCGCCGGCTGCGTTCTGCTCGTCGATCTTGCGGAGCAGGTGCTCGTCGACGAACGGGCCCTTCTTGAGACTGCGACTCATGTGTCAGTACCTCTTGACTACCTTCTGGCTTCTGCCATGTGGGCGACCGCGGTCAGCGGCGGCCACGCCCTGAACGACGACGACGGATGATGAGCGACTGGCTCGACTTCTTCTTGTTGCGCGTGCGGCCCTCGGGCTGGCCCCACGGGGAGACGGCCGGACGGCCACCGGAGGTCTTGCCCTCACCGCCGCCGAGCGGGTGATCGACCGGGTTCATCGCGACGCCGCGGGTCTGCGGACGCTTGCCCTTCCAGCGGTTACGACCGGCCTTGCCGATCTTCACTAGCTCGTGTTCGGCGTTGCCGACCTCGCCGACCGTCGCTCGACAGTCGATGAGCACGCGGCGCATCTCGGTCGACGGCATGCGCAGCGTGGCATGATCACCCTCCTTGGCGACGAGCTGCACGGCGATGCCGGCCGAGCGGCCGATCTTGCCGCCCTGGCCCGGTCGGAGTTCGACGTTGTGCACGACCGTACCGACGGGGATGTAGCGCAGGGGCATTGCATTGCCGGGCTTGATGTCGGCGCCGTGGCCGCTCTCGACCTCGTCGCCCACGCTCAGTCCGCGGGGAGCGAGGATGTACACCTTCTCGCCGTCGCTGTAGTGCAGCAGGGCGATGCGGCACGTGCGGTTCGGGTCGTACTCGATGGCGGCGACCTTGGCCGGCACACCGTCCTTCACACGCTTGAAATCGATGATGCGGTACTGCTGCTTGTGTCCACCGCCGCGGTGACGCGACGTCTTGCGGCCGTAGCTGTTGCGGCCGCCGGTTCGGGGCTTCTTGACGAGCAGCGACTTCTCGGGCGTCGTCTTGGTGACCTCGCTGAAGTCGGAGCTCGTCTGGAAGCGACGGCCGGGGCTGGTCGGTTTGCGGGAACGGATGGCCATGATGCGCTCAGTTCTCGAACAGCGGGATCTCGCCCGCCGCCAGGGTGACGATGGCCCGCTTCGTGGCGGGCGACCTTCCGATGCGATTGGTGCCGCGGGTGCGCTTTGTCTTGCCGGGGCGGTTGAGGGTGTTGACCTTCAGCACCTCGACGCCCCAGATCGACTCGATGGCGTCGCGGATCTCGGGCTTGGAGGCGGAGGGATCGACCTTGAACGTGTAGACGCCCTCCTCGATCAGCGAGTAGCTCTTCTCGGAGACGACCGGAGCGATGATGATGTCTCGGGGATCCTTCATGAGGGGCTCTCCTCGTCATTTGTCTCGCCCTCACCGTCGGCGCTCGCCGAGGACGGTAGGTCGGGCGTCGTCGACGACGTTGCGTCGGCGGTGGCACCGGGCAGGGTCGCTTCGGTGAAGATCAGCCATTCGTTGCACAGCACGTCGTACGCGTTGAGTTCGCCAGGAAGGATGGTGTGCACGTCGGGCAGGTTGCGGAAGCTGAGGCTGGCCGAGACGTCGTCACGGTCGACGACGACGAGGACCGTGCCCTCGATCCCGAGCGCCTCGAGAGCGGCCTTGGCGTCCTTCGTCCTCGGAGCGGCGATCCCCCAGTCGTCGATGACGATGATCTTGCCGTCGGCGGCGCGATCGGACAGCGCCGACCGGAGCGCGGCCTTGATCATCTTCTTGGGCGTCTTCTGGTTGTACTTGCGCGGCTTGGGACCGTGCGCGACACCCCCGCCCGCGTACTGCGGTGCGCGGATCGAACCCTGGCGGGCGTTACCGGTGCCCTTCTGGGCGTAGGGCTTGGCACCGCCGCCGGAGACGTCGGCGCGCGTCTTGGTGCTCTGCGTGCCAGACCGGCGAGCGGCGAGTTGGGCGGTGACGACCTGGTGCATCAACGGAATGTTCGGCTCGACGCCGAACAGTTCGTCGTTCAGTTCGACCGTGCCGGCGTCGGTGCCGGAGGAGTTCTTGAGGCTGAGCGTGCTCATCTGTCAGCTTCCCTTCCCGGCGAGCTTCACCGCGTTGCGGACAACGACGACGCCGCCGGCCGGACCTGGCACCGATCCCTTGACGAGCAGCAGGTTGCGCTCGGCATCGGACTGCACCACTTCGAGGTTCTGCGTGGTCACCTGCTCGTGGCCCATGTGGCCGGCCATCTTCATGCCCTTGAATACGCGGCCGGGGAATGCGCACGAGCCGATCGCTCCGGGCTTGCGGTGGCTCTTGTGGTTGCCGTGTGAAGCCGGCTGGCCGGCGAAGTTGTGTCGCTTGATCGTGCCGGCGAATCCCTTACCCCGGCTGGTGCCGGTGACGTCGACTCGCGATCCGGACTCGATCTGCTCGACCGTGATCTCCTGACCGACCTCGAACCCGTCGATCGAATCGAGGCGCAACTCGACGAGGCGCTTGCCCGGCTGGACGCCCCCCTTGGCGTAGTGGCCGGCCGCCGGCTTGGTCAGCTTCTTCGCGTCGCGGTATCCGTATGTCACCTGGAGCGCTGTGTAACCGTCGCGCTCGGTCGTCTTGATCTGGACGATGCGCATCGGGTCGACGCGCACGACCGTGACGGGAACGACCTTGTCGTCCACCCACGTCTGCGTCATGCCGACCTTTTCGCCGACGATCGCTTGTTGTGCCATAGCGGCGATTCCTTCTGGTTGATCGAACCCGTGTCGGGGCTATCCACGCAAATGCTCCGCCGCCCAGGTGTAACGGGCGCGCGGAGCACGAACTGAAGTTGTTGCCGGGCGGTTCCGTTCCCAACGGCGGGGAGGGCCTACTCGGACATCGATTGCAAGATGGGTTGGTGCTCGAAATGCCTCTCGAACACGGCCATCAGATGCTATGCGCGTCCGTGCACCCTTCCAACCTCTCGCGTCGCGCTCCCGGGCGCGCATCGCCGAACGGCGAGATGGGTACGGTCAGCTGCCGTGGCACTCGAATTCGACCTCGGCGACGGTGGGCTCCGGATCGAGCTCTCGGGACTCGATCGGGCGATCGGCTGGCGGCGCGCCGTCGCCGTCGACCCGAGTGAGATCGTCGACGCCTGGGCGACCATCCGTGGCGCGCTCGAGCCGTCGATCGACCGCCGCTTGCTCGGTCGGGGGCCGCACGACGGCGCGTTCCGCCCGGGACGCCGACGGGTCGGCGCGATGCTCGGTCGCGGCATCGAGGGCAGGCAGTTCTGGGCGATGCCCGCCAGCGGCCCCGAGCTGCCGCTCCTCGTGCTCGACCTCCGCGACCACGAGTTCCTCCGCATCGTCGCCGCCGTCGATGATCCCTACGACGTGGTCCGCACCGGCTTCCCCTGACCCTGCCCC
>CBDUYD010000218.1:0-4113 GCA_965371355.1 uncultured Ilumatobacteraceae bacterium
GGGAAGAACGACTCGATGCCCATCAACTCCCAGACCTCGTCGGGCGGCACCATGTCGCCGGTGACGAGGTGTTCGTCGCTGTGGCACAGGCCGGCGGCCTTCCACTGGACGAGCACCTCGCCCGCCTTGGGCGCATCGACCTCGATCTCCTCTACCTGCCATTGCTGGCCGATCCCGTGCAGTACGGCTGCCCTGCTCTTCATGACCGCTCCCTCCCGAAGTAGTTCCCGAACCGTCGACCGTACAGCCTGCACCGCACCGGCTCCGCAGCGCGTCAAACCCCCTCCGTTCTCGCAGACACCGAAACCGCTGCGTTCTCGAGAGCGGCCATCGACCGCCGGTCAGCGGATGACGCGCACATCGACATCGAGGCCGCATCCGCGCCATGCTGCGTCGGCTGTCAGCACGGGCAACGCGAGTCGCTCGCCGACCGCGAGGCAACAGCGGTCGGCGAGCGAGAAGGTCGGGCAGGTCTCCCAGATCTCACCGGCGCGGGTCGCGTCGTCGGGCGACAACGGCTCGATCTTCACGCCGACCGCCAGCAGGCCGGCGAGCACATCGAGCGCCGGCCGGCCGGGATGTGAGCGAACCTTCTGCACGATCTCGGCCCAGTTCGGCGCGGCGATCACCGCGCCCAGGAGGTGCCGCGCGACGTCATCCTGGCCCGGCTCGTCCTGCAGGAACGCGAGCACCGCCGATGCATCGAGGACGGCGGTCACCCGCTCTGCTCGTTCGTCACTTCCACGCGCCGTTCCTCGATCAACTCCTCGGCGAGGCTCGGACCACCGGCCAGCGAGCCGCGGAGTTCCTCTACGAGTGTGCGGCTGTCGACGAGTCGCAATCCGCCGGGTTCGGCCACGACGGTCAGTTCATCTCCTACTTCGATGCCGTACCGCTCGCGCAGCTCGATGGGGATGACGATCCGACCCTCCTGTGCCACCGGCTCCGGACGGTGGCACCAGTCTCGACCCCACGTTCCGAAATTCGCGAAAGCTCGAGGCGGGTTCAGTCGTAGATCAACACGCCGCGGATGTTCTTGGCAGCCCGCATGTCGTCGTAGCCGTCGTTGACGGTGTCGAGGTCGTAGGTATTGGTGATCAGGCCATCGAGATCGAGTTGGCCCTCGCGATACAGGTTGAGCAGCTTCGGGATGTCGGCGCGCGGGTTGCCTGATCCGAACAGCGACCCGACGACCTGCTTCTCCATCAGGGTCATGTCGAGCAGGCTCATCGACGCCGACATCTCGAGTGCCGGATGGATGTTGGTGACCACGACCCGGCCACGCTTCGAGGCGAGCGCGAGGGCCTCGGCCATCACCTCGCCCGAGCCGACGCCCATCGTCATGATCACCTTGTTGGCCATCGTTCCCCACGAGGCCTCGCCGAGCGGCTCCATCGCCTCGGTCATCGACGCGGCCGTGTGCGTGGCGCCGAACTCCATCGCCTTCTCGCGCTTGGACTCGACCGGATCGATCGCCCAGATCTGCTTCGCACCGGCGAGCTTCGCTCCCTGGATCGCGTTGGCACCGATGCCCCCGACGCCGACGACGGCCACGATGTCGCCGGGCCCGGTCTCGGCGGCGTACACGGCCGATCCCCAGCCGGTGACCACGCCACAGCCGAGTAGACACGCACGGTCGAGCGGTACGTCCTTGTCGATCTTGATGCAGCTCGCCTCGTTGACGACCGTGTGATGGGCGAACGTACCGAGCATGCACATGGTCGCAAGATCGACACCCTGCGCGTGGTGCCGCGACGTGCCGTCGGCGATCTGTTTGCCGGCGCCGAGCAAGGCCCCCAGATCGCACAGGTTCTGGTGACCGGTCGAACAACTCGGGCAGCGGCCGCACGAGGGGATGAACCCGAAGACGACGTGGTCGCCCGGCTCGAGCCAGCTCACGCCATCGCCGACCTCCTCGACGACGCCCGCACCTTCGTGGCCCCCGATGATCGGAAGATCGAAGGGGAGGTCGCCGGTGACCAGGTGCTCGTCGGAGTGGCACAGGCCCGAGGCGGCAAGTTTGACCTTCACCTCGCCCGGACCCGGATCGTCGAGCTCGATCTCCTCGACGCTCCACGGTTGGTTGACTTCCCAGAGGATTGCGGCCTTCGTCTGCATCCCGTGACCTTACGCCACGATCCCGCCGCACGTCGCACCGCGAGTAACCGCTGGCAGACTGCCGTGATGCGCGCATCGATCCAGCCGGCGGGCGAGCCGGAGGCCGTTGTCGAGGCAGTTCGCGCGATGAGCGACGACGAGCTCCACAAGCTCGCCGAGGTCGTACGCCAGGTGCAGATCGAGAGGGCGATCGGGGCCGGCGACGAGGACGCCATCATCGCCGCCGCGTTCGAGGCGGGCTTCGGCCGCGACGGGCTCGGCGTGCTCCCATGGGTCGAGGGCAGCCTCATCGTCTGTCCGGGAGGCATGGTCGCCAAGTCGAGGACGAACCACCGCTGCCGGTTCGTCAGCGTCGACGACACCTGGGTGTGGGACTCCGGCCTCCTGCTGCGCGAGGACAAGCGCTCGTCGCCCGGCACCGACGAGGGATTCCGGGCGGTCGCGCTGCTCCCCCTGGTCGACGGCACAGAGCTCGACGTCGTGTCGGGACGTGCCCGGGGCGGGCAGCACTCGGTCGAGCACGTCATCAGCTACGAGGTGCGATCCGGCGAGCTCGTCGAGGTGAGCCAGCGGACCGTAACCGCCTCGCACGCTCGCTGAGGTCGCTCGGGCGCGCTCTCGGGTCGCTGGGGCGGGGCGAGTTCAGCGCGGGACGGTCTGGATCTCGATGTACCGACCGACCGGCGTCCACGCCGTGAGATAGGCCTTCACCTCGTCGGGCCCGATCGTGGCGACGAGGCGACCCTGATCGAGGAACAGCCTGAGCGACGGGTTGCCCTCGGGGTCGACGAGCACGCTGAGTACCTCGTCGTTGATCTGCGGATTGTTGAACAGCTGGAGCTGCTGGAACACGGTCTCGGATGCGGCGTCGTACTCGGCCTCGGTCGGCCCGGCCACGCGGAGTTCGTCGAGTTCTGCGAGCACGGCCGACGACACGCTGTCGACGAGGTCGCGGCCGGTCGACACCGACACGAACGTCTCGGCGAACGGTGTGCCCCCGCCCGTGAGTTCGATCTCGGCGAACGGTGAATACGACTCGCCGAGTTGCTCACGGATCACGTCGCTGAGGCGGTTGCCGACCACCTCGCCGACAACCTGTGCGGCGACGTCGTCGCGCCGCTCGGCCGACGCGGGCGCCGTGTAGAGGAACAAGACGTTGGCCTGCTCGCCTTCACCGGCGACGACCCGCTCCGACACGATCCCCCGCGGTGGCGGCGGCTCGTCGAATCCCGGGGCCTCGACACGGTCGGTCGCGGGGAGCGTGCCCAGATAGCGGCGGGCGAGGTCGATCGCGGTCCCCATGTCGAAGTCGCCACTGAACGAGAACGACCAGTCGGAGGCGTCACCGAACCGGTCGCGGTACACCTCGTCGACACCCGCCTCATCGACGGTGGCGAGGGAGTCGACCGTCGGCAGATGGAACCGCGGATCGTCGTAGCGTGCGTCGCGGAGGGCGACGAACTGCGCGTACCCGGGATCGATCGACGGGTCGACGGCGAACGCCAGCTCGTCGTCGACGTACCGGTCGAGCGCCACGTCGTCGACGCGCGGCTCGGTCATCCGGAGGTGGACGAGCTGCATCAACACCTCGAGGTCATCGGTTGCGACGAAGCCATCGAAGCCCTCGGTGAACTGGTCGATACGCGACCGCACGTCGACATCCTTGGCGGCGAGGAACGCCTCGAGTTCGACAGGGCTGAACGAGGCGACGCCGCTCCCGTCGACGACGCGTCCGGCCGCATCGGCGTCGGGAACATCGTCGTCGGCGACGACGGCGAGTCCACCGGGGCTGCGACCCTCGAACGCGACGTTGCCCTCGACGATCGGCGTCACGTTGAAGGCGACGCGGACACCGTTGGCGAAGGTGAGCAGGAGCGGATCGACGAGGTTCACGTCCGACTCTTCGACCATCGCCTCGCGAGCGATCTCCTCGACCGGCTCGGGCGGCTCCATCAGATCGCCGTCGATCACCGATTCCGCTTCGCGCGGCTCGAG
>CBDUYD010000219.1:0-4098 GCA_965371355.1 uncultured Ilumatobacteraceae bacterium
AGGCGCCGGAGACGTAGGCGCCCGGTCGGCGCAGGAACCCCCTGTGCCATCTGCTCGGTGTGAGCAGCACGGCGCGCGGCTCGTCCTCGAACATCCAGCGGCCGAAGTTGCGGCGGCCCCACGAACCGCTCGAGCCGACGACGCGCAACGCGCCGCGCGCTCCCCATTTCGACGCGAGCATCGAACCGAGCAGCTTCGACATCCGGTGGTCAGCCCGCAGGTGGTGGCTGACCTCGCGCTCGTAGATCGCGAGCGCGGCGCTTGGCTGCAGGGCGCCCGCGCCGATGATCGCCTCGGCGGCGAGTCGCCCGGTGAGGAGCGCCTGGCCGATTCCCTCACCCGTCATCACGTCGGTCGCCGCGGCGGCGTCACCGACGAAGAGCGTGCGGCCACCGCCGAGGGTGATCTGGTCGACGCGCGCCGGAATTGGCCAGGCCAGGTGGCGGTCCTCGAGTTCGAAGCTGTCGCCGAGCGCTTCGACGATGTGTGGTCGGGCGAGCAGGTCGTGCCACTGCTGCGCCATCGTTCCGGTCCGGCGGGAGCCGTCGCGGAGTACACCGAACCCGACATTGGCGCGCCCGCCGGGAAGTGGGAACGACCAGGCGTAGCCCGGCAGGAGATCGGGCTCGAACCAGACGAAGAGCTGCCCGGCCGCCGGCCCCGACACGTTCCGGGCGTACTGCCGGAACCCGTGCCAGTCGCCGAGATAGCCGGGAAGCCCGAGGTCTAGTGCCTTGCGCACCGGACTCCACATGCCGTCGGCGGCGACGACGTACCGCGCCCGGATCGAGAGGTCGGGCGTCTCGACGACGATCGAACCGACGAGCTGTACGAGCGACTCGAAGGCCTGACCGTCGTACACCGTGGCGCCGGACCTCCTCGCCAGGTCGAGCAGCGCGTCGTCGAGCTGCAGTCGTGGGGCGACCGCTGCGTACCGGCCCCGGTCGGGGAGCGGCAGCTCGACCTCGCGGCCCGAGGGTGATCGCAGCAGCGCACTCGAGGCGTCGAACCAGTCGGGCACGTCGACCGGGTCGAATCCGAGCGTCTCGAGTTCGCGCAGCGCGAGGGTGGTGAGGCCGTCACCGCAGCACTTGTCGCGCGGGAAGACGGCCTTGTCGACGAGTACGGCGCGGCGCCCCGACCGTGCGAGTTCGATCGCCGCCGCCGACCCGGCCGGCCCGCCGCCGACGATCACGACGTCGGTCTCGATCGATCGCCGGGGCGTGCGGGGCGCGTCGTCGCTCGTGTCGCGTCGGCCGGTCACGGGGGAGAGGCTACGGGGCCGATCGACTGCGGTCACCCGATCGCTCGACGCGAGCTACGAGGTCGGCGGTCCGAGTCGCTCGGCGTGTTCGAAACGGGATGGTGGCGCGTCGAGGAGCTGCTTCGCTCGGGCCTGCCATCCGGGGATCAGCGAGTAACCGACGTCGCCGGGGCATGTGGTGAACGTGCAGTCGCGATGCCCCGACACGGTCCGCACGGCCATCGGCGTTCCGGCCGGGAAGCGATCGCTGCCGCGGGAGATGAACGAGGTACCGGCCCCGGCGGTGAGGTCGATCGCGTCGCGGTGGGCGAGGAAGGCGATCAGGCGGACCACCGACTCCTGCATCGCGGGCGGCGGGGCGACCTGGGCGAAGTTGCCGATCATGCAGATCAGCTGGGCGAATCCCTGGCTCCCGCCGGAGGCGTCGGCGACGACGGGCCCGGCGAGCGAACCCGCCCTCGTCTCCCACACCGAACCGTCGTGGCCGACCATGAAGTTGTAGGCGATGTCGGGCCAGCCTTTGGGACCCGTGTGGTAGGCGTGGCTGATCCTCACCAGCTGGCGTGGATCGCGCCCGTCGTTCGGCGAGGCGGTGTGGTGGACGAGGATGAAGCGCGGATCCTCGGGATACAGCGGTCCCTTCGGCGCAAGATCGGCCCCCCAACGATCACGAGGGAGGATCTGCAAGCCGCCGAACAACGGCGTGGCGCTGATCCGCGCAACCTGCTCTCCGACGGCCGTCAGGGCCCCGGCCGACATCGCGCC
This sequence comes from uncultured Ilumatobacteraceae bacterium, assembly GCA_965371355.1. GTDB lineage: Bacteria > Actinomycetota > Acidimicrobiia > Acidimicrobiales > Ilumatobacteraceae > JASJHI01. The sequence continues at coordinate 2,030 of CBDUYD010000219.1, forward strand.
GGCCGACATCGCGGCGGCACCGACGGCGGCAGCCCCGATCGCGCCGAGGAACCGTCGGCGGGTCGGGTCGCAGTCGCACACATCGCTCAATCTACGATGCTTCCCGTGCGCTGGCATTCGGTGTGGCGCACATACCCAATGGTTTCCCGGGCCGGTGAAGGCCCAGAAGGGATGTTCACATGAGTGGTCTCTGCGACGGGCGTGTCGCCATCGTCACCGGAGCCGGTCGCGGGATAGGGCGCGAGCACGCCCTGAGCCTGGCCCGTCAGGGTGCCAAGGTGGTGGTCAACGATCTCGGCGGAGCGGTCGACGGAACCGGAGGGGATGTCTCGCCCGCGCAACAGGTGGTCGACGAGATCGTCGCAGCCGGCGGCGAGGCGGTCGCCAACGGCGACAGCGTGTCCGACTGGGAGGGTGCGCAACGGTTGATCAACACCGCCGTCGAGACGTTCGGCGACCTCCACGCGGTCGTCAACAACGCGGGCATCCTGCGCGACCGCATGCTGGCCAACATGACCGAGGACGAGTGGGACGCTGTCATCGACGTGCACCTCAAGGGCACGTTCGCACCCTCGAGGTGGGCGGTCGCTTACTGGCGCGAGCGGGCGAAGGCCGGTGAGCCGGTCAGCGGCCGCATCGTCAACACCACCTCGGTGTCGGGCATCTACGGCAACCCGGGACAGACGAACTACGGCGCCGCGAAGGCCGGCATCGCCGCCTTCACCAACATCGCCGCGCTCGAGGTCGCCCGCTACGGCGTCACGGTCAACGCCGTCGCCCCGGTGGCGCTGACGCGGATGACCGAGGGGCTCGGCCCGGCACCCGAGACCGACGAGGACCGCGAGTCCCGCGCCCCCCACTGGATCGCCCCGGTGGTCACCTGGCTCTGCTCCGACGAGGCGGGTGGCGTGACAGGCCGTGTGTTCGAGGCGTCGGGGCAGATGCTCGCCGTCGCCGAAGGATGGATGCGCGGCCCCTCGGCCGACCCGGTCGACGACCCCAACGACGTAGGCGCGATCGTCGCCGACCTCCTGGCGAATGCCCGCGGCAACTCCGGGATGGACGGCACGCCCGGCGGCTGGCCCCAGACGCCACCCCCTGGCTGAAGGCCCCGACGACCCGTCGCGACCCGATACGCAACGACCCGATACGCAACGACCCGACACGACAGAGAATCGAAGGAGACAACGACATGGCGATCAATCCCGATGCGGTGGGGACCAAGAGCGATCCGATCGAGGCATCATGGACGTCGAAGGACGCTCTGCTGTACGCGGTGGGCGTGGGCGCCGGCCACGACGAACTCGCGTTCACCACCGAGAACACCAAAGACGTCGAACAGCAGGTGCTGCCGACGTTCCCGGTCGTCGTCCGCTCCGGTTCCGCGCTGGGGGCGATCGGCTCGTTCAATCCGGCGATGCTCGTCCACGGCCAGCAGGCGGTCACGCTGCACCGTCCGCTCCCCGTCGACGGCACCGCGAGCGTGACGAGCGAGATCACGGGCGTCTACGACAAGGGCAAGGCGGCCGTCGTGGTCGCCGAGTCGGTCGCGGTGGCCGACGGTGAGCCGCTCTACACGACCACATCGTCGCTCTTCATCCGCGGCGAAGGTGGCTGGGGCGGCGAGCGGGGACCGTCAGGGCCCAAGAACGTCCCGCCCGAACGCGATCCCGACGAGGTGGTGTCGTACCGCACCTCGCGCGACCAGGCGTTCGTCTACCGGTTGTCCGGCGACCGCAACCCGCTCCACACCGATCCGTCATTCGCCGCGATGGGCGGCTTCGACACGCCGATCCTCCACGGTCTGTGCACCTACGGGTTCACCGGGCGGGCGCTGCTCCACGGCATGTGCGGTGGCGATCCGGGGAGTTTTCAGCACATCGAGGGTCGCTTCGCGTCTCCGGTGTTCCCGGGCGAGGCGCTGACGATCCGGATGTGGTCGACCGGCGACGGTGAGGTGGTGTTCACGACCAGCGCGGGCGACGAGGGCGATGAGCGCGTCGTCATCGATCAGGGGCTCCTCCGGCACTCCTGACCGGTCCGCCTCCGACCGGCTCATCTCCGACCGG
>CBDUYD010000220.1:0-4066 GCA_965371355.1 uncultured Ilumatobacteraceae bacterium
GTGGCTGCGGGCAGCGACGGAGAAGCTGATCGACCCGTACTGGTGGAACGGTGCGGGTATCCAGGCGTTCCTCGTCGATCACGAGGACAGCCGGCTCGCCTGGTATCGGCCGTTCGTGGATCCTGTCATCGAGCCGCATCTCGACACGGTCGTCGTGTTCGTCGTCGCGATCCAGCTCGCCACCGGGCTCGCGCTGCTTCGCGGTCGACATCTCGGAGCCGCGCTCGCGGCCGGCATCTTCCTCAACCTCAACTTCGTCGCCGCCGGCGCGGTCAGTCCGTCGGCGTTCTACCTCGTGGCGCAAGGCGCGCTCGTGCTGTGGCTCGTGGAACAACGCCCCGAGCCGATGTACCGCCGAGCGCTCCTCGGCGGTACCTGCATTTTCATCGTCATCGGGCTTGTCGGCCTACCACTGATCCGCACGCTGCAGCCGGCGGAGGTGATCGACGATCCGGCGATGATGCTCCTCGTCCTCGCTTCCCTCTCCACCGTCGCGACCGTCGAGACCATCCGCCGACATCAGCGGCCGCAGCCACCGCAGCAGCCGCACGAACGCACATCCGGCGTGATGATCCCGAGTACAGCGGGCACAGCCGATCACCGAGGATCGACCGACGCTCAGGCCGCCGAACGGGCGAGCGCGGCGACGAGTTGGCGTGCGACCGCACATGCGCAACCACCATGATCGTGGCCGGGGATCGATCGCAGCACGCCGAGACCCGGGCGCGTCGACGCTGCGGCCCTACCGAGCGAATCGGCTGGAAGCGGGAACGATCGGCCCTCGAAGAAGATCCCCAGAACGGCTATCGAATCGATATCCGAGGGCGCCACGTCGAGCGGGCTCTCGTCGACGATCGTGAAGTTCGCGATCTTGCCGGCCTCGATGCTGCCCAGGTCGTGCTCGCGACGCCACGACCGGGCGGCCTCGATCGTCACCGCCCGCAGCGCCGCCTCGGCACCGACGCGCTGTTCGGGCGCGGCGACGCGCCCCGACTGGGTGATCCGGTTGACCGCGTAGGACATCATCCCGATCGGATCACTGCGACCCATCGGGAGATCGGAGTGGAAGCTCAACGGAATCTCGCGACGGAGGACGGACGCGTTGCGCACCATCAGGTCGGCCCGGTCGGGACCGAGACCGACCTCGGAATACTTGTCGGCGAACCCCACCGTGTAATACGGGTTCGAACTGACGAACGCTCCGAGACGGGCGATGCGGTCGATCTGTTCTTCGGTCGAGTTGGCGAAGTGCACGATCACGGTCCGGTGATCAGATCTCGGGTTCTCGCGCATCCGGCGCTCGAACGTGTCGAGCACGAGATCGAGGCCCAGATCGCCGTTGACATGGATGTGGATCTGGTAGCCGGCGTCCCAGTAGAGCTTGGCCCGATCCTCGAACACCTCCGGCGGCATCAGCCACTCGCCGTGATGGTCCGGGTCCGGATTGCCGTCGCGGTCGAGGTACGGCTCGCGCATCTGCATCAGTTGGCTGATGATCGCGCCGTCGGCGAACAACTTGATCTGATCCGAGAAGAACGAGAGCTTCCCGTCCGGTGCCTTGGCGACGAGCGACTCGGCCTGCGCCAGCGACTGCTCGTGTGACAGGCCGGCCTCTGCCGCGGCACGACCGTCGGGGATGAAGTAGCTGTAGAACGGAGTGTCGTCGGCTCCGAGAATCTCCTCGTAGATCTCCCACGCCCCCGGAACCAGCACGGCTCCCGGCTCGTTGAACGCGGTGACCCCGTTCTGGTGGAGGTAGTCGACCATCTGATGCAGTCCGCGACGGAGCCGATCGGGGTTCATCAAGAGCGGCGCGATGTGGGGGAAGAGGAAAGCGAACGCACCCCGCTCCCAGAAGTGCCCGACCTCGAGGTCGATCTGCGCGAGAACTCCCGGGTCAGCCTCGAGCTCGCCGTCGAGCATCCCGAACGCATCGAGCGCCGCCGTATTGAGGTAGAACTCGTGGCACGACCTTTGCCAGATCGCGATCGGGCGCGAATCGCTCACCGAGTCGAGCACCTCACGATTCAGTTCGCCGTGCCACAACGAGTGGTAACCCCACGAGAACAGCCACTCGTCCGGATCGGTGATCGCCCTCTCGGCCGCCCGCAGGCGGGCGACGTACTCGTCGTGGGAGTGCGCCGCGGGGAAGGTGTGGTCGGGGAGCACCCAGTCCTCGGTGGCGATCACCTCGGTGGCGAGTGTCGTCGCGCCGAGGATCGGGTGCAGGTGCTGGTCGATCAGCCCGGGAAGCACGACGTGATCGGCCAGCGAGCGATCGACGTCGTAGGGCATGTCGCCGAGTGCGGCAGTGACCTCGTCGAGAGAGCCCACCGCGACGATCCGGTCACCCCGCACCGCGACGGCGGTCGCGGTGGGACATCCCGCGTGCATCGTCACGATCTTGCGGGCGAGGTACACGACGATCCTGTCGATTTCGGAAGTGACCATCACCGCAGTCTGACCGAATCTCGTGCGCACCCGCCACTGATACGGTCAGCCGGGCGCGACACCCCGGCCCACCGGCGCATCGAGGAGCGAGCACCATGGCACAGGACCCCAGCATCGGACGCGAGATTCTTCCGATCCCCGACATCCCCGTGCGGACCGAGCCCGCGTTGCACGCCGCCGACAGCAAGGCCCCGCCGATCCACCCGCTGCGTCCCCCCGCCGGCGCGCCGAACGTGCTCATCGTGCTGATCGACGACATGGGGTTCGGTGCCACCTCGGCCTTTGGCGGCCCCTGCGAGATGCCGACTCTCGAACGGCTCGCGGGCGGGGGGCTGTCGTACAACCGGTTCCACACGACAGCGCTCTGTTCCCCGACGCGACAGGCGCTCTTGACCGGGCGCAACCACCACTCGGCCGAGATGGGTTCGGTCGGCGAGGTCGCCACATCGATGCCCGGCAACACCTCGGTGAGGCCGAACAGCGTCGCCACCGTGGCCGAGGTGCTGCGCCTCAACGGCTACAGCACCGCGGCGTTCGGCAAGATGCACCAGACCCCCGTCTGGGAGACGTCCGTTTCGGGACCATTCGACCGCTGGCCGACCGGTGACGGGTTCGAGAAGTTCTGGGGATTCGTCGCCGGTGAGACCAACCAGTGGGAGCCGACACTGTTCGAGGGCACGACGCCGACCGAGCCGCGGGCCACGGCGGAGGAGGGCTACCACATCACCGAGGAACAGACCGACCAAGCAATCGCCTGGGCGAAGGCGCAGAAGGCGATGACGCCAGACAAGCCGTTCTTCATCTACATGTCCTTCGGGGCGACGCACGCCCCGCACCATGTGCCAGAGGAGTGGATCGAGAAGTACCGCGGTCAGTTCGACAAGGGCTGGGACGCGGTACGGGCCGAGACGCTGGCGAATCAGATCGACAGGGGTCTCGTGCCCGCCGACACCGAGCTGACCGGCCGTCCTCCCGGGGTCGAGGCCTGGGACTCGCTCTCGGACGATCAGCGCACGGTCGGGGCGCGCCTGATGGAGACGTACGCCGGCTTCGCAGAGCACACCGACTTCCACACCGGCCGCCTGATCGACGCGCTCGACGAGATCGACGTACTCGACGACACGATCGTCATCTACATCGCCGGCGACAACGGAGCCTCCGCCGAGGGGGGCCTCGATGGCACGTTCAACGAGATCAAGGCGCTCAACGGGATCCCCGAGACGGTCGAGGAGATCCTTCCGCACCTCGACGAGATCGGTTCACCCGAGGCGTTCAACCACTACCCGGTCGGCTGGGCGCACGCGATGAACGCGCCGTACCAGTGGACCAAGCAGGTCGCCTCGCACTTCGGCGGCACGCGCAACGGGATGGTGGTGCACTGGCCGAACGGGATCGATGCCAAGGGTGAGGTCCGAGAACAATTCCATCACGTGATCGACCTCGCTCCGACCCTGCTCGAAGCCGCAGGGCTTCCGCAGCCCTACATGGTCAACGGCATCGCGCAGAAGCCGATCGAGGGCGTGGCGATGAACTACACGTTCGACGACGCGGGCGCAGACGACCGACACACCACCCAGTACTTCGAGATGTTCGGCAACCGCGGCATCTACCACCG
>CBDUYD010000221.1:0-4060 GCA_965371355.1 uncultured Ilumatobacteraceae bacterium
CGCCCTGAGGTCCTCCGACCACGATCCGATCATTGTCGGCCTCGTGCTCGACTCGATCCCCGACACCCCGACGTGCAACGGTCGGCCGGCCACGATCGTCGGGACACCGGGAGACGACGTGATCGACGGTGGCAACGGCAAGGACGTCATCGTCACCTTCGGCGGTCTTGCCTCGCCGGCGAGAACTTGGTCGCCTGCGAGTTGAGTTGAGCCTCAACGAACGAACCGGTCGGCCTCAACGAGGCAATCGCACCTGACCACTGGCGGGAATAGCGCGCCGGTAGCGTGTTGCGATGCTTCCGGAGCCGACGCCTTCCGGCGCCGCGCTCCCGTCGATGGGATACCAGCCGGCGCTCGATGGCCTGCGGGCGGTGTCGATCGTCGGCGTGCTGTTCTACCACGCCGGTTTCTCGTGGATGCACGGCGGGTTCTTCGGCGTCGAGGTGTTCTTCGTCGTCTCCGGATTCCTGATCACGTCGCTGCTGCTCTCCGAGTTCGAGCGCACCGACCGCATCGCCTTCGGGCAATTCTGGATGCGCCGCGTGCGGCGCCTGTTCCCGGCGCTGTTCGCGATGCTCGCGGCGGTCGCGGTCTGGGCGGTGTTCGCCGGTACGCAGGACCAGCTCTCCCAGCTCAAGCGGGATTTCCCGTGGGCGATCTTCTACGTCGGCAACTGGGGACAGGTCCTCGGTGACGTTCCGTATTTCGCCGGCGAACCACCGCTGCTGCGTCACCTCTGGAGCCTGGCGGTCGAGGAGCAGTGGTACCTGGTCTGGCCCCTGCTGTTCGCCGCCCTCGTCGCGATGATCCCCTCGCGCAAGGTGATCGGTTGGCTCGTGCTCGCCGCGGCGGTCGGGGTGATGGTGTTCACGTCCTGGCTGCACTCGGGCTCGCCGACCCTCCTCGGAGGCCCGGTGGGCGCGTTCGAGGGACTCGACCGCACCAACTTCGCGTACCTCTCGACGATCACCCGGTCGTCGGGACTGCTGCTCGGCGCCGGGGCGGCGTTCCTGTGGAGACCGTGGACCTGGCCGAACGCGCTCGGCGCGCCGGTCGGTCGGGTGCTCGACCCACTCGGGGCCGCCGCGGTGGCGGGGCTCGGCCTCGCGTTCGCCGTCACCACGCTCACCGAGGCGTACGTGTACCAGTGGCTGCTGCCGCTGGTTTCGGTCCTGTCGTTGGCGGCAGTGCTCGTCGCCGTGCATCCGGCGGCGACCGGCTTCCGCTGGATCATGTCGTCGATGCCGCTCGTCGAGGTCGGCAGGCGGAGCTACGGGCTCTATCTGTGGAGCTGGCCGATCTTCGTGATCGTCGGGGCGACCGACGGAAGCGTCGATCTGTTCCTCCTCGCGATGGCGATCACGATCGTCGTATCGGAGGTGTCGTACCGCTTCATCGAGACGCCGGTGCGCCAGGGGGCGATCGGACGCTGGTGGGGTGACCGGGCCCCGATCACCTGGGCCCCGATCGCCGGGGGAGCGTTGCTCGTCGGCAGCTTGGTCGTCTTCTACCTGAGCGTCGGACAATTCGACCGTTTCGAGGGCGGCGACGACGCGACGTTCGAGGTGGCGGCAGCGTCGGACGTGACGACCGACGACGCGGAGAGCGCCGCGGGTGTTGAGGCGCCAGAGGGCGCGACCGATCCCTCCACGACATCGTCGTCGACCGCCGGCGCTACGTCGGCCGAGACGGCATCGGTGGCGATCGTGGGCGACTCGCAGGCGAACGCCCTGGCGGTCAACCTGCCGAACGGTATCGAGGCGGCGTTCCCGAGCATCGTCAACGGCAGTGTCGACGGTTGTGGGGTACACGACTCGGGCAGCGTCCGCAGCTCGGTCTCGTTCAACAACAACTTTGCGAGCTGCGACGGCTGGCAGGACGACTGGGCGGGCGCGGCGGCCAACTCCGATGTTGCGCTGGTCGTGGTCGGTGCCTGGGACGTGTTCGACATCGTCGACGGCGACGATCAGTACGTGTTCGGTACGGCTGCCGGTGACCAGCTCTTCGCCGCTGGACTCATATCGGGAATCGACGCGATACTCGCCGAGGGCGTCAACGTCGGGCTGCTCGAGGTGGCTTGCATGCGGCCGGTAGACGTTGCCGGTGCGGGTGTGCGGGCACTTCCCGAACGCGGCGACGACGAGCGCGTCGACCATGTGAACGACGTGATCCGCTGGGTCTCCTCACAGTATGGACCTGAGGTTCAGGTGATCGAAGGGCCGGACGAATGGTGTTCCGACGAGGCGATCGCCACCGATCTCGGCTACCGGTGGGACGGTGTCCACGTCTACGAGCCCGGTGCGGACCTGATCTTCGAGTCGATCGCTACGCAGCTGCTCGAACTAGCCGCGATCTGATCGTTCAGTCGTCGAGAGTCGGTCGACGGCGTGTGCGCTTCACCTCGGTCCGTCGCCGCTTGGCCTCGACGCGCCTTCGTTGAGAGCCCTTCGTCGGGCGGGTCGCGCGGCGCTGTCGCGGGACGTGCAGGGCCCCGCGCAGTCGTTCGGCGAGGCGGTTCTCGGCGACCGTCCGGTTGCGCAGCTGTGATCGCTCGTCGTCGGCGACGATCCGCACGACCGGTCCGAGTGCCGCGATCAGCTGTTGCCGTTGCACGTCGTCGAACGCGCTCGAGACTTCGATGTCGAACGTCAGCTCCGCACGGGTGGCCGTCTTGTTCGCGTGCTGGCCCCCCGGGCCACCCGACGAGCTGAACCGGACCTTCAGCTCATGGCGGGGGATCCGCACGGACTCGGTCACGACGAGGCGATCGTCGTGTTCACCGGTCGGCACCGGCCCAGTGTGCCACGTTGCGAATGTGACGAGCGTGCGACAAGTTACCGGTGGGTAGACAAGCGTACTTACCGATGGGTAACTTATGGAGATGACAGTTTTCTCCCTGAATCTCGACGAGGACCAGATCCAGCTCCAGAAGTGGATCCACGGCTTCGCCGAAGACGTCATCCGTCCGGTCGCGCACGAGTGGGACGAGCGCGAGGAGTTCCCCTGGCCCGTCGTGGAGGAGGCCGCGCAGATCGGCCTGTACGGGGTCGACTTCATGCTGAGCGCGATGGGCGACCCGACAGGACTCACCCTGCCGGTCGCGATCGAGGAGATCTTCTGGGGCGACGCCGGCATCGGAATGGCGATCATGGGTACGGCGCTGGCGGCGGCGGGGATCGTCGGCAACGGCACGCCCGAGCAGGTGATGGAGTGGGTGCCGCAGTGCTACGGCACGGCCGACGACGTGAAGCTCGGTGCATTCTGTGTGAGCGAGCCCGACGCCGGCTCCGACGTGTCGAGCCTGCGCACCCGCGCCGTCTACGACGAGGCGAAGGACGAGTGGACGCTCAACGGCACGAAGGCATGGATCACCAACGGTGGCATCGCCGATGTTCACGTGGTGGTCGCTGCGGTCGACCCCGAGCTCCGTTCGAAGGGTCAGGCGAGCTTCATCATCCCGCCGAACACTCCAGGCCTCTCGCAGGGCCAGAAGTACCTGAAGCACGGGATCAGGGCGAGCCACACCGCCGAGGTGGTGCTCGACGACGTCAAGGTGCCCGGGTCGTGCCTGCTGGGAGGCAAGGACAATCTCGACGAGAGGTTGGCCCGTGCGCGCAACAAGGAGCGCACCGGCAAGCAACCGGCGATGGCCACCTTCGAGGCCACCCGTCCCGCGGTGGGCGCGCAGGCGCTCGGCGTGGCCCGTGCCGCCTACGAATACGCACTCGAGTACGCGAAGGAACGCCAAGCATTCGGCAGGCCGATCATCATGAACCAGGCGATCGCCTTCAAGCTCGCCAACATGATCACCGAGATCGACGCCAGCCGATTGCTGATCTGGCGTGCTGCCTGGCTGTCGAAGAACGGGCAATTCAAGAACGCCGAGGGTTCGATGTCGAAGTGGAAGGCGTCCGAGACCGCCGTGCGGGCGACCGAGGACGCGATCCAGATCCTCGGCGGGTACGGCTACACCCGCGAGTACCCCGTCGAGCGCTGGCACCGCGACTCCAAGATCTTCACGATCTTCGAAGGCACGAGCGAGATTCAGCAGCTCGTGATC
>CBDUYD010000222.1:0-4027 GCA_965371355.1 uncultured Ilumatobacteraceae bacterium
GTCGGAGCGTCGTCGCGCGGCGGGTCGGCGAAGATCACCTCGGCCGGCGGGCTGGTGCCGTAGCTGACCACCATCGGTCGGCTTCCGCCGCCGGCCCAGGTGAACCGCTCGTAGTACGCCTCGCTCCAGCCGTCGACGACCTCGACCCCGTTGCCGTCGAGCGCCGACCAATAGGCCTGCCAGCCGTCGTCGCCGTACTCGTCGATCGTCGCGAGGAGGAACGCCATGCCGGGCGAGGAGGTGGCGGGATTCTCGACGACGAGCAGGTCGGCGTACCGCGGGTCGGCGAGGTCGTCGAGGGTCGCGGGCACTTCGAGTCCGGCGTCGTCGAAGAACGCGATGTCGTAGTTGACGCACACGTCGCCGAAGTCGACGGGCGTCGCCTCGCCACCGGGTGCGAGGGCGGTCAGATCGGCGGGAATGTGATCGGTGTTCGTCTCGTAGGGCTCGAACACGTCGTCGTCGATCGCACGCGAAAGGAATGTGTTGTCGACGCCCCACATGACGTCGCCCTCGGGGTTGCCCGCCGTCAGCGAGGCCTTCGAGAGCATCGTGCCGGTGTCGCCGGCAATCAGCAGATCGACCTCGATGCCGGTCTCGTCGGTGAACGAGGCGAGCGCATCGTTGAGCGCGGTGTCGGCCTCGGGGAACGAGTCGTACGCGACCAGGGTCAGCGATCGAGAAGCGGCACCGTCATCGGATCCGCACGCGGCCGCGCCGACGACGAGAGCGATTGCGGCGGCGAACGCGAGAGGGTGCCGCACCGTCCTCACCGTCGGTGTGCTCATCGTCGGTGTCCTCCGGTGCGAGGCTCGGTGTGGGCGTCGAGTGACGTCGTCGGAGCGTCGAACACGGTGAGCACGCCCGATTCGACGCTCATGGTCACGGCGTTGCGCGTCGCGATGTTGCTGACCCCGAGGCCGACGACCGGCCCGAGACCGATGTGATCGAGGGTCCAGCGGGTGCCGTCGATGCTGACGCCCGTGCACGGCCCGTGCAGGGCGAGCAGCGAGAGGGTAGAGCCCGCCTCGACCCGCAGCGAGCGGGTTCCGGGTCCGTGCACGACTTCGAAGTGCTGGCCGTCCCACCATCCGTCGAGCCGTCCGACGCCGCTCAGCGTCGGTGAACCGAGCGCGCCGATCGCGGCGAGCGAGTGGTCGAGCCGGTCTCCGCCGCCGACGAGGGTGATGCGGTCGGGCGAGTGCTCGGCGGCCGCGGCGAGCGCCAACTCGGTGTCGGTCGCGTCCTTGTCGGCGGGATGCCTGCGGATCTCGGCGTGCGACTCGGCCCATGTCAGAGCCGTTGCACCGACCGAGTCGAGATCCCCGACGAGTACCGCCGGCTCGAGCCCGGCCGCGAGCGCGTGATCGAGAGCCCCGTCGGCCGCGAGCAGCAGCGCGGTACGCGGGATCGAGGCGACGGCCTCGTCGTCGAGCGCGGCCGACCCGCTGATGACGACGATGTGTCGGTTGCTCGATGTGTCCACGCAGGTTCCTCCGCCGGCATTACCCGGATCAGGTTCTCGGGTCGACGGTGGCGTGCGTCCTCTCAGCCCGCCGGACCTGCGAGCTCCCCGTGTCTGCCCACGATGGTAGCGGGCGGCTGGGAGGATTCAGAGAAACGTGCGAACGGTGAGCGCGACCGCCGACACCGAGAGGATCCCGATGATCGCCAGATCGAAGGCGCGGCCTGAGAGTCGGTGGCGCAGGCGGCTGCCGATCGGGATCACCGCGAGCACGGGGATGCACGCCAGCAGCGACGCCGCGACGCGACCCGAGAGGTCGCCGTGGGCGACGAGGATCGAGAACTGCGCCAGCCCGGAGGCGAAGAAGAGCACGGTCACCGACAGGACGTGCGCGCCCCGCTCGAGCCGGTAGCTGTGGATCCAGGTGCCGACGATCGGCCCGGAGATGCCGATCGCTCCCTGGAACAGCCCGGCGAGCGCCCCCACCCCCGGCGCCAGCCGCCGCGACCGTTCAGGGGTCGTTCGCAGGTCCGGGTGGGCGAAGAAGATCACGATGTAGCCGACGATCGCGAGGATCAGGGCCGCCATCAGCGGCTCCTCCGACACGCTGACGAAGAGCAGGGTGCCGAACACCGCACCGATCACGCCGGCGACGAGCAGGGTGGGGAGGTCGCGGGTCTCGGGCCAATGTGCGCGTTCTCGGACGGCGAGGGTCGCGTTCGCCAGCAGGTTGGGGAAGGCGATCACGACGACCGCGTCCTCGAGGCTGACGAACAGCGCGGCGACCGGGATCGCGATGACCGGGAGACCCATCCCTGTCACCGCCTTGATCGTGGAGCCGACGATGATCGCGGTGAGCACGATGACGAGTTCGGTCGCGCTCACGATCTGATCCTTGCCACCGGGGCATTCTGCACGAGTCCCGTGTCACTCGGTCCATAGACTCCGCGGCGATGAGCACATTCAACGCCCTCGTCCTGCGCGAGTCCGACGACGGCCCGGTCGGTGCGATCGAGCAACTGACCGATGCCGATCTCCCCGACGGTGACGTCACCGTCGATGTCGACTACTCGTCGCTGAACTACAAGGACGGCATGGCGCTCACCGGCGCGGGCCGCATCGTGCGCAGCTATCCGATGGTGCCCGGCATCGACCTCACGGGCACGGTCGTCGCCAGCGAGTCGCCCGACTTCGCAGTCGGCGATGCGGTGATCCTCACCGGCTGGGCTGTCGGCGAGCGCTACTGGGGTGGCTACACGCAGCGCCAGCGCGTGCGGTCCGAGTGGCTGGTGAAGCGCCCCGTCGCGATGTCGGCGCTCGATGCGATGGCCATCGGCACCGCCGGCCTCACATCGATGCTCTGTGCGATGGCGATCGACGATGGCGGTGTAACACCCGACGACGGCCCCGTGGTCGTCACGGGCGCGGCGGGCGGAGTCGGATCGGTGGCGGTGGCGCTGCTCGCCGGGCGCGGGTTCGAGGTCACCGCGGTGACGGGGCGCCCCGACACGCACGAGTACCTGTCCGGTCTGGGCGCGTCGGCGTTCCTCGGCCGCGAGGAGATGAGCGACAAGGCCCGTCCACTCGATTCCGAGACCTGGGCCGGCGCCGTCGACACGGTCGGCTCGACGATGCTCGCCAAGGTGCTCAGCCAGATGAAGTACCGGGGAGTCGTCGCCTCGTGCGGCTTGGCGGGCGGCTTCGATCTGCCGACGACCGTGATGCCGTTCATCATCCGCGGCGTGCGCCTCCAGGGGATCGACTCGGTGATGGCGCCGCGCGAGATCCGCGACGACGCCTGGGCGCGGCTGGCCGGCGAGTTACCGGGCGACCTTCTCGGCTCGATTACCGAGATCGTCCCGATGACCGAGCTGATCGCGCGCGGGCCGAGCATCATCGACGGACAGGTCCGTGGCCGCTGGGTCGTCGACCCGTCCGCCTGAACCCCGAACTATCTGACGGAGTCGCCGATGGCCACACATCCCGTACATCCACCCGAGTGGATCGACACCGCGCCGATCATCATCGAGCGGTCCGTCGAGATCGCCGCGTCGCCCGCCGAGGTGTGGCGGCACATCGCCGATCACGAGCGCTGGCCCGAGTGGTTCGGAGCCGTGTCGAAGGTCGAGGTCACCGGAGATCCGACCGGCGTCGGTGGCAAACGTCGCGCGACGGTCAAGGGTGGTGCCTCGCTCGACGAGGTGTTCACCGCATGGGACGAGAACGAGCGCTTCGCGTTCGCCGTCGTCGGCTCGAAGGTGCCGATCCTCGCGGCCCTCGCCGAGTCCGTCGACATCGAGCCGGCGGGCGACGGCTGCCGGGTGACATACCGCCAGGGCATCGAGGTCAAGCGCGGCTTCGGCTGGGCTATCGGCCAGATGGCGAAGGTCATCGGCACGCGCCTCGCCGACGCCCTCGATCAACTCCGGCTCCGCGCCGAATCCCCCAGCACCGCTCCCGACTGACACCACCTCACCCGAAATGTGTGCGGATTGTCGCGCTGAGCGGGAAGATCCGTACAAGTTTCGGCTGGGCCTCGGAAATGTGTGCGGATTGTCGCGC
>CBDUYD010000223.1:0-3984 GCA_965371355.1 uncultured Ilumatobacteraceae bacterium
GCCGCCGCGACATCTCGTATGCGTCGAGCAATCCGACAGATCTCTTGAGTTTCAGTCGCCGGCGTGACCGAGGTTGTCGGCTGGCCGGCGGGCGGCGAGGTAGGCCGCGACTTGATCGGCGAGCGGACTGGACCGCAACGGTCGTGATCCGTGGTCATGCCTTCATTCAGAACATGCGGCGCGGTCACTACGAACTCGGAGTCGAAGCCCGTCATGTGCGGTTACGTGTCGCGCCAGCCGAAGGACCTAGTGCTCTAGCCCTTCAGCAGTGTCGGCATCCATGATCGTGGAAGGTGTGAACGCGTGCACCGACGATTGAGGACTGCGTGGGTGAGGCAAACCGTGACGTGAAGGCTGGGCCGACCGTTGTCGCGGTCGGTGGGCATTCGCTCCTCGCTCCCGACCTGGCACCGACCGTCGCCAACCAGTTCGCGGTGACGCGGACCGCAATGCGGCCGGTCGCCGACCTGCTCGAACGCGGCGAGCACCTCGTGCTGACCCACGGCAATGGCCCGCAGGTCGGCTTCATGCAGCTCCGGTCGGAGATCGCACGCGACGCCGTCCCGGAGGTGCCGCTCGACTCGCTCGTGGCCGACAGCCAAGGCGCGATGGGTTACATGATCGAGCGGGCCTTGCGCGCCGAACTGCGGCGCCGTGGTGACGACACCGATGTGGTCACCATCGTCACCGAAGTCGAGGTCGACCCGGACGATCCAGCGTTCGACGAGCCGGACAAGCCGATCGGCCAGTTCTTCGACGCCGACGAGGCAGACGCGCTGGTTCACGAACGCGGCTGGCAGGTGATGCGCGATCCGAAGCGTGGGGTCCGTCGCGTGGTGGCATCGCCGATCCCCCGCCGGATCGTTCAGCTGC
This sequence comes from uncultured Ilumatobacteraceae bacterium, assembly GCA_965371355.1. Classification (GTDB taxonomy): domain Bacteria; phylum Actinomycetota; class Acidimicrobiia; order Acidimicrobiales; family Ilumatobacteraceae; genus JASJHI01. The sequence goes on from CBDUYD010000223.1 coordinate 874, forward strand.
GGACGATCGAACGACTCTGTGACCTCGGCATCACCGTGATCTGCTGCGGTGGCGGGGGCATCCCGGTGAGCCGCGGTGTCGACGGTCAGATCGTCGGCCACGAAGCCGTCATCGACAAGGACCGGGTCAGCATGTTGCTCGCCGTGCGTCTCGGAGCTCGGCGGCTGGTGATCACGACCAGCGTCGACCACGTCTACGAGGACTTCTACTCCGACACACCGCGGCCGCGGCCCGAGTTGACCGTTGACGAGGCCCGCGCATTGCATGCGGCGGGCCAATTCGCCGCCGGGAGCATGGGGCCGAAGATCGAAGCTGCCATCGACTTCCTGGAGGCGGTCGACGGTGAGGTCATCATCTGTCTTCCCGAACAGCTCGTCGAGGCGATCGACGGCCGGGCGGGCACCCATATCAGGAGGAACCACACGTGAGTGAAGCCGCGCGAATACTCGACGGGCATGCGCTCGACACGCTGCTCGGCAGGAGCCTGCTGACGACCCAGGAGTGGTCGACCGACGACCTCGCTTCGCTGCGTGCGGTCGCCCGGTCGCTGGCGGACCTCGATCGCCGCGGGATCCGGACACCCCTGTGTCCCGACGAGTTGGCATGGGCGGTGTTCTTCGATCAGTCGACGCGCACGAAGAGCGCGTGGGCAGGCGCCGCCGCACGGTTGGGGATGCAGCCGGTGATCGTCGACGGGTCGTCCACCCAGGTGTCACACGGCGAGACGGCCGTCGAAACCGGCGCGATGCTCGGCATGAACGCGCACGCGATGGGGATTCGCCACGACCTGATCCTCGGTGAGGGCAACACGTTCATCCGTGACGTGAAGCAGGGCATCGACGACTACCTCGACGCAACCGACGACACGCGTTCGGTACCGATCGTCAACCTGCAGTGCGACGTCGACCACCCCACGCAGACGATGGCCGACCTGCTGTGGCTCGAGGACAACTTCGACGACCTCGCCGGCCGGAAGATCACGGTCAGCTGGGCGTACTCGCCGTCGTACGCCAAGCCGCTCTCGGTCCCCCAGGGGCTGATCACGCTGTTGACGCGTGTCGGCGCCGACGTCACGCTCGCTCATCCGCCAGGCTTCCAGCTGACCGATGCAACGATGGCAGCGGCGGCGGGCAACGCCACGAGCGGCGGGTCGTTCCGTGTGATCGATGACATGGACGAGGCGTTCGCTGGAGCCGACATCGTCTACCCGAAGAGTTGGGGCGCCCACGACCTGATGGTCGAGCGGGTGGCCGCCAACGCGGCCGGCGACTCGGACGAACTTCGTGCAATCGAGCAGCGGGCACTCGAACGCAACGCCGAACACACCGACTGGATCTGCGACGAACGACGGATGGCCACCACCGCGGACGGCGACGCGCTCTACATGCACTGCCTGCCCGCCGACATCGGCGCCGAGGTCAGCCCCGTCGTCATGGAACGGCACCGTGTGAACGTGGCCCGGGAGGCGAACTGGAAGATGTATGTGGTGATGGCACTACTCGCCGGGGCGAAGGTGCCCGATCTCGCGGGCGTCCTGGCGTCACTCGAACAGGAGGCCCTCCGATGACCGATCTCGATACCCGCGTCGCCGCGCTGAGCCAGGATCACCTGCAGCTCGCCGTGGAGATCCTCCGTGAAGCGATCCGGATTCCGGCCGACTTCGTCGATCGACCGATCGATGCAGGCGGTGACCCGGCGTCGGGCTTGAGCAACCACGAAGGACCCCGCCTCGAGTATCTGAAGCAGGCGATCATCGATGTCGGGGCCGTGCGCGGGCCGGACGATGTCTGGTTCGACGGGTACGGCAACCTGGTGTGGACGGTCACCGATCTGACCGACGGCATCGACGCCGATCAGAAACGCGTCGTCTACTTCGACGGCCACACTGACACCGTGCAAGCGCTGCGCTCCGCCTGGCTCGACAAGCTCGGCGGCATCGACGCGTACGACGGGCTACTAGACCTCGATGCCGTCGACCGCGAGTTCCTTCGGAGCGAACTCGGCCACCTCCCGCCGGACGACGAGTGGGAACACCTCGTGTTCGGACGCGGCGCCGCCGACCAGTTGGCGGGGGTCATCTCGCAGATCATCGCGACGAAGATCGCCCTCGAACTCGCACCCGAGGGTGCGTTGCGCGGCGTGATCGTGCGGGCGTACGCGACGGCCGCCGAGGAGGACAACGACGGCGCCGGACCGATGTATTTGATGAGCGAGGTATTGCCCGGGGCGTCGGCCGACCTGATCCCGGACGTGGTCGTCCTCACCGAGGGCACCGGCGACGCGCAGAAGGGCGCACTCGGGATCTACCGCGGCCAGCGCGGGCGGATGCAGATCGAGGTCACCGTCACCGGTCGGTCATGCCACGGGTCGATGCCGTGGGAAGGTCTCAACCCGTTGGAGTTCGGCAGCGCGATCATCGCCGAGGCTGCTCGACGGTACGACGACCGCGACGGTTTCCTCGACGACCCGTTCCTCGGTCACGGCACACGGACGGCCTCGTGGTCACATCTCGACACACCGAGCGACTGTGCGGTGCCCGACCGGTTCACGTTCCGGTTCGATCGTCGGCTCACCGTCGGCGAGGACCCCGAGCAGGCGCGACTCGATGTCGAGCAGCTGGACGCCGTTCAGGTGGCTCGCAATGCCGGCCTCACGGTCGACGTGACGATCCCGATCTACGAGGGCGTCACGTGGCACGGCTACACGCCCGGCAATCAACAGATCTACATGGGTTGGGCAACACCCGAGGACCACACAGCGATCCGGACGGCCGTCGACGTGTACGACGCGGTCGTCGCCCCCAACGTCGAGGCGTCGTCGGATGGAGACGGCGGCACTCGAACCGAGGCACGGGTCGACCGGTGGATCTTCTCGACCGACGGTGTCGGCTATCCGATCCCGGCCGACGACACGACGATCGACGTGCCCGAGTCGAAGGCGTGGGTCGAGGCCGGCGGGTTCAAGCACCCGGCAATGCTCGGCTTCGGCGCCGGGTACGAGCAGAACACCCACAAGATCGGCGAGTGTGTCGACGCTCGCGAGCTGCGCCTCGCGATCGCCTTCCTCGCCCGCTTCCCGAGCGCGTTCGCCACCCGGTCGTAGCGGCACTGT
>CBDUYD010000224.1:0-3963 GCA_965371355.1 uncultured Ilumatobacteraceae bacterium
ACGATGCGGTGCAATCGGTCGAACACGGCGAGCGCCACGCTCAGCGAGTAGTCGGTGACCTCGGGATCGTCGTAGTCGATCTCCTGCCACACGCTGATCACGCCACCGTTGTCCTGATACGACGCGAAGTAACTCTCCAGCCACGATTCGAGCGCGGCGGGCGCCTCGGGCTGCGGGAACGACACCATCAGTTCGAACATGGTCGTGGCCGTACGCTCGGCGAGAACGCCGAACAACTCGTCCTTGCTCGTGAAGTAGCGGTAGAAGCTTCCGTGCGAAACACCTGCCCGCGAGACGATGTCTTCGACCCTGGTGTCGTGATAGCCCCGCTCCGGGAGCACGGCCGAGCCGGCGGCGAGCAGTTGGTCGCGAGTCGCCCGACCGCGCGGGCGGAGCGTTTCGGCACCATCGTGCGAACCGGGGTAGGCGGGCATCGCCGGCTGCTCGTGCGAGGGCGCTGCGGTGGGGTTCGACATGTTGACCCCCTCGATCGGGCCGAAGAACAATCGGTGCAGCGATTGCGCGAACCCGGTGACGAACCTGCGTCGGGAGAGCTGGCCGAGCCCGGCGTTCCAATAGTGGATCGATCGGAGCATGACCGCGACGGTGACGCTCGGCAACGCCTCGAGGTCGACCGGACGGCGCGCGTCGGGAATCGATGCCATCACCGCGGCACCGACGCGTTCGGAGATTCCCTGCGAATCGCCGAGCTGCGCGACCGGACCGCGAACCGCCGCTGGGAATGCGGCGAAGATCGGCGCGTACTCGACGTGGACGTCGACCATCGAATCGAACCATTCGGCGACGTGCTCGACGCCGCCCCGAGTGGCGGGGACGTCACCGAGCGTGTCGACCACGCGGTTGAGCGCAACCGACAGATCGCGCGCGAGGTGCCAGAAGACGTCCTCCTTGCTGGAGAAGTACTGGTAGAAGGAGGGCCGCGAGCAACCGGCGCGCTCGGTGATCAACTCGACGCGCGTGCCGTGGAACCCGCGCTGCCCGAACACGCCGAGCGCCGCCTCGAGAATGTTGCGCTGCGTGTTCGCGCCCCGCTCGCCGACCCGTGGGCTGTCGCCGAACGGAGCGCGTCGTTGCACCTCCATCCGCCCCACGCTAGCCATGCGCATGCGATCGCACCCCGGACTTCGGACGTCCGCGTCAGTCCCCGACCTGGACGGACGTCTCCGCTCGGGCCTCGGTACTCGCCCCGCTGAAGTTGTACGCCGGCGGCACGAGAGCGACGACGCCCGACTCTTGCGCATACCCGGTGGGGAGGTAATCTAACAGCATCGTCATGTCAGGCGATGACGTCACAGCGGCGCCAACGCCGCCGCATCACCGCTCTGGAGGACCGAACATGCAGGCCGAAGATCTGATACTCGTCAGCGTCGACGACCACATCGTCGAACCACCCGATGTCTTCGAAGGGCGGCTGTCGGCCGCCGCTGCCGAGCGGGCTCCGTACGTGACCAAGTTGCCTGACGGTCGCGATGCCTGGATGTTCGAGGGCAACCCGATGCCCAACGTCGGCCTCAACGCCGTCGCCGGCCGCGTACCCGAGGAATACGGCCTCGACGCCACCTCGTTCGACCAGATGCGCCCCGGGTGCTACGACATCGACGAGCGCATCCGTGACATGAATGCCAACGGTGTCCTCGGCTCGATGAACTTCCCGAGCCTGGCCGGCTTCACCGGACAGCTCTTCTACACCCTCGACGACAAGGCCATCGCGCTCGAGTTGCTCCAGGCGTACAACGACTGGCACATCGACGACTGGTGCGGCGCTCACCCCGGGCGGATGATCCCGCTCATCGTGCCGCCGCTCTGGGACCCCGAGCTGATGGCGGCCGAGGTGCGGCGTACAGCCGACAAGGGTTGTCACGCAGTGACGTTCTCGGAGAGCCCCGAGAAGCTCGGGCTGCCCAGCTTCCACACCGACCACTGGGATCCGTTCTGGCAGGCGTGCTGTGACACCGAGACCGTCGTCTGCATGCACATCGGCTCGTCGTCACAGCTCGTCAGTACGAGTTCCGACGCGCCGATGGACACTCTGATCACCCTCCAGCCGATGAACATCGTGCTGTGCGCCACCGATCTGGTGTGGTCGCCGGTGTTGAGGAAGTTCGACAAGCTCCGGATCGCGCTCTCCGAGGGCGGCATCGGCTGGATCCCGTACTTCCTCGAGCGGATCGACTACACCTACCAGCACCATCACAGGTGGACGAACCAGGACTTCGGCGACAAGCTGCCGAGTCAGGTGTTCAACGAGCACATCCTCACGTGCTTCATCGACGATGCGGTGGGCATCGAGGTCCGCCATCACCTCAACCCCGACCACATCCACTGGGAGTGCGACTACCCGCACTCCGACTCGACATGGCCGAACGCACCCGAAGCGGCGTGGAAGTTCCTCCAGGATCTGCCCGACGACGACATCGACCGGATCACCCACCTCAACGCGATGCGCAACTTCTCCTACGACCCCTTCGCCCACATCCCGCGCGAGCAGTGCACCGTCGGCGCGTTGCGGGCGCAGGCGGCAGACGTCGACACGTCGCTCGTCGCGTACGGCACCGGCAAGTTCCAGGAGGATGGCATCGTCACCGCGATGACGCTCGCCGAACGACTCTCGGCAGCGCGCAAGGGCTGAACCAGGCCGAGCGTTCTCGGCCGAGGTTCTCGAGCCCGGGCCTTGTCAGCCGAGGGCCGAGATGTCGAACTCTTCGAGGCCGGCGAGCATCCGTACGATCGGCTCTTCGAAGCCGCCGACCAGCGATGCGTTTACGTGACCCTGGTCGACGAGGAGCGTCACGCCGTTCACGCCGCTCGCCGCATCGCTGGCGAGGAACAGCATCGTCCCGGCCATCTGCTCCGGCTGCAGCAGTTCGACCCCGGCAGCCTCGCGGTAGCCGGCTCCGAAGCCGAGCCACATGTCCTCGTTGGCCCGAGCGAGGGGCGTGTCGGTCGGGCCGGGCATGATCGCGTTCACCCGGATCCCGCGCTGGAGCAGCGGGAACGCCGCTCCCCCGACGAAGGCGTTGATCGCCTCCTTGCTGAACCCGTAGTGGTTGCAGTCCGGGTTGTCGTCCAACCACTGGACGGCGCCGTCCCAGCCGTCGGCGGCGAGGAATGTCTGGGTGCGCTCGAGGTTCTGCATGAAGCCGAGGCCTGCGACCGACGAGATGAAGGTGACCGAACCTCCGCGGGCGAGTCGACCGCTCTCGACGAGCGCGTCGAGGACGTACCGCTGGCCGATGAAGTTGATCCGCATGATCGGCGGGCCGTCGGCGATTCCCGCGCAGGCGAACAGCGCGTCGACCGGTCCCTCGGTCTGTTCGAGTGCGGCGTCGATGCTCGCCCGATCGCTCAGGTCGACGTGAATCGCCTGATCGCAGGCGTACCCGACGTCGGCGATGTCGAGCACGATCGTCGTCGCGCCGAGCCCCTTCGCCATCTTCCCGGTCGCCGCTCCCATCCCGGTGGCGCCTCCGAGTACCACCACTCGCTTACCATCGAATCCGAACGGATCATCACTCATCGAGACCCCCAGGTCCTTCGTGTTTCTAACGGTGGCGTCACAGTACCATCGGGCCTCGCCGCATGTCCGATCAACAGCATGCTCGGATATGACACGAATGTCAGAAATGGGTATGGTCGCTGCGGAGCGCAACATACCGCCAGGCATCACCATCGACGCGCTGAGGGGATCACTGACGTGGACGTCCAACTGAGCGAGGACCAGGAGTTCTTCAGGTCGACGACCCGCAAGTTCCTCGAAGAGAGATCACCGCTCACCGCGGTGCGGGCCCTCGAAGAGACGGCCGAAGGATTCGACCGTGCGTACTGGTCGCAGGGTGCCGAACTCGGGTGGACCTCGATGCTCGTGCCCGAGCGCGACGGTGGCGGGTCGCTCAGCGGCGATGGATTGTGCGACCTGGCGATCATCGCCGAGGAGATGGGCCG
>CBDUYD010000225.1:0-3941 GCA_965371355.1 uncultured Ilumatobacteraceae bacterium
ACCGTCGAACTCCTCCGATCGCTCCTCGCCGGGGCGATCTGACCGTCCGGGCCGCCTCCATCTTCAGGCCGAGATCCTGAGCACCTTGTCGCGCGAACGGTGGCCGGACACGACCTCGACGCTGCGTCGGCTCACGCCGAGATGCTCGGCGACGAGCTTGCGCGTCGCCTCGTTGGCCTTGTCGTCGACCGGGGCCGCTGTCGTGCGCACGATCAGCCGACCGTCCCGCTCACCTCCGACCTCGTTTCGCCGGGCGCTAGAAATCACGCGCACGGCGAGCGTTCTGGCGTCGTCGCGTGAAGGTGTCACGCCGCCAATCATCCACTCCTCCGTTACGCCGAGAGTTTCAGGAACTCTCAGAGAGCGCAGCGGCGGGATCCCCGTTCTCGAACAGTCCGATCAGACCGCCTCCGTGGGGACCTCCGTCGTGGGCCTCGTAGCCGAGCAGCGCCCGGATCGCCGGGGAGGCGGCAGCGGCGGTGTCGCGGCCGACGTTGAGGAAACTGTTCTCGACCGTACGCAACCATCCCGCGCAGTACGAGATCGAGATCACCCGCCGGCGATCGTCGCTCGTGTTCTCGCCACCGCGATGCAGGAGGTCGCCGCGGAACACGAGCGCATCACCCGCCCCCATCACAGCGCGGCTCCAATCGCGGTCGGTTGCGCGACGTTCGGGCTCCCAGGTCCAGCTGTCGGCGGCGACGTACGTCGCTCCGTTTTCGAGCGTGCAGTCGTCGAGCGCGACGATCGCGTTGACGACGACCGGCTCATCGCCGAGTGGGACATGCGGCCAGGAGTCGCTGTCGCGATGAGGAAACTGAGCGGGCTCGCCAGGTTGGATCTGGATCAGTTCGCCTGCGTTGAGAAGCACCGACGCGGCGCGGTCCCCGATGGTCCGGCCCGCCCAGCCGACGAGCCGGGGGTCGCCGATCAGGCCGGCCGCCGAGGGGAACTTCTCGATCAGGCCGTGTAGCCGCACCGTGTTGTGGCCGAGGAACGTGTCGTACTCCTCCGAGCCCGAGACCGCGGCTCCCGCGCCGACGTGGGTGTCGAGATACTCGTCGATCTCGCGATTCAGACTCGCCAGCGAGGAGCTGTCGAGCATGCCGATGAGGATGACTCCACCTACCGATCGCACGGCGCGGTCGATCGCGTCCCAGTCGTAGGGCTGGGCGAACGTCGGCAGCATCTGGGTCCACGTCTCCGAACTTCTCTCCATGCGTCGATCGTCGCGCGATCTGCCTTCGCTGCACGACCGAGGTCCCTGCAGCGACCTCAGTTGAGCGAGGACTCCGGGTTCCAGTTTCCTCCGGAACGGCAGCTCGCGATCGTCGCCCGCGTGCTCGACCGAGTCCGCGCGTAGTGTCCCACGGGAGCTGATGACCGCGCGGTCCGTCCGCCGGTCCGACCCGGAAGGCATCATGACATTGCTGCAGGAACTGGACTTCGAGCTGAAGCCGCCCAACATCGCGCAACGCGGCATGCAGCGAGTCGCATCGACGCCTCCCGGCGCGTGGATGTTCTCGGTGCTGCTCCACCCGATCGACCGGCTGCTGTTCGACAAGACCAACGGCCGGGTCACCGTCCCGGGAATCGTGGCCGGACTCCCGGTGATCATGCTCACCTCGACGGGCGCCAAGAGCGGTGAACAGCGCACGTCACCACTCCTCGGCGTTCCGGTCGGCGAATCGCTCGCCGTGATCGGTTCCAACTTCGGCCAGGAGTCGACTCCCGGGTGGGTGTACAACCTCGAGGCGAACCCGACTGCAACCGTCGGCTACCGGGATCGCAGCGTCGCGGTGACGGCCCGGCTCGCCGACGACGAAGAGGCGGACGCCACATTCGAACTCGCAGGCGCCGTGTACGGCGGCTACGCGAAGTACCGCGAGCGTGCCGACCACAGGGTCATCCGGGTGTTCGTGCTCGAGTCGGTCGCTTCGGACTCCTGAGATCGCTACACGCTCAGGTCGGTTCGGCGGAGCAGCTGCGCGTTGACCGCGACGACGATCGTGCTCACCGACATCACCGCGGCGCCGACCGCGGGTGGCATGACGAAGCCGATCGGCGCGAGCACACCTGCAGCGAGTGGAATCATCACGATGTTGTAGCCCGCGCCCCACCAGATGTTCTGGAGCTGCTTGCGGTAGCTCGCCGCGCTGAGCTTCAGGATGCGGACGATGTCGAGGGGGTTGTTCTTCACGAGAATCAGACCGGCCGACTGGATGGCGACGTCGGTGCCACTCCCGATCGCGATCCCGATGTCGGCCCGGGTCAGTGCAGGAGCGTCGTTGACACCGTCGCCGACCATTCCGACCATCTTGCCCTGTGCCATCAGTTCGCTCACGGCGCGGTCCTTGTCGGCCGGCAACACCTCGGCGAAGTACTCGTCGATTCCGAGTTCGTCGGCGACCGCCTTGGCGACGTCCTTGCTGTCGCCGGTGAGCATCGCGACCTCGACACCTCGTTCGTGGAGCGCGTCGACGGCTCGCCGGCTCTCCTCGCGGATCACGTCGGCGAGACCGAACGCCGCGACCGCTCGCCGATCGCGGAGCAGGTACACGACAGATTCTCCCCGCTCGCCGGCGATCGAGGTGAACGCGGCGAGATCGCTGGGCAGGTCGGTCTCGAGAAACTCGAGTAGCCGGGGTCCGCCGATGTACATCTCGTGACCGTCGACAGACGCCTCGACCCCTCGCCCCTTCAGGATCCTGAAGTCGGACACGACCGGTGCCACATTCGCCCGAGCGTCGGCCGCTCGACGGATCGCACGCGCGAGCGGGTGCTCGGAGTCGCCCTCGATCGCCGCGGCGATCGCAATCATCTCATCGGCATCCTCCCCATCGACCACGGCGAAGTCGGTGAGACCGATCTCCCCTTCGGTGAGGGTGCCGGTCTTGTCGACCGCGATCACATCGAGATCCTTGGCGGTGTCGATCGCCTCGCGCTCGCGGATCAGCACCCCGTTGACGGCTGCGAGCTGGGTCGTGTTGGCGACGACGAGCGGAATCGCGAGGCCGAGGGCGTGCGGGCAGGCGATCACGAGCACGGTCACGACCCGGGCGATCGTCTCGGCGGCCGGCGCGCCGACGATTCCCCCCCAGACGACGGCGGTGACGAGCGCGGCGGCCAGCGCGACGTAGAAGAGCACACCTGCGGCACGGTCGGCGAGCAGTTGGGTCGGAGACTTGCTCGCCTCGGCCTCCGCAACGAGCTTCACGATCCCCGCGAGTGCGGTGTCGTCGCCGACCGCCTCGACGGCGACCCTGATGCTGCCGTCGCCACTATTGACTGTGCCGCCGATCACCGCGTCGCCGACGCTCTTTTCGACCGGACGCGACTCGCCGGTGATCATCGCCTCGTCGAGGCTGGACGATCCATCGACGATCCGGCCGTCGGCGGGGACGCTCGCCCCCGGTCGCACCAGAACCACGTCGTTCGTCGTCAGCTCGGGGATGGCCCGCGCCACGGTGCTGCCATCGGCCTGCACCACCTCGGCGGTGTCCGGCATCAGCTGGGCGAGCGCACCGAGTGCACCCGATGCCTTCCGTACGCTGCGCATCTCGATCCAGTGGCCGAGCAGCATGATCAGGATCAGGGTGACCAGCTCCCAGAAGAAGTCCTCCCCCAGCGAACCCCAGATGACCGTCGCCATGCTGAACGCGTACGCGACGACGATCGCCAGCGAGATCAACGTCATCATCGCCGGCCGACGCTGGCGCAGTTCCCATCTGGCCATGTCGAGGAACGGGAATCCCCCGTATACGAACACGATCGTGGCGAACAGCGGAACGATCAACCCGCTGCCGGCGAATTCGGGCGCGGTGTAGCCGAACCAGCCCTGGATGGTCTCGCTCCAGTACAGCACCGGCACCGACAGCACGAGACAGACCCAGAACCGCTTGCGGAACATCTGCTCGTGCCCACTGTGGTCGGTGTGACCC
>CBDUYD010000226.1:0-3862 GCA_965371355.1 uncultured Ilumatobacteraceae bacterium
CACGTCCGCAACGCTCTCGCCCGTTTCAACCAGGTCGACTTCGACGACGATCGGTCGCGCGACAAGGCGCGCAGGCGGCTGTTGCGTGCGGCGCGGAAGTATCGCATCGTGCCCGTCGGCTTCATCGACAGCCAACTCCGCACGCAGCGCGGCGCGCGGCGGTCGAACGCTGCGCCCGGCCTGCCCACCGGGTTCGTCACGATGCTGATGACCGACATCGAGGGATCGACCGGCCTGCTCGCACAATTCCGCGAGGTCGACGAGTACGGCGCGCTGCTCGCCGACGTACGCCGTATCCACGGCGACGCCGCGGCCCGCTTCGACGGTCGGGTCGTCGAGGCGCGGGCCGACGACTTCTTCGCCGCCTTCACGAGCCCCCGCGGCGCGCTCGAAGCGGCGGTCGAGCTCCAGCGCAACCTCGCGTCGCGCGGCTGGCCCGGCGGCCTCGAAGTGCGCGTCCGGGCCGGTCTGCATGCCGGCTACCCGACCGTGCGCGACGACAACTACATCGGGATGGCGGTACACACGACCGCCCGGATCTCCGACGCGGCACACGGCGGACAGATCGTGATCTCGGGCGACACGAAGATGGCGCTGACCGACATGGTCCCCGACGATGTGCGCTTCAAGCCGCTCGGCAGCCACCGTCTGCGCGGGATCCCGGGCGTTCAAGACCTGTTCCAGATCGGCACTCCCGGGCTCGCCGAGAAGTTCCCCCCGCTCCGGCTGTGAGACCCCTTCTGTAACGTCGCGTCGTGATGAGCAGCACGCCACCGGTCGAGATCCTGCGACCGCACGCCGAAGATGCGTACGCCGCCGAACTCGCCGTGCTCGCCGCGATCGACGACCGCACCCGGCCGCCGGGCTGGAGGTTGTCGCCGTGGGCGGTCGTGCAGTACCTGCTCGGCGGCACGTTGCCCGACGGCACGGTGATCACGCCGAAGTACGTCGGCCGCCGCCGGCTGATCGAGATCGCCGTCGCCACCCTGGCCACCGATCGGGCGCTGCTGCTGCTCGGCGTACCGGGCACCGCCAAGACGTGGGTCAGCGAACACCTGGCCGCGGCGATCAGCGGCGACTCGACCCTGCTGGTGCAGGGCACCGCGGGCACCGCCGAAGAGACGCTCCGCTACGGGTGGAACTATGCCCGGCTGCTCGCCGACGGTCCGAGCTTCGACGCACTCGTCCCCGGGCCGGTGTACCGGGGGATGCAACGCGGCGCGCTCGTGCGGGTCGAAGAACTCACCCGCATGCCGCCCGAGGTGCAGGACGCGCTGGTCACCGTGCTCTCCGAGAAGGTGCTCCCCGTGCCGGAGCTCGACTCCGAGGTCGCCGCGGTGCGGGGCTTCAACGTCATCGCCACCGCCAACGATCGCGATCGCGGGGTGAACGACATGTCGAGCGCGTTGCGGCGCCGCTTCAACACGGTCGTGCTGCCGCTTCCGGCCACCGCCGACGAAGAGATCGAGATCGTCAACCGCCGGGTCGGCGAACTCGGAACGGCGCTGGCACTTCCCCCCGTCGCCGCCTCCTCCGACGAGATCCGGCGCGTCGTCACGATCTTCCGCGAGCTGCGGTCCGGCATCACCGCCGATCAGCGCACCAGCCTCAAGGTGCCGAGCGGCACGCTGTCCACCGCCGAGGCGATCTCGGTCGTCACGAGCGGGCTCGCGCTGGCGGCGCACTTCGGCGACGGATCACTCGGTCCCACCGATGTTGCCGGCGGCATCGTCGGTGCGGTCGTCAGCGACCCGCTCCACGACGCGGTGGCGTGGCGCGAGTACCTCGAGGGTGTCGTCCGCGACCGGGATGGGTGGGGAGGCTTCTACGACGCCTGTCGGGCGCTCGAGGACTGAGTGGCCGTTCACCTGCTCGGGGTCCGCCACCACGGCCCGGGTTCGGCGCGCTCGCTGATCGCCGCCCTCGACCACCTCCGACCGACCGCCGTGCTGGTCGAGCTGCCCGCCGACGTCGAGCCGCTGCTGCGATGGGTGAGCGGGCACGGGATGACGCCGCCGGTCTCGATCCTCGCGTGGGCGGCCGACGAGCCGGCGAATTCGGCGTTCCTGCCCTTTGCCTCGTTCAGTCCCGAGTGGCAGGCGATCCGATGGGCGCAAGCGAACGATGCCGCCCTCACCGCCATCGACCTTCCCCTGGCGGTGAGCCTCACGGCGCACGACATCGACGGCGAGTTGGTCGCCGACCGTGCTCCGATCGACCCGCTGCGCGAGTTGGCGGTCGCGGCGGGAGATCCCGATCCCGAGCGGTGGTGGGAGGACGTGATCGAGCACCGCGGCGACGGGGAGCCCGCCTTCGATGCGGTCGGCGAGGCGATGCGGGCGGCGCGCGAGGGCACGATCACCTCGCGCGCCGAAGAACGTCGCGAGGCACACATGCGCCGGTCGATCCGGGCGGCGGTGCGCGCCGGCCACGACGACATCGTCGTCGTCGCGGGTGCGTGGCACGTTCCCGCCCTCGACATCGACGAACACACGGTCAAGGCCGACACGGCGACACTGCGGAAGTTGCCCAAGACCAAGGTCGGCGTCGCCTGGGTGCCGTGGACGCACCGCCGACTCACGTCGGTCTCGGGGTACGGCGCGGGCGTCGAGAGTCCGGGCTGGTACGCCCACGTCTTCGAGCACCCGGGCGCTGACGGGGTCGGCAGGTTCTTCGTCGAGTCCGCCCGCGTACTGCGATCACACGGGTTGTCGGCGTCGCCCGATCACCTCATCGCCGGCACTCGGCTCGCCGACTCGCTCGCCTCGCTGCGCGGCAGGCCCCGGCCCGGTCTGAGCGAGGTGCTCGACGCCGCCGACGCCGTGATGGGCGGGTTGCACCTGCTCCGCGACGATCTCGTGGTCGGCGACGCGCTCGGCGCGGTTCCCGACACCGCCCCCCAGGTGCCGCTCGCACGAGATCTCGCGCGGGCGCAGCGATCCGCCCGCCTCAAGCCCGAGGCGGGTCCGCGGATGCTCGAGATCGATCTGCGAACACCTTCCGGGCTCCGCAAGTCGCACCTCCTCCATCGGCTTCTCGCGCTCGGTGTTCCGTGGGGGATTCCCGAAGACGGACGGGGAACCTCGGGCACCTTCCGCGAGACGTGGCGCCTGTCGTGGGAGCCCGAGCTGTCGGTGCGGTTGGTCGAATTGGCTGCGTACGGCACCACGGTCGTGTCGGCGGCCACGGCGCGTCTTCTCGAGCGGGCCGAGCGGGCGGGAAGCCTGGCCGAGCTCGTCGGCATCCTCGAACAGGCACTGCTGGCCGAGCTTCCCGGCGCGGTCGAACCTTCGGTCGAGCGACTCTCCGATCGCGCCGCCACCGATCCCGATGTCGCTCACCTGATGGATGCGCTCGTCCCCCTCGCGTCGGCGCTCCGCTACGGCGACGTTCGCGGCAGCGACGCTGCCTCGCTGCGTTCGGTGTTCGACGGGCTCGTCGTGCGGGTCGTCGCCGGAATCGGTCCCGCGTGCACGGCGCTCGACGACGATGCGGCCGGGCTGATGATCGACCGGCTGGCCGGCGTCCAGACGGCGCTCGCCCTGCTCGATCACGAGGCACGCCTCGAGACGTTCCCCGGGGTGTTGGAGGGGCTGGCGGACGGCCGTCGCACACACGGGCTGGTGCAGGGCCGGGCGACCCGGCTGCTGCACGACGGCGGTGGATGGTCGACCGAGATGGTGCAACGTCGGCTGTCCCGAGCTCTCACGCCGGGCACCCCGCCCGCTTCGGGTGCGGCCTTCGTCGAGGGTTTCCTCGCCGGAGCGGGCACGGTGCTGCTCCACGACAACGAGTTGCTCGGCGTCGTCGACGGCTGGCTCGCATCGTTGACACCCGATGCGTTCGACGAAGTCGTGGCACT
>CBDUYD010000227.1:0-3779 GCA_965371355.1 uncultured Ilumatobacteraceae bacterium
GGCAGTTCGACCGCGTAGAGGATCGAGCCGAGGTCGGGCGATTCGAGGAACGTGAGGTCGGAGTGCCATCCGCCACCGAAGTTGAGCGCATCGTCGGCTTCGGTGACGATGTCGATCACCTCCGGATGTTCGGGATTGCCGTCGACGAAGGGGTGCGTGTCGAGCTCGCCGAAGCGGCGGCCGAACGCCATCTGCTGCTCCGGGCCGAGGTGCTGGTCGCGGAACACCAACACGTGGTGGTCGAGCAACGCGGCGCGGATGTCGCCGATCGTGCCATCGCCGAGTTCGGCGGACAGATCGACGTTGCCGACCTCCGCGCCGAGCACGCCTGAGATCGGACGTACGTCGAGGTCGCCATAGGTGCTCATGGTGCCGAATCGTAGACCGGGTCGTAGACGTCGTGAATCTCCTGTCGGCCCTTGACTTCAAGCGAACTTGAAGTCGTACGGTCGTGGTATGGAACAGATGGAACAGATCGTCGAAGCGCCAACCGACCGGCTCATCGTCGCCACATCGCGGGGCCTCACAGCGCCCGGCGGCGGGCTCGAGACCCTCGACGGGTTGGTGGTCACCGCTCTGCACTCGACGCCCGATGCGACGTGGGTCGTCGTGGGCGGCCGCCACCTCCACCGGATCGAGGGGCTGCACAGGATGCTCGTCGCCTCGCTCGACGATGTGGTCGCGACCTGTGTGGTCGAGCACGCGGGGGACGTGTTCGTCGGCGGCGCCGAGGCGGGCCTCTGGAGGCTCGACGGTCCGGCACTGGAACCGGTCGAGTCGTTCCGCGACGCGCCGACCAGCGAGCGGTGGTACACGCCGTGGGGCGGACCGCCCGACGTGTACTCGATGGCATCTCACGACGACGACCTGTACGTGAGCGTGCACGTCGGGGGCATCATGCGGACATCCGATGGCGGGCGATCGTGGCAACCGACGATCGATCTCGACGTCGACGTCCATCAGGTGGTCACCGACCGCGACGGCGGCCTGTGGGCGGCGACCGGATCGAGGGCGCTCGCCCACAGCACCGACCGGGGTGCGACCTGGGAGTACCACTCGGTGGGGCTCCACGCCGGCTATCTGCTGGCGGTCGCCGTCGCATCCGACGCGCTGCTGGTCGGGGCGTCGTCGGGTCCGCACGCCGACGACGGTGCGTTGTACCGATTCGCCGATGGTCGCTTCGAGCGCTGCACCCCGCTGCCCACCGGGCCATCCGCAGGCCTCCCGACCGACCTCGGCGGCGCCATCTCGCCGCGCCACATCGCCGCCGACGGTGACGACGCGTTGGTCGCCCTTCCCGGCGGCGACGTGTACGGCAGTGGTGACTCGGGCCTGACATGGACCCGAGTCGCGGCGGGGCTGCCCGGTGTGTCCGGGATCGCCCTCCGGCCGCCGGCGTGACATGCTGCACCGATGGCGTTGCTCGACCTCAGACCCGGCTGCGAGTGCTGCGACACCGGCCGGCCTGATCGACTCGAACCCGCCATCGAGTGAGCGGGTGTTCAACCCGAGTGGTTGTCCGGTCCACGACCCCGACCGCTGAACAGCACCGACGACGGCGTCGGAACGTCAGCGGCCGGTGAACACCGGCCGTCGCTTCTCGAGGAACGCTTGCATGCCCTCGATCTGATCGGCGGTGCCCGAGCACGCCAGCACCGCCCGCCGTTCGGCGTCGAGCGCCTCGTCGAGCGTCGAGTGCTCGTGGCCGACGACGCAGTCGAGGACGCCGGCAACGGCGACCGGGGGCATCGCCGCGAGTTCGGCCGCGAGCGCCGCTGCGGCCGCCTTCAGTTCGGCGACCGGATGCACTTCGTGCGCCAGACCGATCTCGAGCGCCCGCGGTCCGTCGATCTTCCTCGCTCGCAGGATCATGTCGAGGGATTGATCGCGCCCGACACACCGAACCAGCCTGGCGGTGCCGCCCCACGCGGGCACGGCGCCGAGGTCGAGTTCTGGCAGCCCGATGCGCGCCCCCTCGGCGGCGGCGAACCGGAAGTGGCAGGCGAGCGGCAGCTCGAGGCCACCGCCGAGGCAGTAGCCGTACAACGTGGCGATCGAGGGCTTGCCCATGTTCTCGATCGTGGCGAGCACGCGACGCCGTTGATCGAGCACGCCCTCGAATCCGCCCCGATCCGGTGCCCCGGTCATCAACTGCTTTAGGTCCATCCCGACCGAGAAGTTGTCTTCACCCGCCGCGGTGAACACGAGCACCCGCACCGTGTCGTCGGCGGCCGCCGCGTCGACCGCCGCCTCGACGGCGTCCATGTACTCGAGGGTCATGCGGTTGCGCGGCGCGTCGTTGTTGGTCAGCGTCAGCACGCCGTCGTCGTGCTCGACGATCAATGCCTCGGGGTTGCTCGACTCGATCACGCCGCAGACGCTAATTCTCGGACCGGGCCCTTGGGCTACCGGGCGAGGACGGGGATACTGCCGCGGTCGTGGAGCCATTCGGCGTCCAGCTCAGTGAGGGTTCCTGGGAGTACGGCCATTGCGGCTGCGACGTACTCGGATGCCGAACCGGACGCGACGCTGGCAGTCACCCAGAACACTCCGAGCGACGCCTCAAAGAGCTCGACGACCGAGGTGGCATCGACGCCGACGGAATCCTCGCGACCGACGAGCATCTGCTCGATGTCGTAGTAGCTGTCCGAGCTGGTCGACCCCTGCCCGTGACCGCCATGTGACGCGTCGCGGCGTGACCGGATACCGCGTGTCATGCTGCAGCGATGTCGATCCCCGACCTGTCGACCACCACGACCTTGAAGATCGGGATCACGGCGGTGCCGGTGTCGAGGTCGGCGATCGAGTTCGTCGTCGAGGCCGAGCGCCTCGGTGCCGACTCGGTCTGGGTCCCCGAATTCTGGGGCTACGACGCGTTCACACCGCTCGGCGCCCTGGCCGTGACCACGGACAGGATCTCCCTCGGCACCGGCATCGTGCAGATCGGCAGCCGCACCCCCGCGATGCTGGCGATGTCGGCGCTGTCGCTGCAGGCACTGTCGGATGGCCGCTTCCGATTGGGAATCGGCACCAGTGGTCCCCAGGTGATCGAGGGCTGGCACGGTGTCGAATTCGCTCGCCCCATCCGTCGCACCCGCGAGACGATCGAGATCGTGCGGGCGATCACCGCCGGAGAGCGCGTCTCCTACGACGGGGAGATCTACAAGCTCCCGCGCCCGGGCGGCGAAGGGAAGGCGTTGCGCGCCGCCGCCGCTCCGGCGTATGTCCCGATCTACGTCGCTGCGCTGGGGCCCGCCAACCTGGCGCTCACCGGAGAGATGGCGGACGGATGGATCGGCAACTCGTTCTTCTGCGATTCTGCCAACGTCTTCTTCGATCGGATCGAGGCCGGAGCGGTCGCCGCGGGCCGTTCGTTGGACGACATCGATCTCACCGTGTCGGCCACCTGCGAGTTCACCGACGACGTCGAGGAAGCGGGCCGACGTCACGCCGCGGGCTACGCCTTCACGTTCGGTGCGATGGGCTCGCCGACGACCAACTTCTACAACCGGGCGTTCGGCATGCAGGGGTATGCGGACGACGTTGCCGAGGTGCAGCGGCTGTGGCTCTCGGGTGACCACGAAGCGGCGAGAGCGCGGGTACCGATCGAGATCGGTCTCGGCAGCAACTTGATCGGTCCACCCACCGAGATCAGGCGGCGGCTGCGCCAGTACCGCGACTGTGGCGTGGACACACTGCGCGTCGGTCTCAGCGGTGACTCGCCCGAGGAGCGACTCGACGTTCTCGGGCAGCTCATCGATCTGGTGAACGAGGTCAAC
>CBDUYD010000228.1:0-3777 GCA_965371355.1 uncultured Ilumatobacteraceae bacterium
GGCCGGCCTCACCCAACGATTCGACGGCCGGAAATACAAGCGCTTAGACTCGGGCCCATCCGACGGGTCGTGTCCGTTCGAGCCGCAACCATCGCGTCGGAACGAGTAGCCGACGAGAGGAGACGCCGCGTTGTCTCGATCAACACCACGCCCGGATACCCGTTGCACGGATAGCTACATCTTGAATCTCTGGCATCCGATCGCTGCCGTGTCCGAACTCGACCCCGGAGTCGAGTACCCGACGATGCTGCTCGGAGAGCAGATCCTCTATCGAGTCGGCACCAGCGGCAATCTGCACGCGACCCGGTTCGGGCACGCCGATCACCCTCTGCCGGTCACCCATCGTCACGGCTATCTCTGGACAAGTCTCGGAGCACCGACCGGCGACGTCTTCGAGATCGCCGAGACACACGAGTCGGATCGGCGCTCACTGAACGCGGCGAGCATCAAAGTGGCCACATCGGCACCTCGTGCGATCGAGAACTTTCTCGACATGGGACACTTCCCGTACGTTCACACCAACTATCTCGGAGTAGAACCGCACACCGAGGTGGCCGACTACAGCGTCACGATCGAAGACGACGAGATCTGGGCCCGCGAGTGCGTCTTCTACCAGCCGATGGCATCAGCATCGGCCGAAGGTGGACAGCTCACGCACTACACCTATCGGGTACCTCACCCGTACTGCGTGATGTTGTACAAGAGTGCACCGGCCGACCCATCGCGATTCGACGTGATCGCCCTGTTCGTCCAGGCGATGACCGACGAGACCATCCGCGCCCACAACTTCCTGAGCGTGATCGACGAGGACAGCACCGACACGGTTCTGAAACGCTTCCAACAGATCATCTTCTCGCAGGACAAGCCGATCCTCGAGAACCAGCACCCGAAGCGGCTTCCGCTCGACCCTCGGATCGAGACCCCGATTCGCGCCGATCGCAGTGCGATTGTCTATCGCCGCTGGCTGCACGATCACGGCATCACCTACTCGGTCATCCCAGCCCCATGACGGATCGAGCCCCCCACCGTTCGTCAACGATGTGGCACCCGATCGCGCGCGTCGACGATGCCGCTTTCCGCCACGTCCACCAGGCCAAGCTGCTCGGTCGTGAGTTCGCAGTATGGCGCGCC
This sequence comes from uncultured Ilumatobacteraceae bacterium, assembly GCA_965371355.1. GTDB lineage: Bacteria > Actinomycetota > Acidimicrobiia > Acidimicrobiales > Ilumatobacteraceae > JASJHI01. Next base: position 1,132 of record CBDUYD010000228.1, read on the forward strand.
GACGACGGCTACCTGAACGTCTGGGACAATCGGTGCCTGCACCGCGGAGTGCGCCTCTCCGTCGGTCTCAACGAAGGCAGCGAACTCAGGTGCTTGTACCACGGCTGGCGGTACAGCAATCGAACGGGCGGGTGCACCTATATCCCGGCCCATCCCGCCGACGCTCCGGCACGCACGATCTGCAACACCGTGTTCCCCTGTGTCGAGCGATACGGACTGGTGTGGACGCGTGATCCGCACGACGACCCGACCCCGAGTGAGGCACCAACGATCCGAACCCTCGACGGCGCGTCGCCCTTCCCGCTGCGCGCACTTCCTTTCGCCGCGCCGCCGGCACTCGTCCTCCAACATCTGACCGACTATGTATTCCAACCCGCGGCCGCTATCGAAGCAGTCGACGGCGACGAATCGCCGCGCTGCGTGACGGAGGTGATCGATTCGTGCTCGATCCAGGTCACCGCCACATCCGGTTCCAGCGTCGATACTTTGGTCCTGTTCGTCCAACCGGTCGACTCGGATGCATCGATCGTCTACGGCGTTCTCGCGGACTCCCCACCCGAGCACGACCGCCTGGCCGTACTTCGTCACCACGCCCGGCGTCTCGACGACTTGAGAGCCGACGTCGAGAGCATCGCGGCGGATCTGCCGAAGCCGGCTCCAATGGAGGTGGCGTTGGAACGCATCGAGCCAAACCTCGACGGCCCACCGGCGCCCCGGGCGCGCCAGGACTCCGAACTGCGAGTTGTCGTCGCACGGAAGTGGGAGACCGCCAGCGAGATAGCGGCGTTCGAACTGGCGCCGCTCGACAGCACGGGAAGCACCGTGCTCCCGACCGTGCAGCCGGGTTCGCACATCGACGTCCACCTCCCGAACGGACTGGTGCGGCAATACTCGTTGGTCAACGCGGCCGGCGAGCAGGAGCGTTACGTCATCGGGGTCAAACGCGAACCGGATTCACGGGGCGGCTCGGCGTGCCTCCACGACACCGTTCGACAAGGCGACACCCTGGCGATCTCAGCACCGCGCAACAACTTCAGCTTGCGGCGCGATGCGGTCGCGACAACGCTGATCGCCGGGGGCATCGGCATCACCCCGCTGTTGTCGATGGCCGAGACGCTCGCCGACAATCATCTGCCATTCGTCCTGCACTACTTCGTCCGATCACCCGAACACACCGCGTTCGGTCCCCGGCTCGATCGGCTCGGGGACGGCGTCGTCCTCCACGTCGGACTCGACCCGGCCGAGACCGGCACCGAGCTCGAGTCGATCCTGAGCAACTATCAAGATGACAACCACGTCTACATCTGCGGCCCGGGCCCGATGCTCGACGCTACGCGTGCCACTGCGGCCGACGCCGGTTGGCCTGACTCGGCCGTACATTTCGAGTACTTCGCGAACACCACCGAAATCGACCGGTCGACGAGCTTCGAGATCAGCCTCGCCCGGTCGAGCCTGACCCTCGATGTGAGCGCCGGCGAGTCGATTCTCGAAGTGCTCCGGGCAAACGGAGTCGCGATGGCCTCGTCGTGCGAGCAGGGCGCCTGCGGAACGTGTGTCGTCGGGGTGATCAGCGGCGAACCGCTTCATCAAGACGTCTACCTCGACTCGTCCGAGCGGGCGGCCGGTGACCGCATCGCGACATGTGTCTCACGGGCGGCATCCGAACGGCTCGTCCTCGACATCTAGGTGCGCCCATGATCAAGCTCTACAACTACGACCTCTCGGTCAATTGCTACAAGCCACGACTGATGATGAGCCTGCTCGACGTGGAGTACGAGCCGATCCCGGTCGACTTCTTTCCGGGGTTCGAACACAAGACCACGGCGTTCCGGAAGGTCAATCCGCTCGGCCACATTCCCGTACTGATCGACGGCGACTACACCCTGCGCGATTCGCATGCGATTCTCGTCTATCTGGCGGCTGAGTACGACCCGACCGGCCGCTGGTACCCGACCACCAATGCTGAACTGTTGGGCGAGATCGCCCAGTGGATGCTGTTCGCCGAGGCGACCACGAATACCGCATCAGCGGCCCGCCTCCACGACAACCTCGGCTACGAGTTCGACATCGATCAGCTGCGTGCCGACGCCCACAGACTGTTTCGCGTACTCGACGAGCACCTGTGGTTTCGCGAACAGGCCGGTCCGAACGAGAGCTCGTGGGTTTGTAGTGCGCCCCACCCGACCGTTGCCGATCTCGCGATATTTCCAGACGTCATGCTGTCCGAGGAGGGTGGCATTTCCCGCCTCGACTATCCCGCGCTACGTCGCTGGACCGACCGCGTGCGTCGGCTCGACCGCTTCGTCCCGATGCCGGGAATCCACCCGACGTCGCCTGCGTTCGACGCATCTCGCCACCGATGAGCAACCGCGCCGGGCGAACCCGGCCACCGACCATCACAGACGTCGCCGCACTCGCCGGGCTGTCGACCGCCGTCGTGAGCTACGTCGTGAACGACGGCCCGCGCGGGGTCGCTCCCGACACACAAGCACGTGTACTCGCGGCGATCGACGAACTCGGCTACCGACCGAACCGGGCCGCGCGAGCACTCGCGACGAATCGCAGTCGCACCATCGGGTTGATCGTGCCCGATACGACGAACGCCTTCTTCAGCGATCTGGTCGGCGCAATCGAGCGGCGCTGCCG
>CBDUYD010000229.1:0-3769 GCA_965371355.1 uncultured Ilumatobacteraceae bacterium
CAACCCTTCACTCGACAAGTTCAAACGAAGGGGGAGCCGGTATCGACCACCATAGACAGGGGGTGTCACAGAGATGGGTGGACCACCACCGCGACGGCGCGGAGACAACCAGCGACCTTGGCGGCCGGGAGTTCTCAGCCTGGCGTGCGTCGCTCGGTCGGGCCGAGCCGCTTCTCCAGGCGTTGTGAGTCGAGCAGGCTGCGGATCCGATCGATGACCGTCCCCGAAGAAGTATCGCCCGAGCGGTCATCGCGCTCGCCGGGGTCGGCCGACAGATCGTGCAGCTCCCAATCCTCGGCATCGGTCGTGCCACCGGCGTCGTAGTAGTGGTTGAGCTTCCACAGCGAACCGTCGAGCGGCGCGATCACCGATTCGACGCTCGACGGGGCACCGACCGGCTCGAACGGGGTCTGCGTGAGGGCGCCCTCTGTGCGCAGGCCGGAACTCATCTGATCTTCGGTCATGAAGTAGATCGGATCGGGTTCGATGACGCCGGTGCCTCGCAGTACACCGGACAGATCGCGCCCGGGGAGGGGGTGTGCCTCGGTGTGGTGCGCCCCGACCGCATCGATCAACTCGACTGGATCGTGGCCGATCAATCCGAGCAGTGTCGGCACGAGATCGACGTGACCGGTCGGCGAGGCAGGACCATCGCCATCGCCATCGCCATCGCCATCGCCATCGGCGTCGATGCCGGGCCCGGCGACGATCATCGGCACGTGGATCGCCTCGTCGTAGGCGTTGTACCACTTCTGCTGGAGACCTCCGTGGGCGCCGAGGAGGTCGCCGTGATCGGACGTGAACACGACGATCGTGTCGTCGGCCAGTCCGTTGTCTTCGAGCGACGTGAGCACGCGCCCGATCGACTCGTCGACGACCGCCATCAGATAGTGGTAGAGGCGCCGGTACTCGAGATCGGCGGGCTGGTCGTACAGCATCTTTGGGAACACCGAGCGCCACTGCGCCTGGCAGTCGGGTCGATCGTCGAGCGAGTCGGACTGCGAGGGCGCCTCGGGCACGGCGGGGACCCAGTCGGGGACCGGCTCGAAGCCGAGCATCTTCCATCCGAGGCCGCTGAACCCGATGTCGTGCGGGTTGACGAACGAGGCGACCGCGAGCCACGGCGGTTCATCGGAGCGGGCCGCGAACGAACCGAGGAGGTCGATGACCTGATCGGCGATCAAGTGATCGCGGGCCATGCCGGTGTTGGCAGCAGGGGCCCCGTGCGGCTCGGGGCCGATCCATCCCGAGAACCCGAACGGCTCGAGGCGGTCGGTGGCGCGGTAGGCGTCGACGCCCTCGGCGATCGGGTCGCCCTCACGCGTGTTGGTCATGAAGGCGTCGTGGGTGCCCGGCACGAGGAGGTCGGCGTGAGAGACGTGCCACTTTCCCCGGTAGTGGGTCTGGTAGCCGGCGGCGCGGAACCAGTCTCCGAGCGTCGGCACCTCGTCGGGGTCGAGCCAGCTCATCGCCGGGTCGTTCGCCATCTTGGCCAGCCCGTCGGTGTTGCAGACGCCGTGCAGCGACGGGTACTGGCCGGTGAACAGCGTCGCCCTGCTCGGCGCACATGCGGTCGACCCCGCGTAGTGGTGGTGCAACTCGAGACCGCGGGCTGCGAGCGAGGCACGGGCGGGCATACGGGTGCGACGAAAGTCGGCCAGCGCGTCGCGCTCGTACGGCGGCGTGTACCGCTCCTCGTCGGTCATGATCAGCAGGACGTTCGGCGTCGAGGTACCCATCGGGCGGACACTACCGAGCGGTCCGATAACGGTTCGCGCACACGATCCGTGTCACGCTCGACACCGCGCATCAACCGACACGTCCACCAGAACATCCGCGGAGCCAAAGGAGCAACATGAGCGTTGACATCGCCGACGACCCCCGTCTCGACCCGCGGCTGAAGCATTTGCTCGCCGCGTTCCCCGACATCGAGATGTCCGACGTCGAGAGCCGGGAGGCGATGCTCGCCGAGGCGGCGACCGACGAGGCGAAGGCCGCGTACGAGGCGTTGTCCGGGTTCATGGACATGTGCGACAACGAGGACGTCGCTCCATCGGATGGTCTGTCGATCACCACCGAGAAGGTGCTTTCGCAGCCGGACGGCAATGAGATCAACGTCCAGTTCATCCGCCCCGACGGCGACGAGACCCTGGCGTGCGTGTACTACATCCATGGCGGCGGCATGATGACCTTGTCGTGTTACCACGGCAACTATCGGGCGTGGGGCAAGATCATCGCCGCCCAGGGTGTCGCCGTCGCGATGGTCGATTTCCGCAACGCGATGCAGCCGTCGTCGGTACCCGAGGTCGCCCCGTTCCCTGCCGGTCTCAACGACTGCGTGTCGGGCTTGAAATGGGTGCACGCGCATGCCGAGCAGCTCGGCATCGACCCCGATCGCATCATCGTCGCCGGCGAGAGCGGCGGCGGGAACCTCACGCTGGCGACCGGGCTGAAGCTGAAGGCCGACGGCGACATCGACCTGGTCAAGGGCCTCTACGCCCTGTGTCCGTACATCGCCGGCCGCTGGCCGCTCCCCGAGAATCCGTCGTCGATCGAGAACAACGGAATCCTCCTCGACCTGCACAACAACCAGGGTGCGATGGCCTACGGCATCGAAGAGCTGGAGTCCGGCAACCCGCTCGCCTGGCCCGGCTTTGCCACCGCCGACGATGTGCGCGGCCTGCCGCCGACCGTGATCAGTGTCAACGAGTGCGATCCCCTGCGCGACGAGGGCATCGGGTTCTACAGGCTGCTGCTTGCCAACGGCGTCGCCTCCCGATGCCGGCAGGTGATGGGCACGATGCACGGCACCGAGGTCTTTCCGATCGCCTGCCCCGAGATCAGCCGCGACACCGCTCGAGATCTCGCCGCGTTCTGCCGCGACTGACGAGTCGGCGGGCCACGTCGCCGAAGAGCTCACGGCGTTCGCACGGGCCTCCCGCGGACGGATCGGAGGCGCCCGCGGATGGGATTCAGGCGGATGGGATTCAGGCGGCGATCTCGCGACGTTCGAACAGGGGCACGGTCGCGGCGATCGCGGTCAGCGATCCGAGGGCGAGCGTCGCCAGATGCCGCAGGTCGACTCCGTTGGCGAGCGGATCGCTGCTCAGGTAGTAGTTCCACGGCGAGAACGCGGTGATCCAGTCGGTGCTTGCCGACAGGCTGAACAGCCAGTTGGCGAGCCAGGTGACCAGGGCGATGATCGCGGTAGCCCCGAGCGCGGTGCGCTTTGTGCAGTTCGCTCCGATCGCGCCGGCCAGCGAGCCGAAGAAGATGCCCAGCATCGTCAGGTGGGCCATCGCCCCGACGATCCCGTTCGCCGACAGGTCGAGTCCCCCGACGCGCGACCCGATCGCGAATCCGATGCCGGTGATCGCGCAGATCGCAGCCATCGCGATCAGCATTACGGCGGTCTGATCGAGCACGATCCGCGCCCGGCGGACCGGAGCCGCGACGAGCAGTGCCAGCGTCCGGTCGGCGTCCTCGCCGGCGATGCCGTTCACCGAGATCACGACGCCGATCGCGATCACCGCGACCGGCGCGGTGATCGACAGCACCTCCGCGTTCATCCATCCCGTCGGACTCGCCATGTCGGAGCCGCCGATCATCGCCGTCATCGCCTCGGGGAGATCTGCGCTGATCGCGACGAGTGTCGCCTCCATCCCCGCGAACATCGCCCCCATCGCGATCGACATCAGCGCCAGTGCACCACCGGTGATCCAGATCATTGTCGTTCGATCCGACAGCGCCTTGGTGAACATGCTGTTGA
>CBDUYD010000230.1:0-3694 GCA_965371355.1 uncultured Ilumatobacteraceae bacterium
GATCTCCGTCGAGTACTGCGGATAGCGCTCGGCCGTGTTCGCCGCGCTCGAGAACGACTTCTGCAGTTCCTGCTGCACGTCGTCGGTGACGAGCGCCTGCTCGGACGACGGCGCCGACGCGATCAGCTCGCCGAACGCCTTCGCGTAGCCGGCGGTGAGCAGCGCTCCGAGCGCGGACTGCATGATTGCACCGCCGAGGTCGCGCTGCAGATCCGCGGTTCCCGACGCCATACCGGCGCGGGTGACGGGCACCGACCCGGTGAGCGAGTTCGACGCGGGGGTTCCCGCGAATCCGACGCCGAGGCCGATCAGGGCATACGCGATGGCGACCGACGTGTAGCCGGTTCCCTCTCCCCACAGCAGCAGCATCGTCAGGAATCCCATCAACGTGAACCCGTAGCCGAGCAGCAGCGTCGACCGGGATCCGATCGACTGGACGAGTTTCGCCGACCGCGGCGCGGCGACGATCATCATCACGACGGCGGGAAGGATCGCGGCGCCTGCCTCGATCGAGCTGTAGCCGAGGACGTTCTGGAGGTACTGCTGTCCGACGAACATGGCGCCCATCAGCGAGCCGAACACGATGATCCCACCCACCGCTGCCACCCAGAAGAGGCGACGACCCGCGATGTCGAGGTCGTACAGCGGGAACCGGGCCGCGCGCTGGCGCAGGACGAAGGCCACCCCGGCGGCGAGGGCCACCGCACCCACACCAAGGGCAAGAGCAAGCTTGCCGGGCGCCGGCGCGATGCTGATCGCCAGCACGAGCGCCGAGACCGCGACGACCGACAAGATGCCGCCGAGGTTGTCGACCGGGTCGACCGACTCGTTGACATGCGCCGGCAACACGCGCAGGGCGAGCACGATCGCCAGCACCGCGAGCGGCAGGGTGAGCAGGAACACCGAGCCCCACCAGGCGACCTCGAGAAGCGCTCCCGCGGCGAGGGGCCCGAGCGCCGCGAACCCTCCGCCGAGTGCAGACCAGAGCGCGATCGACCTCGTCCGCGCGGGGCCGGCCCACAGCGCGGTGATCAGTGCGAGCGTGGTCGGGAACGCCATACCCGCGGAAACACCGCCGATCAGTCGGGCGCCGGCGAGGATCCCGATCGACGGAGCCCAGGCGGCGACGATCGACGCCGGGATCGCGAGGCCCATTCCGAGCACGATCATCAACTTGCGTCCGTGCCGGTCGCCGACCGCGCCGAGCCACAGCACCGAGGCGGCGAGTCCGAGCGAGTAGCCGACCGCGACGACATCGAGAGCGGTCTGGGAGGCGTCGAAGTGGGTGCCGATGTCGGGAAGCGCAACGTTGGCGACCGCCAGGTTGAGGTTGGCGACGGCGGCGACGAGGATCAGCGTCGCGAGAACAAGCTTCGCCCGGTCGGGCGTATGCGACGACTTCGAGGGCATGTCCGGGCTGGTGTCCGAATCGACTCCCGCGGTCACAGCACCTGGCCGACGTTGCGGATGTTCGACTTGACCTGCTCCCAGACCTCGGCGGTCTCCCCGCTGAACATCAGCTTGCTCGTGGTCAGCGCGAACCCCTTGACCTGCTCGAGTGTCGTCTCGGGCGGCATCGAGAGGGCACGCGGGTCGGTGACGAAGTCGATCAACGCGGGTCCGGGATGTTCGAACGCGCGGGCGATCGCCGGGCGCACGTCGTCGGCGTGCTCGACGCGCTCACCGTGCACACCCGCGGCCCTGGCGAGCGCGCCGAAGTCGGGATTGACCATGTCGGTGCCCCACGGCTGGTAGCCGACGACCATCATCTCGGCGCGCACCATGCCGAGCGTCGAGTTGTCGAAGACCATCAGCTTGACCGGAATGTCGAGGCCCGCGGCTGTGAGGAGTTCGCCCATCAACATCGAGAATCCGCCGTCGCCGCACAACGCGATCACCTGGCGATCGGGATCGGCCAGCTTGGCGCCGAGCGACTGGGGCATCGCGTTGGCCATCGAGCCGTGGCTGAACGAGGCCAGCAGTCGCCGGCCCGGACGCATGTGGATGTAGCGCGCTCCCCACACGTTGCACATGCCGGTGTCGATCGTGAACACCGCGTCGTCGTCGGCGAGATCGCTGAGCGCGGTCGCGACCATCTCGGGGCGCAGCCCGTCGCCGCTCCCCTGGTGGGTCACGTAGGTCTGGAGCTTGTCGACCGCCTTGGTGTGCTGTTCGAGCACCCGGTCGAGAAACGCTGGGTCGGAGCGAGCGGTGAGGCGGCCGATGAGTGCACGCAGCGTCTCGCCGACGTCGCCCGCGAGGCCGAGGTCGATGTTCGCCCGACGACCGAGATGTGCTGTGTTGTCGTCGACCTGGATGATCGTCGGTGACGACGGCAGGAACGCTTGATACGGGAAATCGGTGCCGAGCATCAGCAGCAGGTCGCAGTGCTCGAGCGCCGCCGCGGCGCCGCCCCAGCCGAGCAGACCCGTCATCCCGACAGCCGACGGGTTGTCGGCCTCGAGGATGTCCTTGGCGCGATACGCGTAGGCGACCGGGGCATCGAGCAGCGACGCCAGTTCGAGCACCTCGGCGCGCGCGTTGCGAGTGCCCTCGCCGCCGTAGATGGCGACGCGCTCGGCGCCGGCGATGAGTTCTGCCGCCTTGTCGAGTTGGTCATCGGGCGGACGGATGCAGGGTCGCTCGGTGACGATGCTGTGCCGCACCATCCCATCGTCGATCTTGGCGGCCGTGATATCGCCCGGAACGATGACCATCCCGACACCGCGTTCGAGGATCGCCGACTGGATGGCGAGCTCGGACAGGCGCGGCATCTGTGCAGCCGAGGTGAGCATCGCGACGAACTTGCAGCACCCGGCGAAGATCTGTTCGACGTCGGTCTCCTGGAAGTAGTCGGTTCCGATCTCGGAGCTCGGGATGTGTGTCGCGATCGCGAACACCGACGCCCCGTTGCGCTGACAGTCGTAGAGACCGTTGAGCAGGTGCAGGCTCCCAGGCCCCGACGAGCCGAGCACCGCGCTCGGGTGGCCCGAGATCTGGGAGTCCGCCCCGGCGGCGAACGCCCCGGCCTCTTCGTTGCGTACGTGGACGAACGCGATCTCGTCCTGACGGCGCCGGAGCGCGTCGACGATCGGATTGGCGGAGTCGCCGACGATGCCGTAGACGCGACGAATTCCGGCCTCGATCATCTGGTCGACCAGCACCTCGGCGACGGTGTCGCTCATCGCGGCTCCTCGTGTTCGACGACCTCCGGATGGGGTGTGCGGTAGGTGGTGACCATCCCAGCCGATCGGAACGTCGTCGGGTCGGCCACGTCCCACATCTGTTGGAATCGGGCCGGCGCTGTGCCCTCGACGAACTCACCCCCGCCGAGGAAGTGGTAGATCTCGCCGTAGGTCAGCGCCCGCATCGGGCTCACCCGTTTGACGACGTGGTTCGGCGTCAATTCGCACGGGTGGTCGAGCCCCATCGCCGCCACGAGTTCGGCGAGGGCCCGGATCGTGTTGCGGTGGAACTGGTACACGCGTTGCGCCTTGTCGGGAACGACCAGCGCGCGCTGCAGGCGCTTGTCCTGGGTGGTCACGCCGACCGGGCACCTGTTGGTGTGGCAGCGCTGCGACTGGATGCACCCGACGGCGAACATGAACCCGCGCGCCGAGTTGCACCAGTCGGCCCCGAGCGCCATCGCCTGGGCCATCGCCGATGCCGACACGAGCTTGCCGCTCGCCCCGAT
>CBDUYD010000231.1:0-3615 GCA_965371355.1 uncultured Ilumatobacteraceae bacterium
ACGTTCTCCTGTTCAACACCGATTTCCCCCACGTCGAGGGCGGTCGCAGGCCCTACGAGCGTTTCGAGGCGAGCCTCGGCGACGCATCCGACGAGGTCCGTCAGCGCTTCTACGCCGACAACTTCGTCGACCTGATGGGGACCGCCATCGACCGCCTGCCGGTCGACGCCTGACGCACCCGATTCCCGCGGCGCCGACCCCGCGCCGTTTTCGCAGGTCAGTGATACCATTGCGGGTTGCGTTGGACGCTGTCCACGCACATTCGAAACATTCACGTCCCGTATCCGAAAGCAGTCCGTCCCTTGCCCGAAACCCCTACCGCCCCCGAGTCGACCGCCCCAGCGATGGGAACGTTCGACGACGAGGGGAACTACACACCTCGTGAGGTCGTCGCCGACGATCTCGGAATGTCCTTCGCCGACGCCATCGCCGGCACCATGGTCGAAGTCGAAGATGGCCAGATGGTCAACGGAACCGTCGTCAAGATCGACCGCGACGAAGTACTGCTCGACATCGGATACAAGAGCGAAGGGGTCATCCCCTCCCGTGAGCTGAGCATCCGCAACGACGTGAACCCGTCCGAGGTCGTGTCACTCGGTGAGGCCGTCGAGGCGCTCGTGCTCACCATGGAGGACAAGGAAGGCCGCCTCCTGCTCTCCAAGAAGCGCGCCCAGTACGAGCGCGCGTGGGGCGACATCGAGGCGAAGAAGGAGGCCGAGGAAGTGGTCTCCGGCCCGGTCATCGAGGTCGTCAAGGGCGGCCTCATCGTCGACATCGGACTGCGCGGCTTCCTGCCCGCGTCGCTCGTCGAACTGCGCCGCGTGCGAGACCTCGCGCCGTACATCGGCGAGACCGTGCACGCCAAGATCATCGAGCTCGACAAGAACCGCAACAACGTCGTGCTCTCCCGCCGCGCCTACCTCGAGGAGAACCAGAAGGAGACGCGCGACCAGTTCCTCAACGACCTCAAGGTCGGCGAGGTCCGCGAGGGCACCGTGTCCTCGGTCGTCAGCTTCGGCGCATTCGTCGATCTCGGCGGCATGGACGGCCTCATCCACGTCAGCGAACTCTCGTGGAAGCACGTCGACCACCCCGGTTCGGTCGTGACGGTCGGCGATCCTGTCAAGGTGCAGGTGCTCGATGTCGACTTCAGCCGCGAGCGCATCAGCCTTTCGTTGAAGGCCACCCAGCCCGATCCCTGGCAAGAGTTCGCCGAGGGTCACCAGGTCGGTCAGCTCGTCTACGGCCGGGTCACCAAGCTCGTGCAGTTCGGTGCGTTCGTCCAGGTGGGCGAAGGCATCGAGGGGCTCGTGCACATCTCGGAGATGTCGGCACATCACGTCGATTCGCCCGAGCAGGTCGTCACGCCGGGCGAGGAACTGTGGGTCAAGATCATCGATCTCGACCTCGCCCGTCGCCGGATCAGCCTCTCGATCAAGCAGGCCGCCGAAGGTGGCGAGCTCGCCGCCGAGTACCGCGATCACTTCGAGGTCGACGAGGCCGGCAACTACGTCCAGGGTGAGGCCAACGCCGAGGCCGAGGCCGCATGGTCCGAGTTCTACTCCGGTGGCGAGGGCGAGGGCGAGGCCGAGGGTGGAGAACCGACGCTCGACATCCCCCCGATCGACGTTCCCGACGCCCCCGAGTCGGTGCCGGTCATCGAGACCCCGGCCGACCTCGCCGAACAGGCGCCGAGCGAGTGACTCCGGCCCGGCTCGCCGGGTCTGTCGCAACGATCACGGATTGATGATCCTCGTCGGGCTCACCGGTGGAATCGGTGCCGGCAAGTCGACCGTCTCTTCGATGCTCGCCGCCCGCGGGGCGGTGATCGTCGACGGTGACGTCGTGGCCCGCGATCTCCAGTCGCCGGGGAGCCCTGTCCTCGATCGGATGGTCGAGCGATTCGGGGCGCAGATCGTCCGTGAGGACGGATCTCTCGATCGGCCGGCGGTCGCCAGGATCGTGTTCGGCGACAAGGATGCGCTGAAGGATCTCAACGCCATCGTCCATCCGGCGATGCAGGACGAGATCACGCGTCAGATCGAGGCCCAGCGCGACACCGATCGGGTCGTCGTTCTCGACTTCCCACTGCTCGGAGAGAATCCCCGCGGCGATCTCCGGGCGACGATCGTCGTCGACCTCCCGGTCGATCTGGCGGTCGAGCGCCTCGTCGATCAGCGGGGCATGGATGCCGACGATGCGCGCGCCCGGGTCGCCAGCCAGGTCGATCGTGAGAAGCGGCTCGAGACCGCCACCCACGTGATCGACAACAGTCGGGATCCTGCGGCGCTCGATCAGCAGATCGACGACCTGTGGGAGCAGATCCGCGCCCTGCCCCCGACGGCTCTGCGACCTCCCGGCGCGGCGCAGAACTGATCCGTTCCGGCCCGCCGCGCGGGCCCGCGCCCCGCTACGGCGTCGGCCAGATCAACTCGATGTCGGTCACCGGAACGTCGGGATCCGGTGTCTGATCGAAGAGTCTGCGGTGGTCGTCGCCGAGCGCGTCGAACGCGGCGTGGACGAGCCTCACGTACTCGGCGCGCACCGCCGCGCGGCCCTCGTCGCGGGCTCGCTCGTAGCGCTCGACCGAGCCGCGTCGTGGCACGAACGTGACGACACGGTCGGCGAACGCGTCGGCGTCGACCGCCACGCGGTCGGTGATGTCGGTGACCTCATAGTCGCTCTCGCGGGCATCGAGGGCGGCGAGTTCGTCGTCGTCGACCAGGATCGACACGCCGTTGCACCACTCGTCGGTGGACACCGCCAATCCGAGCGAGACCACCACCCCGTCGCGGACGGAGACCCCTTGGACGGTCCAGTGACCGCGGAGTAGCTGCGAGCCGTAGTTCCAGCGGCGGCCGTAGCCGTGGAGATGTGTGACGATGCGCTCGTGCGGGTGGTCGATCACCCGGTCGATCGTGCGGGCGACGGAGACCGGCGAGACGAGCGAGCCGTAACCGAAGACCCAGGTGCTGCTCACGCTGCGAAGTGCTCTCGGACGGTCGCCACCATCAGTCGGACACCCACGCCGATCGCCCGCTCGTCGACGTCGAAGTGGCCCGCGTGGAGGTCGAGATTCACGGTCGTCGCGGGATCGTGGACGCCCAGCCGGACGTAGCTGGAGGGCACCTCGCGGCTGAGCCAGGCGAAGTCGTCGCCGCCCCAGCTCTGCACGGCCTCGTAGAGGGCCGCATCGCCGAACTCGCTACGCGCCGCGCGGCGGACCATGTCGGTGACGTCGGCGTCGTTGAGCACCGGAGGGACCCCGTGGGTGTAGTCGACCTCGTGGATCGCGCCGGTGCCCTCGATGCCGGCGCTCGCCATGATGGTGTCGACGGCGTCGGTGACGAGTTGGGGGAGCCGTTCCCACACCTCGGCGACCGGCGAGCGCACGGCGGCGCGCAGGTCGAGCCTGGATGGGATCACGTTGGCGGCATCGCCGCCCTGGATCGCGCCGAACACCACTCTCACCTGCGCCGGGTCGGGCAGCCGGGAGGCGACGAGGGCGGGAAGTTCGGTGACGATGCGAGCGCCGATCGTGATCAGGTCCGCCGTCAGTTCGGGGCGGGCGGTATGTCCGCCCGGCCCGTGAAGGCTGATGCACACCATGTCGGC
>CBDUYD010000232.1:0-3591 GCA_965371355.1 uncultured Ilumatobacteraceae bacterium
CGAGCGGCGATCTCGTCTCCGCTGTCGAGAACGCCGGCTACGTGCTCGAACCGGTCGCCGGAGGCGCATCCGACGGAGCGCGCGATCAGGCCAGCCGGATCGACCAGGTCGAGCGGGCCGAGAATGCCGAAGAGGCCGAGCGTCGGCGCTGGGGCATTCGTTCGGCGCTGGCCGCGCCGATCGCCCTCTTCATGGTCTCGACGATGTTCTACCACTCGGTCGCGATGGAGACCGAGTGGCTGCGGTGGACCCAATTCGCCCTCGCGACGTTCTCCCAGTTCGTGATCGGGTGGCCGATTCTCGAGGGTGCGGCGCGCCGGGCCCGGCATCTCACCGTCAACATGGACACGCTGATCAGCGTCGGCACGCTCTCGGCGTACACGTTCAGCGTGTGGCAACTGCTCACCGGCGGGATGGAGCTGTACTTCGAGGCCTCGTCGGTGATCATCTTCTTCATCGTGTTCGGCCGCTACCTCGAGGCGCGGGCGAAGGGGCGGGCGGGCAAGGCGCTACGTGCGCTGCTCGAACTCGGCGCGCGCGAGGCCCGCGTGATCCGCGACGGTGTCGAGGTGATGATCCCGGTCGATGACGTTGTCGTCGGCGACGTGGTGAAGATCCGTCCTTCCGAGAAGATCCCCGTCGACGGTGAGGTGCTCGAGGGAGCGAGCGCCGTCGACGAGTCGATGCTCACCGGCGAGTCGATGCCGGTCGAGAAGGCGGTCGGCTCGCGGGTCACGGGAGCGACGATCAACACCTCCGGTGTCCTCATTATTCGCACCACCGCCGTCGGCGCCGACACGGCGCTCGCCCAGATCGTGTCGCTGGTCGAGAACGCCCAGACCGGAAAATCGGCGGCGCAGCGGCTGGCGGACCGGATCTCGGAGGTCTTCGTCCCCGTCGTGATGGCGATCGCCACCGCGACCTTCATCGGATGGATGATCTTCTCCGGCGACACCCAGGACGCGGTGTCCGCTGCTGTCGCGGTACTGATCATCGCCTGCCCGTGTGCACTCGGCCTGGCGACGCCGATGGCGATCATGGTCGGCACTGGACGTGGGGCGCAGCTCGGCATTCTGATCAAGTCGGTCGAGGTGTTGGAGTCGACGAGGAAGATCACCACGGTCGTGTTCGACAAGACCGGCACGCTGACGCGCGGACAGATGATGCTGACCGACATCGTCGTCGATCCGGCCGGTACGGCGACGGTCGACGACAACGAGTTGCTCCGATTCGCGGGCGCCGTCGAGTCCGACAGCGAGCACCCGATCGGGCAGGCGATCGCGGTCGCCGCTCACGAGCTGGACGGCGCACCGGTCACTGTGAGCGACCTCGAGTCGATCGTCGGGCACGGCATCCGGGCCGACGTCGACGGAACGACGGTCTGGGTCGGTCGACGCGAGTTGGTCTCCACCGCCGGTCTGAGCCTGTCGGATGAGCTCGAGGCCGCGGCATCCGAACTCGAAGCACTCGGCCGCACGGTCGTGTTCGGCGGCTGGGAGGGCGGCGTGCGCGGCGTGCTCGCGGTGGCCGACACCGTCAAGCCAGGCGCGGCCGAAGCGGTCGAGCAACTCCACGCGCTCGGGCTGACGGTCACGATGATCACGGGCGACAACACCCGCACGGCGAACGCGGTCGCCGACATCGTCGGGATCGACCGGGTGATCGCCGAGGTGCTGCCCGAGGACAAGCAGTCCGAGGTCGCCAGGCTCCA
This sequence comes from uncultured Ilumatobacteraceae bacterium, assembly GCA_965371355.1. GTDB lineage: Bacteria > Actinomycetota > Acidimicrobiia > Acidimicrobiales > Ilumatobacteraceae > JASJHI01. The sequence continues at coordinate 1,712 of CBDUYD010000232.1, forward strand.
AGCCGACGGCGAGATCGTGGCGATGGTCGGCGACGGGGTCAACGATGCACCGGCACTGGTCCAGGCCGATCTCGGCATCGCCATCGGCACCGGTACCGACGTGGCGATCGAGTCGAGTGACATCACCCTGATGAGCGGCGAACTCTCGGGAGTCGCCACCGCGATCGGGCTGTCGCGACGTACATACCGCACGATCCGCCAGAACCTGATCTGGGCGTTCGGCTACAACACCGCGGCGATCCCGCTCGCCGTCGCCGGGTTGCTCAATCCGATGATCGCCGGCGCGGCGATGGCGTTCTCATCGATCAGCGTCGTCACGAACAGCCTCCGACTGCGTCGCTACGGACGGGTCGAGTCGCCACCGGCATCCACCGGCGAGGACCCGACCTCTCAACCGGCGCCCCCGCGCGCCACCAACGAAGGGAGCACCATGAGTGCAGCTCTAGTCCTCGATGTGCCGAGCATCTCTTGCGGTCATTGCAAGGCGGCGATCGAGACAGCGGTCGGATCGGTGCCGGGTGTCGACACGGTCGATGTCGACATCGACGCAAGGTCTGTGAGCGTCGTCGGTGGTGACAGCGCTGCGGTTGCGGCGGCGATCGAAGAGGCGGGCTACGCCGTCGCGTGAGCGGCTCGCCGACTGCGGCGAGCCGCTGAAACACGCGACCTGCTGAAATGGGCACATGGACCCCGCTGATCGGCTGGAACTGCACGAGCTTCCGGGGCGCTACGGCGATGCCATCGACGATCGGGACTGGGACCGTCTCGACGAGATCTTCACCGTCGACGCCGTCTTCGATCTGACCGACCTCGGAGCCCCGCGCCTCGTCGGCCTCGACGAGATCAAGCGCTTCATGGACGAGGACGCCGACCATCCCAGGACGCACACGATGACCAACATCTATGTCGATGAAACCGCCGATGGCGTGGAGCTGTACTTCCGCATCCTCGCCCTCGGCAAGGGCGCGACGATGGGCACTGCCTCGTACCACGACGACGTCGTCCATACACCTGACGGGTGGCGAGTCGCCCATCGGGTCGTCACGCTCCGGCGACGGGCGCGCATCGACCGCACTCCCGACGATCGTTCGAGTTGAACCGACTCGCGTGCGCGGCGGCGGACCGCTCTCACCCCTCGGTCGAGGACGGTTGCTCCTCGAAGTGCGCCCGCCCGCGTCGCAGGGCCGAACGCATCACCTGACGGTTGCCCTCCTCGCGCAGGAGGTGCAGCTTGACCCTCGCCATCTTCCAGCCGTCGGCCGTGCGGACGCAGTCGTCGATGTAGGTGCCGTACATCGTGTATCGGTCACCGCCATCGCCGGTGGTCAGCCAGTGCTCGGCGCGCATGTGCGCCGTGATTACCGCCTCGTCGCCCGAGACCTCGTAGCGCTGGGTTCCGATGAAGTGTTGGGTCGCCTCGAAGCCGGCGAACAGTACCTCGGCCGATCGAACGACCCGCTCCGCGGTGGCGAGGCGTGGAGGTGGTTCGGGCCGGTAGTCGCTCATGTCGATGACGACCTCGTCGGCGAACACCGAACGCCACAACGTCCAGTCCCGATCGTCGAGCCCGAACGCGTACCGGTGGATCAGGTCGCGCAGCTCGGACTCGTCGGTCAGTCGTCGGAGGGGATCGTCGGTCATGGCGCGGCTCGCGCATCTCGCGCAGCATCGCGAGCCGCCTCGGCGGCGAGGGCCCACTCGTCGGTCTGGAGCACCTCGCCCGCTACCAGCGCCTCGATCTCGGAGCCTTCGCAGCCGAGCCACTCGGCGAGCACCTCGCGGTTGTGCTCGCCCCGATGGGCGGCGACACCAGGGTCACTCGTGTCGCTCACCGACATCCGGTACGGCGAGCCGATCACCTCGCGCTTGCCTCCGGCCCG
>CBDUYD010000233.1:0-3560 GCA_965371355.1 uncultured Ilumatobacteraceae bacterium
CGCGTCCCGACGTTCGTCCCCCCGCGCGAGAGCCCCTTCGGCGACGCCGACCTGGCATCGCGCTATCCCCTCCAACTCCTGACGCCGAAGCACCACACGAGATTCCTCAACAGCGGCTACGCGCACCTCCCCAAGCACGGGCCGCCCGAGGGCGGTCCCTTCGTCGAACTCGATCCGGCCGACGCCGCGGCCCGCGGGCTCGAAGAGGGAGATCTCGCCCGGGTGTGGAACGACCGGGCATCCCTGGCGCTGCCGGTTCGGATCAGCGAACGCATGCGCGAGGGTGTCGCGGCGATCCCGTTCGGGTGGTGGCGCGACCATCACGTCGACGGCCGCACGGCCAACAGCCTGACCAACGACACGCTCACCGAGTGGGGCGGCGGCGTGGCCTACAGCGACACGTTGGTGCAGGTAGAGGCACTTCCGGGCTGAGATCGAACCGCCGTGGCGCCGGTGCCCGCCGCCCGGATTCCATCCGGTTCGCCGGAGACGGCCAGGGGTAACCTGCACCAATGTCCGGTGACCTCATCTACGCGTTCCGGGTGATGAGGCTCCCGCTGCTCGACGTCGGCGGCGCGGTGATCGGGCAGATCGACGACCTCGTCGCGATTCCGGGAAGACCCGTGCGCGGCGCGCGCCCCGCGATCCCGCCGCGCATCGTCGGATTCGTCGCCAAGAGCCAGCGGCGGAAGATCTTCGTCAACGCCAACCGCATCGCCGACCTCGACGGTGAGGGCGTGCGTCTGCGGAGCTGGGACGTCGACCTCAACCCGTTCAAGCGGCGTGCTGGAGAGGCGCTGATCGGAGAAGAGTTGATCGATCGGCCGATCGGCGACGAGGTGGTGAGCGACATCGCACTGCGCACCCGGAGCGACGGCCGATTCAAATGGTGGGACATCGAGAAGGTGCGTCTCGCGCGAAGGACCGGATTCCGGCGCCGAGCGAGCTACCGCCTCGTCGACTACGACGAGGTTCCCGGCCTGTTCGACACCCCGACCGAGATGCAGGCCGAAGCGGCGCGGCTGCGCGACTGGCACCCGAACGACGTCGCGGCGATCGTGCGCGCCCTCCCCGCCGACCAGCGACGGCAGTTGGCCGAGGCGATGGACGACGAACGCCTCGCGGACGTGCTCGAGGAGCTACCCGAGTCCGAGCAGATCCGGATCGTCGAGAGCCTCGACCTCGAGCGGCTCGTCGGCGTGTTCGAGGAGATGGAGTTCGACGATCTCGCCGACCTGCTCGGAGAGATGCCGACCGCCCAGCAGCAGCAGATGCTCGATGTGATGGATGAAGACGATGCCGAGATGGTGCGGCGCCTGCTGTCGTACGAGGGCTCGACCGCCGGCGGTCTGATGAACCCCGAGGCGATCATCCTCGGCCCCACGTCAACGGTCGCGGAGGCGCTCGCCCAGGTGCGCAATCCCGACTGGGTGGTCAGCGTCGCCACCCAGGTATTCGTGTGCAACGCTCCGTACAAGTCACCGACGGGTCAGTACCTCGGGGTCGTACACATGCAGCGGCTGCTGCGCGAGGCCCCCCAGATCGAGCTGCGCCACCTCATCGTCACCGTGCCGTTCGTCTCGCCCGAGACGTCCGACCGCGAGGTTGCAGAGCAGCTCGCCAGCTACGACCTGCTGGCCCTCGCGGTGTGCGACGAAGCGGGACGCCTGCTCGGCGTCGTCACCGTCGACGATGTCATCGACCGCATGCTCGGCGACGACTGGCGGCAGCGTCGTCGCGCCGCACTTTCCGAGCGGACGGTCACGTCATGAAGCGCCAGGAAGACCTCACCACGCCGCGGACCGCCAGGCGGCTCGGCGTGCAGTACGACTCCGACGCGTTCGGTGCGTTCGCCGAGTCGATCGCCAGCTTCCTCGGAACCGCACGCTTCCTGGTGTTCCAGACGTTCGTCATCACGGTCTGGCTGCTCCACAACGCGTTGGCTCCCGACAACTTACAGTTCGACCCGTGGAACCGCGGCCTCGTTCTGTTGACGCTGTTGCTCTCGATCCAGGCGTCGTACGCGGCGCCGCTGATCCTCCTCGCCCAGAACCGCCAGGAACGTCGCGATCGGGTCGGTTCCGAGATCGACCGGACCGTCGCCGAGCGCACACAGTCCGACACCGAGTTCCTCGCCCGCGAGATCGCCAGCGTGCGCCTCGTCCTGTCCGACATGGTCACCGGCGAGGAGTTGAGCGAGCAGATCGAGAGCCTCTCCGATGTCGTCGAACGGCTGGGTCAACGCGTCGAACGGCTCGCGGACACGGTCGCCGGCGACGCCCAGGCCTGATCCCCTCGACGGGCCGCGCCCTGCGTGAGCGGGGTCAGCCGTGCGGGATACCGGTGAACTCCTGCACCCGCACTCCGAGTCGCTCGACGACGTGCAGCAGTCCGATCGTGTCGAGCCGGGAATCGCCGCTCGTGACCACGCCGTCGGGCACTTCGCCGCGCACGACCGCTCCGGCGAGTGCCGCCGCCGTCGCCGCGGCCGCCGTGCCGACGAGTTCGGCGATGCCGACGATGAGCGTCTCCCGGCCTCCCTCCGAATCTGTCCCACGGACCTCGACCCGCACCGCGCCGACACCACCTTCCCGATGTGGAGGACTCAACATCGGGAGGCGAGCGGTGAGGCGGTCGCGTCGCGTGGCCGACATCCGCGCGCTGATGCGTTCGACCTGCGGAAACGCCTCGTGGATCAACAGGGGATCGGACATCCGGGCGTTGTAGCAGTCGTAGGCACCGACCGGCTCGGGGAACCAGCACAGCTCGCGCCCGGTGCCCGACCGTCGCGTCAGCCATGCCCCGTCGCGAAAGCCGATAGCCGTACCACCGAGGGCGAGATGGTGCTGTCGGGCACACGCAGGGCCGGCGGTGCCGTGCGCCGCGAGGTGGATCTCGTCGCAGCTCTCGAGCCGATCGACCAGCAGCCGTGCCAACATGCCGGTGAGACCTGGCGACATCCCGGCACCGGCAACCGCCGTGCGGCCGGCCGAACTCGCCACGTCGTCGAGATCGAGCATCGCCCGAACGTCGTCGAGCGTCTCGCCGATCGACACCACGCTCGTCCCGTCCGCGAGCAGTTCGGCAGCGAGCGGCGCGTGCGGTCCCGGGTGGGCGAGGATCGCCACATCACATCCCGCGATGCGGCTCCAACCGCGGGTATCGACCGCCACGAACCGTGCGTCCGGGGCGACGACCTCGATCCGCTTGGCGACCCGCTCGCCGACGACGCCTGCACCGACGAGCGCGATGGTCGATGCCATCAGGAGTCCGGGAGTTCGAGCGGTCGCCATCCTCCGTGCTGCGGCGGCGTGCCGCCCGTGCCGCGCACGCGCAGCAGCGCGGCGATCCCTCCGGCGAGCACGAGTGCGGAAAGTACGCGGCGGAACAACTTCACCCGGACACCCCGCGTCGACGGACGGTCGCCGTCGGAAGTGATCGATTCACCACACCATCCTTACCAGGCGCCGACCCGGTCGCGGGCAACCGGCATCGTTCGCCGGCCGATGGCCGCCCCGCACATCGACCCGCCTCGCACATCGACCCACCTGCACATTGAC
>CBDUYD010000234.1:0-3490 GCA_965371355.1 uncultured Ilumatobacteraceae bacterium
GGGAATGTTCGGGGTGTCGCGTAGTGTTTCCGACCGATGGGTGAGCCATCTAGCAGCGCCACCGCCTTCGAGCGGTATGTGTTACCCGAGACGGAGGTGCTGTTGCGCGTAGCAAATTCGCTGACCCGCAACTACGCCGAGGCGGAGGACCTGGTGCAGGACACCATGATCCGGGCGTATCGCGGGATCGACGGCTTCGACGGTCAGTACCCGCGGGCGTGGCTGTTGACGATCCTGCGCAACACCCACATCAACCGCAATCGGCGCCGGCGTCCGGAGCTCATGCGCGATCCGGATGCGGCGGTCGATCGCATGACATCGGCGGCGTCCGACGAGCGCACCGACGCGCTCGTCGATGAGGAGATGGACGTCGAGATCGTCCGGGCGCTCGATTCGCTCGACGATCCGTTCCGGCGCGTCGTCGAACTCGTCGACATCAATGGCCTGACCTACGCCGAGGCTGCCGAGGTGATGGACGTGCCGGTCGGCACTGTGATGAGCCGGCTGCACCGTGCACGATCCAAGATCCGTGACCGGCTCGATGAGGCGGGTTTCGTACACCGGAGTTCGTCGTGAAGGAGTTGCTGTGAAGGATTGGATCATGAGGCTGTTCGGTCGCACGCCGCGATCGATGAGTTGCCATCAGGTGGGGACCGTGCTGCAGCAGTACCTCGACGGCGACATCGACGCCGAGACCGCGCAGCGCATCGAGGAGCACCTCGACGAGTGTCGGCGGTGCGGTATGGAGGCCGAGACCTACGAGCGCATCAAGTCGACGCTCGCCGCCCAACGCCCAGCTGTCCCTGATGACTCGGTCGAGCGGTTGCGGGAGTTCGGTGAACGTCTCGCCCGCGGCGAGGAGCCTTCGTCACAATGACCGAGCCGACCGTCCAGCGACGAAACGTTCCACCGTGGTCGAGCCCGGTCGACGGCTGCCGGGTGATCCTCAGCGGCGTGACGGTGCGAACCTGTACCCGTGTTGCGCTCGTGGTCGGGACGGTCCTCAGCGTGGTCAATCAGGGCGCGGTGATCGTCGGCGGAGACGCGACCGCGATGACCTGGGTCAGGGTCGGCGTCAACTATCTCGTGCCGTTCATGGTCTCGAGCGTCGGGTACATCGCACCGTTTCGCCTGCGCGAGGCGGCTGTCGGGCCCGACGGCTGAGCGCCACGGCTACGAGAGGTTGCCGAGGGCGTCCTCGATGCCGCGGTGGAATGTGGGGTAGGCGTAGATCATCGAGCGCAGCTCCTCGATCGGTGTTCTCGCGTGCACCGCGAGCGTGAGCATGCCGAGCACCTCTCCGCCGTTGGGCCCCATGGCCGTGGCTCCGACGAGGACACCCCGACCGCGATCGGCCACCAGCTGGATGAAGCCTTCGTTACCGGTCTTGTGGAGCCATCCGCGTGCGGTCGAGGGCACCTCGGCCCGGCCGGTCATCACGTCGATGCCCGCGTCGCGTGCCGCCGCGATGGTGAGCCCGACCGACCCGACCTCGGGGTCGGTGAAGGTGACCCGCGGGACCGCGGCGTAGTCGGCCGGAGTGTGCGGCTCGCCGAGGATGTCGGCCGCAGCGATGCGTGATTGGTAGGCCGCGACATGGGTGAACGCGCCGTGACCGGTCACGTCGCCGACCGCCCAGACCCCATCGGTGACGCGGAGATGCTCGTCGACGGGAAGAGCCCTCGCCGTGGGATCCACCCCGAGCTTGTCGGCGCCGATCGCCGCGAGGTCGACTCGGCGACCCGTGGCGACGAGGAGCTCATCGGCGGCAAGCTCGCGGCCGTCGGCGAGTGCGACCTGGAACTTTCCGTCGTACGACACCGCAGACGCGCCGGTACCCGTGATGACATCGACTCCCTCGCCGCGGAGCACGTCGGCCAAGATCTGGCCGGCGTCTGGTTCTTCGAGCGGAAGCAGCCGGTCGAGCGCCTCGACGATGGTGACGTCGACACCGAACCTGGAGAACACCTGGGTCAGTTCGGCGCCGATCGCGCCGCCGCCGAGAACGATCAGTGAGCCGGGTAGCTCGGTGACCGCGATCGCCTCGCGGTTGGTCCAGTAGGGCGTATCGGCGAGGCCGGGGATCGGCGGTACCGATGCGGTGGTGCCGGTTGCGACGACCACCGCGCGGGTGGCGCGGAAACGACGATCATCGACCTCGACCGTGTCGTGGCCGACCAGTCGGCCGTAGCCGCGCACGAAGGTGCCGCCCTTGCCGACGAATCGGTCGACGGCGACGGTGTCGTCCCAGTTGTCGGTCGCCTCGGCGCGGATCCGCGCAGCGACGGGGCCCCAATCCGGTGTCACCGACGACGACCCGGCGACGCCTTCGATTCGCCGGGCCTCGGCGAGCAGATGCGCCGCGCGGACCATCATCTTCGACGGGATGCAGCCCCAGTACGGGCACTCACCACCGACGAGACCAGCCTCGATTCCGACGACTGACAGCCCGGCCTCGGCGAGGTTGCCGGCGACGTCTTCGCCGCCGGGACCCAGTCCGAGTACAACCACGTCGACGGTTGTCACATCATCTTCGGATTCGTTCATTTCGTACCTCTTTCTTCGGATGTTTCATGGAGTGCCGCCGCGGATCGGGCGTCACGGGCGAGATGTTCGAGACGGCGCTTGCCGGGTACGCCGATCTCACGCTCGATCTCGCGGCCGAACCGGTCGAAGACGATGAGCGTGGGGATGCTCATGATGTCCAACGCCGTGGCCACACCTGGGCTGGCGTCGACGTCGACCCGAGCGAACTGCAATTCACCCTCGGCGGAGTGAGATCGGGCGAGGTCGTCGAAGAGCGGGTGAAGCACCTTGCACGGTTCGCACCAGGGTGCCCAGAAGTCGGCGACCGTGACGCGCCCCTCGATTGCGTCGAAGAACGACTCATCGTCGAGTTCGACGACCGGCGCCGCCTCGACGGTCGCCGCGCCGCGACGGAGGCGGGCGAGGAAGGATCGTCGAGGCGATGGTGGCGATGAAGGGTGGTCTGCTCGAACCATGTGAGTGATCTTCTTCTCGGTCTCGTCGGTCTCGGTGTCGTCGGTCGGGGAACCCGGTAGCTCAGGCTCGACTTCCAGCTGCGCCGATCGTTCACCGGATCGACCGACGAACAGCACCAGCAAGAGGACCAACGCACCCACCCGCAGGGCGACGTCGGCGAGATTGAACACCCGCGAGTAGGGATCGAGCGCGATCCAGTCGATGACGGCGCCACGGCCGCCCCCCGGATAGCGCGCGAGCCGATCGGCGAGGTTCCCGATGCCGCCGCCGATCACCGCGCCGACCGCCACCGCAGGTCGGATGTGGAGGCTGCCGGTGCCGACGGCGACGAGCGCGGCGATCACGATCGCCAACGTGAGCACCGTCCAGGCCAACGAAGCCCCGGTCGCCACACCGAACGGGCCGCCCGGGTTGCGCACGATCACGAAACGGAACGGCCCGAACGAGCGCTCCCCATCGCCGAGGATCGCCAGAGCCGCCGACTTCG
>CBDUYD010000235.1:0-3406 GCA_965371355.1 uncultured Ilumatobacteraceae bacterium
TCGCCAAGTTCCGTGCGAGCCGGAGGATGTGGTACCGGATCATGACCGAGCGCTTCGGTGCGAAGGATCCGAAGTCGACGATGCTGCGCTTCCACACCCAGACCGGAGGTTCGACGCTGACCGCCCAGCAGCCGATGAACAACATCGTGCGCACGGCGGTGCAGGCGATGGCGGCCGTGATGGGGGGCACCCAGAGCCTGCACACCAACGGTTACGACGAGGCGCTGAGCCTGCCCACCGAGGAGGCGGCCCGCATCGCGCTCCGTACACAGCAGGTCATCGGCTACGAGAGCGGGATCGTCGACACGCCCGACCCGTTGGCGGGTTCGTACATGGTCGAGTCGTTGACCGACGACGTCGAGCGGCTGGCGTGGGAGTACATCGAGACGATCGACGCAATGGGCGGAGCGGTCGCGGCGATCGAGGCGTCGTACCAGATGGGCGAGATCGAGCAGGCCGCGTACGAGTACACGAAGTCGATCGACGACGACGAGCGGGTGATCGTCGGCGTAAACCGGTTCACGATCGACGACGAACCCGAGCCCGTGCTGTTCCCGATCGACCCGGCGCTCGAGGGGTTGCAGAAGGAGCGGCTCGCCCACTACAAGGCGAACCGCGACCCGGCGGGTGTCGAATCCGCCCTCGCCTCGGTTCGGTCCACCGCGGAGACGACCGACAACCTGCTGCCGTCGATGAAGCGGGCGCTGGGCGCCGATTGCACGCTCGGCGAGATCAGCGATGCGCTCCGAGCGGTGTTCGGCGTCTACACGCCCTGACTCGCGGTGTACGTCCGCGGATCGTGGCTGAAGTGGGCTCTGGCGGGGCGGAGGGCCACAAGCCGTTCGATCGATGTCGCCGCGGCCGCGGCCCATGACGAGTCGTGCAGGTTGTCGGCGGTGACGTCGCCGTGCTCGAAGTCGGAGCAGAGGTAGCAGGCCTGGCCGACGATCAGCTCGCGTCGCTCGCCCGTGTCGACGAGCACCGCCTGGTGACCCGGCGTGTGGCCGGGGGTCGACACGAGCGTGACCCCCGGCGCGAGTTCTGCGTCGCCGTCGACGATGCGCGCCCGTTCTGGCTCGATCGCCGCCCACTCCGGCACGGTGTAGTGCGGCGCTTCCGACGCGGTGACCTCGTCGCGCTGCACCCACACGGGCGAGTGGGGGAGTGCACGATTCTGGCCGCAGTGGTCGAAGTGGAGGTGCGTGTTCACGATCGCCGCGATGTCGCGCTCGTCGAATCCGGCGGTGTTGAGCGCGTCGCGGATCGGGGTGACGGTGGGTGCGTACCACTCGTTGATCGTGTCGTGGTCGTCGGCGGGGCCGGTGTCGACGAGGATCACGCCGTCGGGATGATCGATCGCGAACACCCGGATCGGGCACGTGCCGTCGGCCGCGCGCGGGTGCCAGTCGGGCAGCCGGATCGTGCCGATCTCGATTGGTGAGACGGTGATCAGCACCGGTCCGAGGGTACCGCTACAACTCCGCGCGGATCGCCGCCGACAGGTCGTCGTAGTCCTCGAACGCGGGGTGCTGTGGGAACTCGGCGATCACGTTCGGTGGAGCACGGAAGAGGAAGCCGGCGTCGGCGGCGCCGAGCATCGTCGTGTCGTTGTACGAGTCGCCCGCCGCGATCACGCGGTACTCGAGCTGGTGGAACGCCTCGACGGAGCTGCGCTTCTGGTCGGGCTGCCGGAGCCGATAATCGGTGATCCTGTCGTCTTCGACGACGAGCCGGTGGCAGAAGACGGTCGGCCATCCGAGTTGGCACATGAACGGTCGGGCGAACTGCTCGAACGTGTCGCTGAGGATGATCACCTGGGTGATCCTGCGCAGCTCGTCGAGGAACTCGCGTGCGCCGTCGAGCGGTCGGAGGCCGCCGATGACGTCCTCGATCAGCGACATCGTGAGGCCGTGTTCGGCGAGTAGGTCGAGCCGGTAGCGCATCAGCACGTCGTAGTCGGGTTCGTCGCGGGTCGTCCGCGTCAGACCGTCGATGCCGGTCCGTTCGGCCACCGCGATCCACACCTCGGGGATCAGCACCCCCTCGAGATCGAGCGTCACGATCGTCTGCTTCGCGCGGTTCACCCGTGCATCATCGCGGCCGGCGTACACACCGGCGAAACCGTCGCCTGCCGCGGCGGCGGTTGTCACTGCCTCCGCGTTTCCGCTTCAGTCGGTGATGCGACGTAGGTGTACGTCGTGGCGTTCGGGCCTGGACGGTTCGCTGGTAGACCAGCCGAAGTAGATCACGCCGACGATGCGGTCGCTCGGATCGAATCCGCACAGCTCGAGCACCCTGGGCGGGCTGGTGAGCGCCGGACTCGACCAGAACGTGGCGAGCCCGCGGGCCGTCGCCGCGAGCAGCATGTTCTCGATGCCGGCGGCGACCGCGTCACGGTTCTCGATGTTGAGCAGCTCGTTCTCGTGCGGAGCGCAGCCGACGACGAGGGTGGCCGGAGTGCGGAGGTACTTGGTCCTCGTCTTTTCACGCTTGACCTCGTCGCCGAAGTCGGCGTCGATCATGTCGGCGACCATCGTCTCGCCCAGTCTTCGGCGCCCCTCGCCCGAGAAGTGGGCGAACCTCCACGGCCGCGTCCTCTTGTGGTTCGGTGCCCACGTTGCGAGCCCGCAGAGTTCCTCGACCAGTTCGGGGCCGACCGGTCGTTCCCGATCGACGAGCATCGAGGTCCGGCGGGCGCGGATCAACTCCGCGGCGTCGTCAAAGGAGGGCACCGATCCGATCATCGCCCGCAATGATGCCAGCCCCGCCGGGATCCTGTCTGGTGCAGCCCGTCCGACAGCGTGGTTTGTGTCGGCGAAATTCGCTACGCCATCGATATTCGCCGACACAAACCGAGAAGTGGGTGCCGTAGCGGCGCAGGCTGGGGTCGATGCCGACGCTGCCGCGCCCTGCCGTCGGGCACGCGCGGGGTGCGATCTTGGCGGTGCTCGCGGCGGCGGTGCTGTTCGGTACGGCCGGTACCGCCCGCGAGCTCGGTCCGGACGAGGCGTCGTCACTATCGGTCGGAGCGGCGCGCATCGCCATCGGGACATGCGTGCTGTGGCTCACCGTGCTCGTCGAGCGGCGCCGTGGAATCGTCGCGGTCCGTACTCCGGGGCGTCGGCGCTGGCCGGCGATCCTGCTCGGCGGCGCTGGCGTTGCGATCTACACGCCGCTGTTCTTCGTGGCGGTCGAGCGGCTGGGGGTGGCGATGGGCACGGTCGTGACGATCGCCAGCGGACCGTTCTTCGCCGGCGCGATCGAAGCCGCGGTCTGGCGCAGACCGCCCTCTCGCGTCTGGCTCATCGGCACGACGATCACCGCGCTCGGTGCTGCACTCCTGGTCGTCGCCGGAGACACCTCGGGGGCGAGCGCCGACCCCTGGGGGATCGCCGCCGCGCTCGCC
>CBDUYD010000236.1:0-3380 GCA_965371355.1 uncultured Ilumatobacteraceae bacterium
ATCGACGACGGGATCGACGCCGACGACCGCGGCGTCCTGCGCAACGCGGTGATCGGATACTTCTTCGTCGTCGCGATGTCCTATGTCGCGTCGCGCCAGCAGTTCATCTTCGTCAATCGTGCCGGCGAAGGGTTCCTCCGGCTGCTGCGGATCAAGGTGTTCGGGCACATCCAGAAGCAATCGCTCGGCTTCTTCGACCGCCACAAGTCGGGTGTGCTGATCGCACGCATGACCGCCGACATCGAGTCGATGTCCGAACTGGTGCAGTGGGGCCTCCTGCAGTTCGTCACCGCCGGCCTGCTGATCACGTTCTCGTTCGTGATCCTGATCTTCCTGTCGTGGCAGTTGACGCTCGTCGCGATGCTCGTGATGCCGATCCTCATCGTCGCCTCCCGAAAGTTCCAGCGCGACTCGAACGCCGCCTATCTCGACGTCCGCGAACGCGTCGGACAGAACCTGTCGAGCCTGCAGGAGGGCATCGCCGGTGTCCGCGTGATCCAGGCGTACGCCAGAGAGCCCGAGCAGACCCGGCGCTTCGTCGAGTCGAACCGGTCGCTCTACCGCTCGCACGTTCACAGCGTCCGCGTGTCCACCTGGTACTTCGGCCTCGTCGAGGCCAGCGGTGTGGTGGCGATCGCGCTGGCCGTCGGCGTCGGCGGGTGGCTCGTCAACCGCGGCGACATCACGATCGGCACCGTGATCGCCGTCGTGCTGCTGCTCACGCAACTGTTCGAACCTGTGCAGCAGCTCTCGCAGCTCTACAACACGGTGCAGTCGTCGGCGGCATCACTGAGCAAGCTGTTCGGGATCCTCGACACGGCGCCCGAGATCGCCGACGGTCCCGACGAGTTGCCGCCATCGGGTGAGATCGTCGTCGACGACGTCGGTTTCGTCTACCCGGGCACCGAGGTAGCGGTGCTGCGGAACGTCTCGATCACGATCGGCGACGGTGAACGGCTGGCGCTCGTCGGCCCCACCGGCGCCGGCAAGTCGACCCTCGCCAAGCTGATCGCGCGGCTCTACGACCCCACCACGGGGTCGATCAGCTTCGGGGGGATCGACCTGCGTGACGGCACCGTGCGCTCGCTGCGCGACCGGGTCGTCGTCGCCCCACAGGAGGGGTTCCTGTTCGGTGGCACGATCGCCGACAACGTGCGCATCGCCCGCGCGGAGGCGACCGACGACGACGTCACAGCGGCGCTCGCCGCGGTGGGCGCACTCGACCGTTTCGAGCAGTTCCCCGAGGGCATCCACACCGAGGTGCGCGAGCGCGGTTCGCGCCTGTCGGCGGGCGAGCGGCAACTCGTGTCGCTCGCGCGTGCCGCGCTCGTCGATCCGGCCGTGCTCGTGCTCGACGAGGCGACCAGCAACCTCGACCCCGGCACCGAGTCGATCGTCGAGGGTGCGCTCGAAGAGTTGATGCGCGATCGAACGACGATCGTCGTGGCGCATCGCCTGTCGACGGTTCGGCGTGCCGACCGGATCGCGGTGGTCGACGGCGGCGAACTCGTCGAACTGGGAACCCACGACGAACTGGTCGTGCTCGGCGGGCGGTACTCGGTGCTCGCCGATGCGTGGGAGCGCAGCCAACCGGTCGTCTGAGCAAGGCGGTTCTCGTCAGGCGGGTGCGAACACGAGTACGAACTCGAGGAGCCCGTGGTCCTCGGTCTTGGCCGCCCCGAACGACGGGTCGTCGATGCCGTAGTCCTCGAAGACGACCGGGATGTTCCCGAGCACGCCGATCCTGTCGCCGTTGGATTCGGCGGTGATCTCGAACGTCACCGTCCGGGTGACTCCCTTCAGCGTCAGATCTCCCGTGACGATGGCGGTGACCTGCCCGCCGTCGGTGGGTGGTACACCGAAGTCGATCGGTTCGGTCGAGACGAAGGTCGCCTCGGGGAACTCGTCGGCCTCCATGATGCGGCCGCGGTATTGGGAGTCGCGGCGGCCGTCGTCGCTGGTGATGTTCTCGATCTGCACCGTGATGTCGACCTCCGCGGTCGAGCCGGCGATCTCCAGTGTTCCCTCGATCTCGTTACTGCGCCCGACCGCCGTGTTGTTGACCCCGGCGAGCACCTCATCGACCCGGTAGCCGAACTCGGAGGCGTCGGTCGGTTTCCAGATGCCGTCGGGCGGGGCCGAAGCACCGTCGCCATCATCGGCGCCGGCACCCCCCGTCGCCGTCGTCCCGACCGCCCCGACCGTCGATTCGCTCGTGTTGCCGGTCGTGTCGCCGGTCGTGTCGCCGGTCGTGTTGCCGGTCGTGTCGGCGACCGCCGCGCTCAGGTCGCCCTCGTCGAGGGCGTCGGGCGAGTCGTTGATCACGTTGACGTAGAAGAAGATCGCCCCGTAGAACACCGCGATCAGCGCGACGACACCGATCGCGATCCGGATTATCCAGGTGCGCGTGCGATTCTTCTCACGCTCGGTGGAGGTGTCGTCGTCCATGCTGGCTCCTGGGTCGGGGGGCCGACATCGGATCCGAGCGGCCCTGCTCACGGTAGCGTCGGCGGCGTGCGCGACCGAGAGCGATCCGGAGACTCTCACCCGGTTCTCACACGGGCCCTCGAGCGGCTCCGCGAGGAATTGGCCGACGACGGGATCACCCTTCCGGGGTCCCCGGACCACGTCGACCTGCTGCTCACCGAACTCGAGCACGCCCGTCGTCCACCTGTTCACGAGGGCAGGACCCACCAGTACGGGTCGTTCGTGCTGCCGGCGGCCGATCCCCTCCACCCCGATCCCCTCCATCCCGATCCCCTGCAGCATGTCGCCGACCTCGTCGAGTTGATCGATCTCGACCTGCCGATCGAGCAGTGCCGGAGGTTCGCCGACGGCAGGTCGTCCTACGTCGTGTTCCGACCTGACCGGCCGGTGCAACTGGCCTGCTTCCGACGCTCGGTGCAGTTCGAGGCCGATCTCGTCGAGCTCGAACTGGCGACCGGCGCGACCATCGTCCAGCGCACGATGATGGGTGTCCCGCGACTCTTCACGCCGACCGGCGTCGTCGAGTGGAACGGGCGGCAGTGGCGGATGCGGCCGTCCGCCCGCGAGTACCTGCCACTCGTCGGACGCGCGGTGCCCGAGGCCCCACGCGAGGTGTTGATCGGCCTGCTCGATCTGGCCTCGCACTGGCTCAGCCCATCGAGGATCGGTGCGACGTTCCTCCTCGACCTCGATGCCCGGCCACACGACGACCACGGCCAGGACCACAGCGCGGCGCTCTCGTCACCGGCGCTCTCGGTCGCCGAGCGGGCCCACTATCCGGCGATGTACGCGGTGCTCTCCCAGACCGACCTCGCGACGCTCGTCTCGGTGGACGGCACCGTCACCCGGTTCGGGGTCGGCTTGCGCTCGTCGGAGGAATCCGAGGCGGCGGT
>CBDUYD010000237.1:0-3339 GCA_965371355.1 uncultured Ilumatobacteraceae bacterium
TCCGATCGTTCGCCGCGGTTTGCCGAGCGCGGTTCGCGGGAGCTGCGCCACGATCTCGAGGTGTCTCGGTGCCATGTGGGCCGGGTGCCGTTCCTTGACGTGGTCGCGCAGCGAGTCGAGGGTCGGTGGAGTCCCGGCGGGCACGATGACCGCCTCGACGATCTGGCCCCACTCGTCGTCGGGTCGGCCGCGGACCATCACCTCGGCGACGGACGGATGATCGAGGAGCGCCCTCTCGACCGCCTCGGGCCAGACGTTCTCACCGCCGGTGATGATCAGATCGCCCGCTCGCCCGTCGACGTGCAGCCGTCCGTCGTCGAGCCAGTGGCCGAGGTCGCCGGTCGGCAGCCAGCCCTCCTCGTCGAGGGGGCTGCTGCCGTCGCGGTAGGCGCGCAGCAGCATCGGGCAGCGGAGGAGGATCTCACCGTCATCGGAGATCCGGATCCCGACGCCGTCGAGCGGGCGGCCGTCGTACACGACGCCGCTCCCGGTCTCGGTCATCCCGTAGGTGGTGACCGTGTTCGCCGGTCGAACCTCGGGTGGCCGGCTTCCTCCGAGGACGATCGTGCGGAACCGCGACGGGTCGATTCGAGCGAGAGCGGTCGGCACGAGCGAGACGAGGGTGGCCCCGACTTCGATCACCGCCCGGGCGTCGAACCCGGGGAGAACGGTCAGGCGGGTTCCCGCGTGCAGCGCCCGCGTCACCACCGAGAGCCCCCCGACATGCGACAGCGGGAGGCACGCCAGCCAGTGATCGTCCGTGGTCACGCCGAGCCGCGCGGAGGTCGCCACCGCGGACGCGGTGACGGCCTCGTGGGTGAGGACGACACCCTTCGGCGATCCGGTCGAGCCGCTCGTCGCGACGACCAGCGCATCGCCCGGCTCGACCTCGTCACCGACGTGCATCGCCGCGAGCAGCTCGCGGCGCGCGACAGCGGGAAGCCGCTGGTCGACCGGGAACGCTGCGTCGCCCTCGTCCCAGATGCGCTTCAGTTCGTCGACGAACGCTGGGCCACCGGGCAGGTCGATGGCGACGAGGCGCGATGTCACGCGGGATGGCCGTCAGCTCGTGATCGGGTCGATCGGGGTGAACGTGCCGACGAGCGACTCGATCTCCTCCGCGATCGTGAGGCAGCGCAGGTCGGTGAAGCGGTCGCCCATCACCTGCACGCCGACCGGCAGCCCGTCGACCATCCCCGCGGGCGTGACCGCGGAGGGGGTGCCGAGGAAGTTGGCGGCCAGGACCGGCCGGATCGTCTCGATCATGTCGATCGAGCCGTCGATGTCGGCATCGTGTGCGAACGCCCGCAGCGCCCACGTCGGACTGAGCATCACGGGATACTCGACGTAGAACTCGGACCATTCGCGCATCAGCCGGTAGCGCTCGGCGTGGAGCACGAACTGCTCGGCGACCGTCGTCGCCGGGAGATCAGCGTCGAACGACGAGATGATCGCGCGGCCCCCCGGGCCCATCACGAGATCGAGCAGCTCCTTCTGTTCGCGCACCTCGGCGATCAGCAGCGCCGACCACTGCGCGATCACGTCCTCGTACCCGGGCGGTACCGCCTCGACGACATCGTGGCCGGCGTCGGCGAGACGGTCGGCGACCGTTCGGATTGCCGCGGAGATCCCCGGGTCGGTCGCGCCGCCCGGCGGGTCGAGCAGCACGGCGATGCGCATCCGCTCGCCGGGTTCGGCGTCGGTGAGCACGACGGGCAACGAGACCGGATCGCGTACGTCAGGGCCGGCGAGGATCTCGAGCCCGGCGCGGACGTCGGCGATCTTGCGCGCCATCGGGCCCTCGACCGCCATCAGCTGTGGTGCCAGCGCCTGATCGACCGGGGGGATCACCGTGGCCTGTGGCACGACACCGGTGCTCGGCTTGATCGACGCGATGCCGCAGCAGCTCGCCGGGTTGCGGAGCGATCCGCCGATGTCGTTGCCGATCCCGATCGGGCTCATCCCGGAGGCCAGGGCGGAGGCCTCGCCGCCGCTCGACCCGCCGGCGGTGACGTTCGGGTTCCACGGGTTGTGGGTGAGTCCGTGCAACTCTGAGTCGGTGTGGACGCGGAGTCCGAAGTCGGGGAGGTTCGTCCGGGCGAACGGGATCGCCCCGGCCGCTCGCATCCGCGCGACCGTCGGTGCGTCGACCGGCGCGATGGCGTCCTTCAGGGCCGAGACCGCCTGGGTCGTCGGCGTGCCGGCGAGGTCGATGTTCTCCTTCACCGTGCACGGCACGCCGTGCAGCGGGCCGAGATCGTCTCCGGCGGCGACGGCGGCGTCGGCCGCATCCGCGGCGGTGCGCGCCTCGTCGGCGAGGATGCGGACGATCGCGTTGAGGTCGCCGTTGACCTGCTCGACCCGGCCGAGATGCGCCTCGAGCACGTCACGGCTCGAGGCCTCCTTCTCGCGAATGGCCTCGGCCAGTTCCAGTGCTCCCATTTGCCACAGCTCGGTCATCGCTCCATCATGGCGCAACAATGAACCGTTGGATCATCGGAGCCCGCCCCCGGACGCTCCCGGCTGCGGTCGTCCCGGTGGCTGTCGGGGCCGGGGCAGCAGCCGGCGAGGGCGATCAGGTCTGGTGGCGTGTGGGTTGCGCTCTCATCGTCAGCCTGGCGTTGCAGATCGGCGTCAACTACGCCAACGACTACAGCGATGGTGTGCGGGGAACCGACGACGTCCGGGTCGGGCCGCCGCGTCTGGTGGCGAGCGAACTCGCGAGCCCGCGCTCTGTGAAGCTGGCAGCGTTCGCCTGGTTCGGCGTGGCCGCCGTGGCGGGCCTGGCGATCGCACTCGATACGTCGATGTGGTTGCTGCTGGTGGGCGTCGCCGCGATCGCCGCGGCCTGGTTCTACACCGGTGGGCCGAACCCATACGGATACCTGGGCCTGGGCGAGTTGTTCGTCTTCGTGTTCTTCGGCCTCGTGGCGACCGTCGGGACGACGTACGCGGCGATCGTGCGCATCACCGGGCTGTCGATCGTGCTCGGCTGCGCGGTCGGCTCGCTCGCCTGCGCCCTGCTGGTGATCAACAACCTCCGCGATATCCCAACCGACGAAGCGGTCGGCAAGAAGACGCTCGCCGTCAGGCTCGGCGCCGCACGAACGCGCTGGTTCTACGCCGTGCTCGTGATCGGGGCGTTCGTGCTACTGGTCGTCGGCGCGCTCGTGTGGCGGCCGGCTGCCCTGATCGGCCTGCTCGCCGCACCGCTTGCGATCGCTCCGATCCGCACGGTGCTCGCCGGGGCCTCCGGCCCAGCGCTGATCCCGGTGCTCGGTGC
Organism: uncultured Ilumatobacteraceae bacterium; assembly: GCA_965371355.1. GTDB lineage: Bacteria > Actinomycetota > Acidimicrobiia > Acidimicrobiales > Ilumatobacteraceae > JASJHI01. The sequence goes on from CBDUYD010000237.1 coordinate 3,284, forward strand.
GACGGGCCGGCTGCAGATGGCGTTCGGACTCGCCACGACGACCGGCCTCGTCATCG
>CBDUYD010000238.1:0-3308 GCA_965371355.1 uncultured Ilumatobacteraceae bacterium
TGCAGATCCTCAACGGCATCGACCTCGAGGTGCAGCGCGGCGAGGTCGTCTCGATAATCGGACCGTCCGGATCGGGCAAGACGACGATCCTGCGCTGCCTCAATCTGCTCGAACGTCCGAGCGGCGGCAGCATCGAAGTCGATGGACAGGTGCTGTGTTCCGAGGACGCCGGCGGCAAGATGCGATTCGCGAGCAAGAGGCAGATCCGCAAGGTCCGTGAAGAACTGGGCATGGTGTTCCAGCGGTTCAACCTGTTCCCCCACATGACCGCGCTCGAGAACGTCACCGAGGCGCCGATGGCCGTCAAGGGCGTCAAGCGCAAGGAGGCCGAGGCCACGGCGCACCAACTGCTCGAGTCGGTCGGCCTCTCGCATCGCGCCGATCACTATCCCCTCCAGATGTCGGGTGGCCAGCAGCAGCGCGTCGCCATCGCCCGGGCGTTGGCGATGGATCCCGCCGTGATGCTGTTCGACGAGGTGACCTCCTCGGTCGACCCCGAACTCGCCGGTGAGATCCTGCTCGTCATGAAGCGCCTTGCCCAGCAGGGCATGACGATGATCGTCGTGACGCACGAGATGGGCTTCGCCGCCGACGTCTCCGACCGCGTGCTGTTCATCGATCACGGCCTCGTCGTCGAGGAGGGCGATGCCCGGCGCGTGCTCACCGAGCCCCAGCACGATCGCACCAGGGCATTCCTCCATGCGGTGCTCGAGCGGGCGCCGATGGAGAGCGATCTCGAAGCCGGCGACGACGCCGCCGGGTTCCACGTCGACGCTCCCGGCCAGCCGATCGGCGAACCGGGCTCGGGATCCGACCGGGTGGCGCTACTCGAAGCCGAGAACGAGCGCCTCCGCGCAGAACTCGACGGCGCCCGCCGGCGGTTCGATCATCCCCCGGACGGCACATGACGGACGCATCGTGATGGGCCAGACGATCGCCCAGAAGATCATCGCCCGCGCGAGCGGGCGCGAGGCGGTGAGCGTCGACGAGGTGCTCTGGGTCGACGTCGACGTTGCGATGATGCACGATTCGAGCGGTCCCCGCCGGATCTGGCCGGCGCTCGACCGGCTCGGGGTCGGGCTGTGGGATCCCGACAAGATCGTGCTTGTGTCAGATCACTACGTCCCGGCTGCCGACGACGCTGCAGCGCAGATTCTGCAGACCACCCGGACCTTCGCCGAGGAGTTCGGAATCGAGCGATTCCACGAGGCGCAAGGCATCTCGCACACGCTGATGATCGAGAAGGGGTACGCCCGCCCCGGCCAGATGTACGTCGGCGCCGACTCGCACACGTGCACCGCCGGAGCGATGGGATGTCTCGCCGTAGGGGTGGGATCCACCGACATGCTGGGCGTCGTCACCACGGGCCGCACCTGGTTGCGGGTTCCGCAGACCATCCGTGTGATCATCGATGGTCGGCTCCCACGAGGGGTCACGGCGAAAGACCTGATCCTCACGATCATCGGCGATCAGGGCATGGACGGCGGTCTCTACCAGGTACTCGAGTTCGTCGGGTCGGCTGTCGGCGCGCTGACGATGCAAGAGCGCAGCGTGCTCACCAACATGTGTGCCGAGATCGGAGCGAAATCCGGCATCGTGCCAGCCGACCAGGTGACCGTCGATCACCTCGCGCAACTCGGGATCGGGGCCGAGCAGGCCCCGATCAGCGACGCCGATGCCACCTACTCCGAGACGTGGCGATACGACGCGGCGACGATCGAACCGGTCGTCGCGCTGCCGGGCAAGCACGACGACGTGGTCGCCGCGTCGTCGGTAGAAGGTGCCGCGATCGGCCGGGCCTACATCGGGTCGTGTACCGGGGCGAAGTACGAGGACCTGGCGATGGCCGCCGAAGTACTCGAGGGTCGACAGGTGGCGCCGGGGGTCCTGTTGCAGGTCGCGCCCGCCTCGCGGGCCGCTCTCCGCCAGGCGATGTCCGACGGCACGGCGCAGACGTTGATGGACGCCGGAGCGCACATCCTGTCCACCGGGTGTGGTGCATGCCCCGGGATCGGCAGCGGGGTGCTGGCGGCAGGGGAGGTCGCGATCTCCACCACCAACCGCAACTCCCGCGGTCGGATGGGGAGTCCCGATTCGTCGGTCTACCTCGCCTCGCCCTACACCGTCGCCGCGTCGGCGGTGATCGGCCGCGTCGCCGACGCCCGCGAACTGATGGACACGCCGTGACCAACGGTCGCGATGAGGTCGGCGCCGACGGGGGCCCTGCGCTGCTCGAAGGCAACGTGTGGAAGTTCGGCGACAATGTCGACACCGACGCGATCGTGCCCGGTCGGTACCTGCTCTACGACCTGCCCGAGATCGCCGGGCACGTGCTCGAGGACCTGCGGCCCGACTTCGCCGCCGAGTGTGCTCCCGGCGACATCATCGTCGGCGGCAGGAACTTCGGCACCGGCTCGAGCCGCGAGATGGCCCCCCGCGGAATCCAGGCGGCGGGCGTCACGGCCGTGATCGCCCGGTCGTTCGCGCGGATCTTCTTCCGCAACTGCGTCAACGTCGGCCTCGCTCCGATCGAGTGCGCCGAGGCCGACGTGATCGAGGAGGGCCAACGGGTCTCGATCGACGTAGTGCAGGGCGTGGTGACCGTGCTCGACACCGGCCGACGGCTCGACGCGGTGGCACTGCCCGACACGATCGCGGAGATCCTCCTCGCCGGGGGAATGGAGGAGTACCTCGCCATGACACTCGGGGAACGACCATCGTGACGACACCGACACCCGCATCGACGCTGCGCTCGCTGCTCGATCGATCGGCACCGGTCGTGGCTCCGGGGGCCTTCAACGCGTTGTTCGCGAAGCTCATCGAGGAGGCCCGGTTCCCCGCCGTGTACCTGAGCGGCGCCGGCGTCTCGAACTCCTTGCTCGGCGAACCCGATCTCGGAATCCTGACCCAGACCGAGATGGTGGCCATCGCCGAGCGGGTGTGCGAGGCGGTCGACGTTCCGGTGATCGCCGACGGTGACACGGGATACGGGGGCGTGCACAACGTCGCCCGCACGATCCGGCTGTACGAGCGGGCGGGGGTTGCCGCGATCCAGCTCGAAGACCAGGTGTTCCCCAAGAAGTGCGGTCACTTCGAGGGCAAGGAAGTGGTCGCCGCCGAGCAGATGGTCGAGCGCATCCATGCGGCGCGCGACGCGCGGTCCGGTCCCGACGGCATCGTCATCATCGCCCGCACCGACGCACGCGCGCCGCTCGGCCTCGACGAGGCGATCCGCAGGGCGCAGCGCTATGCCGACGCCGGAGCCGACGTGCTGTTCGTCGAGGCACCCCAGAGCGAAGACGAACTCG
>CBDUYD010000239.1:0-3142 GCA_965371355.1 uncultured Ilumatobacteraceae bacterium
CTGGGGGAGTACTGCTTCATCGTGTACGCCGACGGACACATCTCCGACGAGTTGCTCGCCGACGTGATGCGTGATCTGCACGCCAAGCAGGGCGGTGTGAAGTTCCTGGGTTCGTATCCGGCCGTCGGCGAGCATGCCGCATCGGCGCGCGAACACGCCGATGCCCGCTGGCGCGAGGCCGACGACTGGATCGGTCGACTCCGCTCCCACGTCCGCGACACCTGACGTCGCGGGTTTCCCTCGACCTCTCGACAACACCCCGCGCGTTCAGCGGGTCTCGCCGTCGACGCCGACGCCTTCGAGCACGTCGACGCCGTCGTTGTGCGAGTGGGTGAAGCCGAGTTCGCGTTCGGTCAGCACCGTGTCGGACGAGCGGAACGCGATGATGTAGGCGCGGCGGTACCCAGCGGTGTGGTTGCCCCCGGATCCGTGCATCACGCGCTCGTTGTGAACCGTGATGTCACCCCGCGCGATCGGCACGGGGATCACGATGTCGTCGTCGCGGAGGTCGGTGCCGAGCGCGTGTGACTCACCTCTCGCCCGATCTCCGAACTGGGGTACGTGTGGCCGCAGCGACCGCTCACGATTGGTCGCCGGGACGAAGCGCATGCACCCGTTCTCCTCGGTCGAGTCGTCGATCGCCAGCCATGTGGTCGCCGTACGCGTGTCGGGCGTCTCGGGCCAGTACGCCATGTCCTGATGCCAGGCGAACACGGCGTCGTCCTTCCACGGCTGCTTGGCGAGGAGTTGGTCGTAGTCGAGCACCATGTCCGCGCCGCGCAGCTGGCGTGCGATCGACGATGCTCGCCGTTCGTAGATGTTGTCCTGCCACGCCGGGTGATAGCGCCGCGGGACCATCACGTTGACGATCGAGAAGTCTTCCGGTGCGCGCCCGTAGTCACCGGCCATGTCGCAGAAGTCGCGACCCGGCACCTCGATCTCGCGGCGCAGGAAGCGGTCGTAGGTGGCCGCCAGTTCGTCGACCTCGGCCTCGCGCAGCACGCCGCGGAGGTGGACGTACCCGTCCTCGTCATAGCGGCGGCGCTCCGCCGCTGAGACGACGTACTCGTCATCGTCGATACGGTCACTCACTTCGGTTCCTCGCTTCCGCGCCGGCACTTCCGGGCGACGCCATCTTGGCATCGCCGCCGGGGACCCGGTGCCACGGGGCCGTTCCTCGGGTGATAGCAAGGCGGCGATCCCGATGGTTGCCGAACTCCCCGCCTCCGAACTTCTCGATCCGCGTCCGGATGGGCGTGCCATCACGCGGACGCGCGTCGTGCGCCTCGGCGACGTCGACTCCAGGGGTGTGCTGCGGCTCGACGCCACCGCTCGCTATCTCCAGGATGTGGCGACCGATGACGTCGCCGAATCACCGCTGGGCGACACGTTCGCCTGGGTTGTGCGGCGCACGATGATCGAAGTGCGGCGGCCGGCGGTGTTGGACGAGGAATTGGCGCTGACGACGTTCTGTTCCGGAACGGGACGTTGTTGGGCCGAGCGTCGGACGTCGATAGTCGGGGCGGGTGGTGCGTCGGTCGAGGTGGTCAGCCTGTGGGTGCGGATAGATCCCCACAGTGGTCGTCCGGCGTCGTTGAGCGAGGAGTTCTTCCAGGTCTACGCAACCGCAGCGGGCGACCGGCGGGTCTCGTCGCGCCTGCAGCTGCCGCCGCCCGCCGACGATGTGGCCGTCCGGCCGTGGGCGATCAGGCGCGTCGACATCGACCCGCTGAACCACGTCAACAACGCTGCCCAGTGGGCGGCGCTCGAGGAGGTCACCGCCGAGCTGCGATGCCCGCGACGCGGGGTCGCCGAGATCGAGTTCGTCGTCCCCATCGACCTCGGCTCGACCGTCGATCTGTGCGCCGCCCCCTCGAGCGAGCAGGCTGCCGGGACCGACCCGATCGAGGCCTGGCTCGTCGGCGAGGCGGTCACCCACACCGCCCTCCGCTGGTCCCCCAAACCACCGTTCTCGTGAGGATCTTGCGCACATGCGGCGCAAGATCCTCACGAGAACGGATTCCGGCGTCGGGTGCCGGCGTCGGATGCCGGGGTCGGATTGGGTGGGGGTCAGCTGCGGCAGTCGTCGAGCAGGCGTTCGACCAACTCGCGATCGACGGTCAGCTCGTCGGCGATGATGACGAGTGCGGTCGGCCGATCGTCGCCGGTCCACTCGTCGAACGGCGTGATGTCGGCGCGCATGCCGACCGCCTGCACGAGGAGCCGGTGATCCGGGTCTTCGCGGCCGTGCAGGAACCCCTTGATCCGGTAGACCGACCTCGGCATCTCGGCGATCGCGGCCTCGACCGCAGCCGGATCGAACACGTCATCGCGGCGGTACACCCAGCTCGTGAAGCCGACCTTGTGCTCGTGGCCCTCGTGGTGATGCTCGTCGCGGTCGTTTCCGACGGTCGGGGTGCGTTCGTCGGTGTCGCCGATCGAGCGGGCGCCGATCAGCACTTCGAACGGGATGTCCGCGCGCACGCTCTCGATGATCCGCACGGCCGGCAGCCGGCTCAGCACGAAGTCGCGCACCTCGTCGACGCGCCCGCGATCGGCGAGGTCGATCTTGTTCAACACGACGAGGTCGGAGAAGCCGATCTGGGCGAACACCAGGTCGCGCGTCGCCGGGTCCTGCGCCTGTGCCGGGAGCTGTTCGGCGTCGACGACGGCGACGATCCCGTCGAGGCGGATGCGGTCGCGGTAGCCGGGCGCGGTGAACGTTCTGGCGATGCCCATCGGCTCGGCCACGCCGCTCGCCTCGAGCACGATCGCGTCGAGTTCGTCGTCGGCTCGCAGCACCGAGTCGATCGCACCGATCAGGTCGTCGCGCACCTCGCAGCAGACGCAACCGTTGGCCAAGCTGACCGTGCCCGACTCGACGCCGACGATCAGTTCCGAGTCGATGTCGATCTCGCCGAAGTCGTTGACGAGCACGGCGATCCGCAGCCCGTGCTGCTCGGCGAGGATGCGATTGACCAGCGTGGTCTTGCCCGCGCCGAGAAAGCCCGTCAGCACCGTCACCGGCATCGCATGTGCGGCGTCGAGTTCGGTCTCCTCGGAGTCGTCGGGGCCGAAGAGCCAGGCGAGATCCGGCTCGACCGCCTCGGAAGGGTCAGTCGTCACCCGCTGCCTCGCGGCG
>CBDUYD010000240.1:0-3130 GCA_965371355.1 uncultured Ilumatobacteraceae bacterium
GTCTCGTCGTTCTGGTAGGGGTCGAAGGCCATGTGGGTGGTCATCAAGAGGCGCGGCTCGATCAGGCTCGCCATGTAGCCGGCCGCGTATGCAGGCGTGTGGTGGGCGTCGATCGTGAGCCGGCCGATCACGGGCGGGACGCCGGCGACACCGGAGGCGATGTTCATCAGCGAGGCCTGCGTCTCGGTGATGTAGACGTCGCAGCCCTTGGCCCACTCGACGTCGTTGCGGTTCGGTCGTCCGTCGCCGGTCCAGACCACGCTGAGACCGTTCCAGTCGAGCCGGTAGCCGGACGCGCCGTCCTTGGCGTGGCTGCGCTGCCAGTGACGGACGGTGACGCCGTCCTTGTCGTAGATCACGCCGCCGTCATCGCGGAAGTCGTACTCGTGTACGTCGATGTCCCAGGCCTGGCCCACGGGGAAGATGCTGAACGCATCGCGGTGCCAGTTGCACATCTGCTTCATGCCCTCGATCATGTGGGCGGTGCCGTACTCCGGAGTGCGCCCCGACGGGCCGTACACCTGGAGCGGGTTGTGCCACCGCCCCGACCAGCCGCCGAACATGTAGAGGTACGGCAGAGCGTTGAAGTGGTCGACGTGCAGGTGGGTGATGAAGATCTTGTCGAGCTCGTTGAGCGAGAAGCCGCCGGCGATGTAGTTGGCGATCGATCCCTCGCCGATGTCGAAGATGAAGTTCTCGCCGTTGCCGAGCTGCACGAACACCGAGGTGTTGGCCTGTCCCGGCCGGACCATCGGGGAGGTGCCCATGAAGATGATCCGCATCTCGTCGTGGCCGATCGCTTCGGTCTTGGGGAACCAGTTGGCGGCGCTCAGCAGGCCGGGCGTGGGCGAGATGCCGTCGAAGAGCTGCCCCTCCTTCCAGCGCCCCATCGGCACGCCGCCGGTGAGGACTCTCTCGATGTCCTCGGGTGATGAGATGGGGAGGTCCTGTTCGCTCATGGTGTGTGCCTCGTCGCTGTCGATGTCGATGTCGATGTTATGGGCTCGGGGGGTCCGCGGGGAGATCGAACTGGGGCACCTAGTCGGGGTCGGCGCACCAGCCACCCGGGCTCACCGCGCCGCCGAGGCCGGTCGGACACGGCCGCCGTTCGAGGAAGGCGAGCTTGCGCGAGATGTAGGTCGCCGCCCCGCGCGCTCCGTCGGCGGTGAGGTGCAGCCGATCGGCGGCGAACCACGACCGTGGCGCTCCGACGGTCGTGTCGTGCCACTCGGCGATCTCGATCTCGGGCGCCAGCCCCGATGCGACGATGGCGCGCAATGACTCGTTGTTGGCGATGAATGTGCCCGCCCATGAGGCGCCGTACGGCGAGACGTAGCTGACATCCTGGCGGTAGGTGAGCCAGACGATCCGGTCGATCCCCTTCGCCCGTGCCGCGGCGAGCACGCTGTGCACCGCCGTGTCGAACGTGCCGGCGTAGTCGTTGTATCCGGCGGTGACGACGAGCGTGTCGTAGTTGCCCGGAGCTGATCGGATCGCGTCGACTGCGACGTTCGGGGCGTATCCCTCGCGGCCGCGGCACGACACACCGATCAGTCGTCGGCACGACTCGAGATCGGCCCGGAACGTTGCCCCCTGGAGCATGTCGAGTTGGCCGAGCCAGCGGATGCCGGCGAACGCCGAGTCGGCGATCAGCAGCACCCGCCCCCCGTAGGTCGGCATCTCGTTGGCGGGGGCGCTCGCAGCGGGGGTTGGATTGACGCTCGCGGGGAGTGGATCGCCTGTGAAGCGGCCTACGACGTCGACGATGAAATGGGTGCCCCGGTGGGCGTACATCGAGATGCCCTCGGTCGATGTGGGCATCAGCGCGAGGTTGGCGATCGGGGCGCGCCATCTCGGATTGAGGTTCGACACCGTCGGTCGGGGGCGGCCGGCGGGATGTGCGGTGACGAAACCGGGGGCCACCGCGTCGACCGCGGTGAGGTTGGCGACGATGGCGGATGCCCGGGCGGCGGCCGGGAAGTCGAGGTCGACCGTGCCACCGGCGTGGAGCGGGTCGAAGGTGACGCGCGAATCGCGGATCCGGTTCGGCGCTTCTGGAAGGAACAGGCCGTCCGTGCTGATCGTCGCCGACCGCCCCGTGAACCACCCGCTGACGTCGATCACGAGGTCGGACACCATCGATCGGTGTACCCGGAATCCGGTCGGCGTGACCGGAGCGATCACGGTGACCGCGCGCGTCCGGTTCAAGAGGTCGGCGTTCTGCACACTGGCGGTCGGTGGGGTCGATCCGCCCGGATACACAGTGATGAAGCCCTTGCGCGCCGCATCGACGATGGTGACGTTGACCACGACCGCGGTCGCGTCGGCGGGGACACCGGCCGGGAGGGGGACATCGATCGTCCCGTCGCTGCGCTGCCCGGTTTCGCGAGTGTCGAGGAGTCGTGTCGGTGTGACCGGGACGAGACGCCCCGAGGTGACGGCACCGCTCACCGGGACGAAGGCGCCGGTGACGTCGACGACGAGTTGGGTGGTGCGGTGCACATAGATGTCGACGGCGCCGTCGTCGCCGAGGAGCACGATCGCCGAGTTGGCGACCGTGCCGTTCGCCCGGTAGTTGAGGTTCGACGCCGGCTGTCGCGGCGTGCCGGCGGGGAACGCGGCGACGTACCCGGGCCCGGTGGTCTCGGTGACCGTGAGCGAGAGCACGGCGACAGATGCCCCGACCGGAGTGCCGCACCGACCGGCGACCCGGACCCTGACGGTCTCACCACTCGATACCGGCTGCGATCGATCGATCCTCGTGTCGAGGAGGCGACAGGGCGTTACCGGCCGGTACGCCGTCGCCCCTGCCGGTACCGCAGCAACGGCCGCCTCCGTCGACTCGCTCGGTTGTGCGGGTTCGGGTGGATCGCCGGCGAACGACGCCGTGCCCGCTCCGACGGTTGCGATCATGAGAGCGACGAGCGCGAGCGCTGTGGCAGAAACCCCCCTGATCAAGATGCGACACACACCCCGTGTCTAGCGCCCAAACCATCCAGGTTCCATGCGAGAACCGTCGTCTCACCGATTATCGGGTCGCGTCGTTCGTCCATGCCCTGGTCGACCGGGGCGGGGTCCCCTTTCACGGGGTTGACAACCTGGGTTGCGCGCGAGGCAACCCAGGTTGTCA
>CBDUYD010000241.1:0-2938 GCA_965371355.1 uncultured Ilumatobacteraceae bacterium
GATTCGCGCGGTTGGCTCGGGACCCAGCAGCGCGTTGCCGGCGCCGAGCAGTCGGTGCGGCTCGCGGCAGCGTTCCCCGGAGCGCAGACCATCGGGATGGCGATCGGCGCCGTCGCTGCGTTCGCCGGCGTGATCTTCGTGTTCGCCAGCGCGGACACCGACGATGGCGAGTCGACCGTCGCCGCGTACGCGGCGGTCCCGTTGCCGACCACGACCACGACCACGACGACAACCACGATGCCGCCGACGACGACCACCATCGCCGGCCAGGTCGCGCCCGAGGAGCCCGAAGGCCCGCTGATCGATCCGAGCGACTTCCCGACCGAGCGTCCCGAAACGTTCGTCTCGGGCACGCTCTGGGATCTGCTCACCGAGGTCGGTGTCGAACCGAACGTCGCAAACTGCGCGATCGACACGCTGTTCACCGACCTGACCGAGGAGGAACTGCTCGCCCTCGGGATCGTCACGCTCGAGCCCGCGGCGGTCGAGGTCGTCGTCGAGGCCGCTCTCGCCTGCGGGATCACCCAGGAAGAGGTCGACGCCGCCCTCGCCCTGTTCGCCAGCGGCTGACCGGACCGGGCTGATCGCCCGCGCGGGTCAGCGACGCTCGGGGAGCGGCGCCGAGTAGTCCGCGCCCGAATCGAGACCGAAGGCGGTGTGCAGTGCGCGCGCCGCCCGCTCCATGTTGCCGGCCTCGGTGACCACCGACACGCGGATCGTCGAGGTGGAGATCATCTCGATGTTGACGTCTTCGGACGCGAGCACGCGGAACATCTTCGCGGCGATACCCGGCGACGACTTCATGCCGGCTCCGACCAGCGACACCTTGGCGATGTTGTCGTCGTGGGTGACCCCGCTCGCACCGACCTCGTCGGCGACGCGGCGCACGATCTCCTCGGCGACGGCCAGATCGGCCATCGGCATCGTGAAGCTGATGTCGGTCGTGTCGTCGGTCGAGGTGTTCTGCACGATCATGTCGACGTTGATGTTGGCGTCGGCGAGCGGTTCGAACAGTGCCGCCGAGATGCCCGGACGGTCGGGCACACCGAGCACCGTCACCTTCGCCTCGGACATGTCGGTGACGACACCGGAGATGATCGGATCCTCCATGGGGGCCTCCTCGTTGCTGACCCACGTGCCCGGTTCCCAAGTGAACGCGGAGCGGACGTGGAGTGGGACGTCGTGGTTGCGGGCGAACTCGACCGAGCGGAGGGCGAGCACCTTCGAGCCGGCCCCGGCCATCTCCAACATCTCGTCGAAGTGGATCTTGTTGAGCTTGCGCGCCTGCGGGACGATCCGCGGATCTGCGGTGAACACACCGGTCACGTCGGTGTAGATCTCGCAGGCGTCGGCGCCCATCGCCTGGGCGAGCGCCGAGGCGGTCAGGTCGGATGCGCCCCGACCCATCGTGGTGATCTCCTTGTCGGTGCTCACGCCCTGGAAGCCGGCGATCACCGCGACCTGGCCCTTGGCGAGCGCGTCGCGCACCCGGTCGCCCTTGACCTCGACGATCTTCGCCTTGCGGTGCGTGGTGTCGGTGATGATGCCGACCTGGCTCCCCGTGAAGCTGACCGCTTCGATGCCACGATCGGCGAGCGCCATCGTGGTGAGTGCAGCGGTCTGGCGCTCACCGGTTGTGAGGAGCATGTCCATCTCGCGGCCCGACTGCACCCGCGAGACGCGGTCGGCGAGGGCGATCAGATCGTCGGTGGCCTTACCCATCGCCGAGACGACGACGATCACATCGTTGCCGCGCCTCTTGGTGATCGCGATGTTGTCCGCGACCGCTCGGATGCGGTCGGGGTCGGCGACGGACGTGCCACCGTACTTCTGCACGATCAGGGCCACGGGCCAGAAGCTACCGCCGTCGCGTTGGTCCGTGCCTACAACCGCAACCCGTTCTGCGTGAGCGACTACATCGAACGAGACGGTTCTCGCTCACACAGAAACGCGATAACGCTCGCGGGGGCTACTTGACGACGTGCTGCACCACTTCGAACGCCATCAGGCTGGCGCCCTGCGAAACCGGCTTGTCGGCCGAGCCGTCGGCGGCGGCCTGGGCGTGGCCCTTGCCGAACTCCTGGCTGTCGAGCCATGCCTGGAAGTCGGCCTCGGTCGCCCATCGTGTGTAGACGAAGTACCTGGTCTCGCCCTCGACCGGTCGGAGGAGCTGGAAGTCCTCGAACCCGTCGAATTGCTCGACCATCCGGGCGCGACCGGCGAATCGCTCCTCGAGCTGCGGGCCCATCCCTTCGGGCACTTCGATGGCATTTATCTTGACGACGCTCATGACGTCCAGCATGCCGCGGTCAGGGCGCGATCACGCGCCGTTCACCGGATCGTCGCCGGCTGGGTCGCCGTCGGCTGGGTCGTCTTGGAGTCCGATGAAGCTGGCGTGTCGCACGAAGCCCTCGTTGGTGAACTCGGCGATCTCGATCGTGGCGCCGAGGATCGGTTCGATCCAGGTCGTGCTCCGCCGGTAGGCGGTCGGGGGTGGAGGATCGAAGGGGCTCTCGTCGATCCGGAGGTCGCGCATCCTGTGGGCGAGGGCATCGAGGGTCGCATGGTCGAAGCCGGTGCCGACGCCGCCCGCGAAGGCGAGCCGATCGCCGTCCCATCGGCCGACGAGCAGCGAGCCGAACGTCGATGCGCGGTTGCCGTCGCCGGTGGTGTACCCGCCGATGATCACTTCGACGCGACGGCGGTTCTTGATCTTCACCCAGTCCTTCGTGCGCGTCCCGGGGCGGTACGTCGAGCCCATCCGCTTGGCGATCACGCCTTCGAGACGCTGCGCAGCCGTCGCGGCGAGGAGCTCTGCTCCGTCGCCGACGCGATGCTTCGGCACGATCCAGTTGGCGCCGGGTTCGACGAGATCGTCGAGCAGCCGGCGCCGGTCCTCGTACGGCAGGGCGATCGTGTCGGTGCCCTCCACCGAGAG
>CBDUYD010000242.1:0-2934 GCA_965371355.1 uncultured Ilumatobacteraceae bacterium
GGGTGCTACGACGACAGGTGCGTGCGCACGAGAGAGCGAAGCTGGTCGATGCCGTCGCCCTTGGTCGCGCTCGCCCAGACGATGTCACCTTCGTCGAGCCGGCATCCCGACGCAAGTTCCTTCCTCCTCGTCGCTCGCTTGGACGACTTCACCTTGTCGCACTTGGTCGCCACGACCGTGTGGGGGATCCCGTTGTAGCGCAGCCAGTCGAGCATCTGCTCATCGAGCGGGGTCGGTCCGATCGGACCGTCGATCAACACGAACACCATCACCAGCTCGTCGCGATCGAGGATGTACCCCTCGATCATCTCGGGCCAGTCTCGGCGGATCGTCTTCGACGCCTTGGCGTACCCGTAGCCGGGAAGGTCGACGAGGGTCGCCTCGTCGGTCTCTCCACGAGAACCGTCGACCGCGAAGATGTTGATCAGCTGTGTCCGGCCCGGGGTGTTCGACACGCGGGCCAGTTGCTTGCGGTTGGCGAGCGCATTGACCAGCGACGACTTGCCGACGTTCGAACGCCCGACGAACGCGACCTCGACCGGCGACCCGGGGAGCTGCGACTCACGGGTCGCCGACTTGATGAACGAGAGGCGGAGCGGGCCCGAGCTCATCGCGCGCCGATCAACTCACGGGAGACGTCGGCGAGCACGGCCTCCTTGGCGGCGAGCGGAGGGAGCAGCACGATCTGGTCGAGCCCGGCATCGTCGAGGTCGGCGATCCGCGACCGCAACCGATCGGCCGTACCGACGAGACACGAGGTCTCGATCAGCGACTTCGTCACGAACCGCTCCTCCTCGGGTACCACCCAGCAGTTGTGACCGAGATGCGTGCGCAGGTGGCGACGCTCCTCGGGCACCTCCTCGACGGCCGCCAGGTACTCGGACCAGATGTCGGCGAGATGTTCACCCGGCCGGCGACCGAACTGCCGGTACTGCTCGTAGGAGTAGTGCAGCGAGGCGATCGCGAACGCGCCGACCTGGCGCTTCACCCGCTCGGAGTCGGCGGCCTCGCCGGGCTCGAGCACCGCAACGGTCGTCAGCGTTGCCATCGGGAACGAGACGCGGTCGCCGGGCAGACCGTACGCGCGACGGAGTTCGGTGATGCGATGCCGCATCCCCTCGACGACTGACGGGACCGGCGGGACCGACGTGATCAACCCGTCACCATGCTTGGCCGCGAGGTCGAGTGAACGGGGGCCGAACGCCGAGACGTAGAGGCGAGGCGGCGGGTCGAACCGGACGAATCCGGCGTCGGGCATCAAGTGCACGAGCGGGGCGCTCCGATCGCGCCACGTGTACTCGGCCTCCTCCCCGTGCATCAATGGACGGAGCACCGAGAGGTATTCGTCGAACTCGGCGATCCGCAGCGGTGGCTGGCCCATGATGCGCATCGCCGTGTTGCCCGTGCCGATGCCGCAGAACGTGCGTCCCGGTGCCAGTTGGTTGATCGTTGCGATGGCCGCCGCCGTTACCGGCGCGATCCGGGTGCCGGCGACGGCCACTCCGGTGCCGATGTTGATCGTCGACGTCCGCTCGGCTGCGAGCGCCAGCATCGCGTAGACGTCGCTCCAGATCATCTGGCTGTCGGCAAGCCAGGCGTGTGTGAAGCCAAGTCGCTCCGCGTCCGCGACATACTGGATGTCGGCGGGTCGCGAGGCAACGCAGATTCCGTAGTCCACGGAGTCCAATATCCCAGATCGGGTGAGGTGCACCAGCACCGGCCGAACGACACCGGCGGTACGACACAGGAGGCGACATGCGGTACAAGGCTTCGATGAGGGCAGCAGCGATCATGGCGGGCGTGACGCTCGCGCTCGCGGCGTGCGGCGGCGGGAGCCTCGGCGACGGTGGCGGCGATGGTGACGGCGACAACCTCGAGGACCTTCTCGGCGAGTTGGGCATCGATGCCGATGAGCTCGAAGGACTCGACCTCGACCAACTCGAAGGACTCGATCTCGGCGAACTGGAGAACCTCGACGCGGACGATCTCGAGGAAATCGGCGGTCTCGGAGCCCTCGCCGAGGTCTTCGGCGCCCTCGGCCTCGAGGAACTGATCGAGCAGGGCGCGGGCGGCGACGTCGACATCGAGCTCGGTGAAGACGGCATCTCGGTCGAGTCCGAGGACGGCTCATTCTCGATCGACGAGGATGGTTCGTTCAGCGTCACCGACGAGGACGGCGACGAGACCACCGGCAACATCGACGCCGAGGGAGGCGGGTTCTCGATCGAGGGCGAGGACGGTGACATCCAGTTCGGCTCCGGCTCGGAGATCCCCGACGAATGGCCAGACGACATCCCGCAACCGGCCGGTGTCACGGTCCAGTCCGCGGCGACGTTCAGCGAAGGTGACGAAACGTCGATCATCCTGACCGGTACGGCCGACGCTGACCCCGACGAGTGGATCGCTGCCTATGCAAGCCAGCTCGAGGACGCCGGATTCACGCAGGACTCGAACTTCAGTTCCAGCGGCGCCGTCGCGGCGTCCTACACCGACGAATCGTGGAACGTCGACCTCACGGCAACCGCCGTCGGTGGCAGCACGGCGGTCTCGGTCTCGATCACCCCGGTGACCTGACGGCCGAAGAATCCGAGGGATCGACCTCGGCCGAACGCCACGACGGCCGGGGGCCTTCAGCCGGAGATCAACGAGGCCAACGCCCAGATCGCGGCGAGCAGACCGATGCCCGCGTACACCAGGCTGCGCGCGACCGGCGCGCGATCGAGGTGCGCGTCGTCGAGTTGGCGTTCGGGCGGCCGCACGACGGCCACCAGGTTGCCGACGAAGAGCGCTCCCCCGAACGCCAACACCAGATATGCGAGCAGATCCTCGCCGAGGAACATCGGGCCATCATGCCGCCGACGCCGTCGACTGCCAACGACCCTCTCACCTGCCGTTCTGTGTGCGGATCTTCCCGCTGAGCGCGATCCGGCGCAC
>CBDUYD010000243.1:0-2853 GCA_965371355.1 uncultured Ilumatobacteraceae bacterium
TAGCTGGGGATCGGCCGGCGGCCATCAGTGGAGCGTCAGGCAGTTGAGCATCAGGCGGTTGGCCGTCAGGCGGGTGAGGATGATGCGACCATCAGACGACCATCAATGGGTGCCCGAAACCGAGTTCGTCGCGCAGTGCCGACACGATCTCGCCGTGGGTCACGCCGACCTCGGCGGCCTCGACGACCTTCTCGAAGATGTTGGCGCTCTCGTCGTTCGCGGCCGCGCGTAGCGCGCCGATCGCCCGATCGACCTCATCCGTACTCCGGTCGAGCTTGAACCGTTCGAACGACTCGACGTGGGCACGCATGTCGTCGGGATCGGGCCGGTAGGGCGTCGGCTGCACCTCCGTGTCGTCGGCGGATCGATAACAGTTGACACCGACGATCTTGTCGTCGCCGCGCTCGATCCTGTCCTGTGTGGCGAGGGCCGAGCGACCGATCATCGTCTGCACGAGACCGGCGCCGACCGCTTCGTACATTCCCCCGGCGGCCTCGATCTCGTCCATCACCCCGATGATCTCTTGCTCCATCTGATCGGTCAGGGCCTCGACGTAGTACGAGCCGCCGAGCGGGTCGATCACATCGCACAGATGCGCCTCTTCGCGCAGAATGTTCTGCGTCGAGATCGCGATGCGGGCGCCTTCCTCGGTCGGGCTGGTGATGGCCTCGTCGTAGCTGTCGGTGTGCATCGACTGCAGCCCGGAGAAGATTCCGGCGGTGGCCTGAACGGCGACTCGGGCAATGTTGTTGAGCGGCTGTTGAGCGGTGAGATCGACGCCGGAGGTCTGGCCGTGGAATTTGAAGCGCCAAGAACGGGGATCGTTGGCGCCGAGGCGATCCTTGGCGATCCGCGCCCAGATGCGCCGCCCGGCGCGGAACTTGGCGACCTCCTCGAAGAACGAGATCGAGATGTCGAAGAAGAAGGTGAACCGCTGGAGGACAGCGTCGGGATCCATCCCCTCGGCGATGCAGTCCTCGGCGTACTGGATGGCGGTCGAGAGGGTGAAACCCATCGTCTCGGCCGGTGTGGCGCCGGCCTGCTGCATGTGCTGGCCCACGACCGACACCGGGTTCCAGTTGGGCACGTGCTCGAGGCAGTAGGCCACATGATCGACCAGCACACGTCGCGACCCGGGCAACGACAGCCGGTAGAACATGTGGTTGGCGACATAGTGCGAGATGTAGTCGGACTGGTTCGAAGTTCCGGTGATCTCGTCGAACGGAACGCCTCGTCGTTTCGCGACGGCGAGCACGAAGGCCAGCAGCGTGAAAGGGCTCGGGTCGTTCATCGCCGTGGAGATGTCGCCGAGCGAAACATCGCGCAGCGCGGTGTCCATGTGATCGACGGTGTTGACGACGGTGCCGCACGTGCCGAGCAGCGGCATCGGCACCTCGTCGCAGTCGACGCCGCGGAGGAACGAGTTGCACGGCGCGAGGCTGATCGCGGTGGCGCCGAGGTCGAGCAGGTCGAGTACCCGCGCGTTGTAGTCGGCCGGCGTGCCGAGGCCGATCAGTTGGCGCTGGGTCCAGGTGCGCCCCCGGTGCATGGTCGGGTAGATGCCCCGCGTGAACGGCTCCTGACCCGGAAATCCCAGATCGGCCATGTAGCGCTCGGACGACCACTCGGCCGGCGTGTAGATGGGTTCGATCGCGATGCCGGAGCGATTGCGCACCTCGTCGTCGGAGGAGATCTGGCGGGCGTAGTCACTCCGCCAGCGCTGTTGCGCTTCTTCGAAACCGGGAAGCGTGAGCTGTTCCCCGGTCTGCTCATCGGTCTGCTCATCGGTCTGTTTGCCGGTCTGTTCGGTGGCGAGGCTCATGATGCGAATTCTCCTGTCGACAGCTTCTCTTCGCGGACGCGGTTCCCGAGCTCGTCGACGGTGTCGACGATCTGGGCGCGGGATGCACCCGGACCGAAGATCGCGCGAACGCCCGCGTCGTGGAGCATCTGGTGTTCGGTGTCGGGGATGATGCCACCGACGACAACCGCGACATGGCCGAGATCGGCTGCGCGAAGTGCGTCGAGCAGTTCGGGGACGATCAGGTGGTCGGTGGCGAGCGAAGAGATCCCGATGACATCGACATCCTCTTGCATCGCAAGTGTGACGACCGCGTCGATCTCCTGCCAGGGAGGCGTGTAGATCACCTCTTGACCCGCGTCTCGGAGGTAGGCCGCCACGATTCGGCTCCCGCGGTCGTGGCCGTCGAGGCCGATCTTGGTGACGAGTACCCGGATCCGGTTGGTCATTCTTCTCCCATCGGTCGGCGGAGGAACTGGACGAAGGCAGCAGCGATCTCGGTCGGGGTGTGTTGGCCCGAGCGATACCAGACCGGTGTCGAGTTGGCCGCACCGAGCAGGAACAGTCGCAGCAGCCCGGCGTCGGTGTGCGCATCGAGGTCGTCGATCAGTTGCCGCCAGAGAAGTTCGTACCCGTCGCGGGCCCTGCGCAGGTCGTCGGCGATGTCGGGGACGTCATCGGGCAACACCGCCACCATCACCCGCGCGTAAGCGGTCGGCGCGACGATCGCCTCGATGTGACCGGCGAGCGCAGCTTCGAGACGATCCCACGGGTCGCCGGGATGGCCTTCGAGAGCGGCACGGACAGATGCGGTCACCCTGCGGACGCCTTCGCCGTAGACGGCGAGCAACATCTCGGCCTTGGACGAGAAGTGGTAGTAGGACGACCCGGGCCCCATCCCGACCTCGGCGGTGATGTCGCGGATCGTCGTGCGGTGGTAGCCCTGGTCGGCGAACAGGCGCGCCGCCGTGTCGAGGAGGGCCGCACCCCTGTTGTTCTCTCTCTGCTTGACGGTGGCCACTTCGAATCCCTTAGCCGAACAAGTGCTTGCT
>CBDUYD010000244.1:0-2812 GCA_965371355.1 uncultured Ilumatobacteraceae bacterium
GGGAAGCTCGGCGATGCGCTCGCCGCGGCCGAGTCGATGACCGACGAGTCCGGCCAGCCGTTGCTCGATCAGACCGACGACGAAGGGGTCTCGCTGCGCGACCGGCTCGCGCAGAGCAGCGAGCAACTCGAGCAGATGCGCTCCGATCCGCGCATCGCCAACTCACCCCTGGCGGGGATATTCGACGCGCTCGGCGGCGCCCTCGGCGGCAGCCCCGACAAGGCGGGCGACGCGCCCGATCCGCGACCCGGATCCGACGAGCCTCCCTCCGGCTGATCGGGCGCGGCCGGGGGTCGGGTTGCGGCCGGCGACTACCGTTGGCCGGTGCGGTTCGACCTGGTACTCGACAACGCCGACATCTTGACGATCGACCCGGCGAGACCGCGGGCGGGATCGATCGGCATCATCGGGGATCGCATCGTCGCCGTCGGTGACCGGGGCGAACTGGCTGGCCACGAGGCCGCCGCGACCGTCGATCTCGACGGCCGGTTCGTCGTCCCCGGCTTCAACGACGCGCACAACCACATGCCCGCGTTCGGTGCATCCTTGAGCCATGTGCCGCTGCACGCGGGCGCCGTGCGGTCGGTCGAGGAGATCGTCGCGGCGATCGGTGGGCGGGCGTCGGACCGACCGGCGGGAACCTGGATCGTCGGAGCCGGATACGACCACAACAAGCTGGCCGAGGGTCGCCATCCGACCCGTCACGAACTCGACGCCGTCAGCCCCGACCACCCTGTGGTGCTGAACCACACGTCGGGCCACTTCGTCACGTTGAACAGCGCCGCGATGCGGCTCGCCAGAATCGGCGAGGTCGAGGTGCCCGACGGCGGGGTCGTCGCGCTCGGCGATGACGGTGAACCGAACGGTCTGCTCGAGGAGCAGGCACAACAGCTCGTGCGAAGGCTGCTCCACCCGCGTTCGATCGAGGCGATGGTGTCGAACCTGGGCGCGGCGAGCGATCGATACCTGAGCGAGGGTGTGACCAGTTGCCAGGAGGCCGGCGTCGGCGGCATCCTCGGCAGCGCCGAGCCGCTCGAGCTCGCGGCCTACCAACGGGCACGTCGAGACCGGCGGCTGCGCGTGCGGGTGACGCTGATGGCGTCGATCGACGCGCTGCACGACCTCGATCACCACGCCGACGATCCCGAACCGTTCGCGCTCGATCTCGGGCTACACACCGGCTTCGGGGACGAATGGCTGCGCATCGGTCCGGTGAAGATCTTCGCCGACGGCTCGCTGATGGGCCGCACCGCGGCGATGTTCGATGATTTCGAGGGCGAGCCGGGCAACAGCGGCTACTTCCAGATGCCCGAGGAACGGCTGCACTCGCTGATCCTCGCCGCCCACCTGTCGGGATGGCAGATCGCCACGCACGCGATCGGAGACCGCGCCGTGTCGTCGGTGCTCGACGCCTACGAGTCGGCCTTGAGTCGCTTCCCGCGCGGCGACCATCGCCACCGCATCGAGCACTGCGGGGTGTGCCGCGCCGACGACGTCGCCCGGCTCGCACGGCTCGGTGTGATTCCGGTGCCCCAGGCGAGGTTCATCTCCGAGATCGGCGACGGCATGCTCGACGCGATCGGCCCGGCGCGGGCGGGCGACTGCTACCGCCAGAGGTCGTTCCTCGATGCGGGCATCCTGGTTCCCGGCAGTTCAGACCGACCGGTGGTCGACGGAGCACCGCTGCTCGGCATCCACGATCTCGTCAACCAACGCACCGCGACCGGTCGCCCGTTCAACCCGCACGAGGCGCTCACGGTCGAGGAGGCGATCACCGCGTACACGATGGGCTCGGCGTTCGCCGCCTTCGACGAGGGGCTGAAGGGATCGATCGAACGTGGGAAGCTCGCCGACCTCGTCGTGCTCGACCGTGACCTGACCACGATCGATCCCGACGGCATCGCCGAGACCGAGGTGCTCGCCACGATGGTCGGCGGCCGCTTCGAGTTCGACCCCGCCGGCATCGCCTGACGCCCTCATCCTGCACGAGCCTCGCCATTCACCGGCGCCCATTCTGTGTACGAATCTTCCCGCCCAGCGCGACAATACGTACACATTTCGGTAGCCGTTCCCGGCCCTCCCATTCTGAGTACGAATCTTCCCGCACAGCGCGACAGTACGTACAGATTTCGGATGAGCGGGGGTCGTCGAGGGGCTGTGACGTGGGGTTCTCTTGATCGGGACGCTCTGTAGCTGATAGAAACCCTCTCGGCGGTCGGGCGCGAATACTGCCCCAGTGCAGCGTCTAGGAAGTTGGGATCCACAGATGTCGAAGCGGAAGCCGGTACTGACCGTCCTCGCCGCGCTCACCGCGGCGGCCAGCATCGTGGTGCCTGGATACGCCCCGTCGATCGGCGCGGCGGCGCCCGCACCTTCGACGAGCGTGCCTGCCCCGACGCAGCCGCCTCCTCCCCCACCGACAGCGCCCCCGACGACTCTTCCGGCGACCACTGCACCCCCGACGACATCACCGCCGACGACCGGACCCGGCCCGACCGAACCGCCGACCACCGAACCGTCGCCATTGGACACGACGCCCTCCAGCGGAACGGTGACCACCACGACCGAGCCCGACGTCGACCCGGTGCCGACCACCACGGTCGATGCGGTGCCACCGACCCGAACGACGACCACGACCGCCACAGACTCCGGCGACGGCAACGGCGAGCCCGAGATCACCCCGTCGGCGGATGAGGCGCCCGAATCCACCACCACGACCGTTCCGGACGACGATGCCCTCGAGTCGACGAGCCTGGCCGCGGCGGACGAACTCATCGTCTCCCAGCTCGCGCACGACACCCCGACGCACATC
>CBDUYD010000245.1:0-2629 GCA_965371355.1 uncultured Ilumatobacteraceae bacterium
GTCGGGCGCGGTTTGTCGTCGATTGTCTTTGCCATCTTTAGCGTTCCCCGGCCACTCTATGAGCAGCCCGCGCAGCGTTTGGACACTCGCTCGCTGGCGCTCGGCTCGCTCGCATCTCCGGAAGTTTCTTTACCATCGTCACCGATCCCCGGCCACGCTATGAGCAGCCCGCGCAGCGTTTGGACACTCGCTCGCTGGCGCTCCGCACGCTCGAATTATCGGATGTCTGGTCATCATCGTTAGAGCCTCATGCCGTAGCCGTAGCCGTGGTTGTTGGTGCGCATGTGGTAGTCGCCCGCAGCCGTGGCCGTGCCCACCTTGCCGAGGATGATCACACCGGTCGGGCACCGGTCGACGCAGAGTGCGCACCGCGTGCAGATGTCGTCGTCGATGGTGAACATGAAGGCGTCGGACGGATCGGTACCGGGCTGCTCGGTGCCCTCGGCCGATGACACCGCGTCGACCGACACCATGTGGATGCACTTCCAAGGGCAGATGTCGACGCATCCCTCGCAGGCGATGCACTCGCTCTGATCGATGTGGATGAACTGCTTCGGCTTGACTGCCCGTCCGAGATAGTCGGCATCGACCTCGACCAACGTGTACTCGTCGGTGAAGGGCATCATCGGGGGATTGGCGTCGGTGGTAGCCATGATCAGCGTTCCCCGGCCACGCCACACGCCGCCCGCGCAGCGTCTGTGCACACGGTCATCATGCCTTCCTGACCAGTGGGCGGCCGTAGGTCGAGGTCGAAGTCGCGAGTTCCTTCGGCTTGACGTCGCCGCGCTTCTGCCACCACAGCGCGAGGTACACGAACAGGACGAAGAAGAAGAGGTGGATGATGACGACGACGATGTCGCGGACGGCCTCGTACTGGAGCGTGATCGGATTCCATCCACCCATCGACTGCGGCTTCAAGAAGCCGCCCCATCCGATGAGCAGTTTGTCCTTCGACCAGCCGAGGTTCCTGTCCGCGTGGTCGATCCACTGGTGGGGGACGATCCCGAAAGCGAGGAACAGCACGCCGAACGAGTAGGTGGCGCCGAGCATCGCCTCACCCCACGAGAACGGCTTGCCGACCGGACGGCGCTTGCCGTACGGGATTACCGCGAGAGCCAGCACCACCGCCGCGACGAAGGACACGATCAACGCCTGGTTGACGCCGGGCCACTTGAGCACGTCGATTCCGATCATCGTCTGTGGCGTTCCTTCCTGTCTGAGTTCTGGCCTGTCCGAGTTCTGGCCTGTCCGGGTTCTGGCCGGTCGGGGTCTGGCTGGTCGGGATTCTGGCTGGTGTGCGGTTGTCGGCGGCCGAGGTCGGGTGGTCGGCCGGCATTCGTGCGAGCGTGCACGAACGTCGTGAATTTGCTCACGAACTGTAGCCGTCGGCGGATGCCGTACGAAGTCTGGCACGCAAGTCTCGCCACCGCGCGAGGTTGTGCATAAGTGCACGCGACGACGACGTCGCCATCGACGCGGGGACCGGGACGACGAATTCCCTCACTCGGCGCTCGGCCATCTAACCTTGCGCCAGTGACCGAGATCCCCGAACACCTGCTGAAGCGATCGCGCGAACGCCGCGCCGCGATCGGCCAGGGTGACGACGCCGGCGACGCGGCGCCGGCGACCGACGAGCCGCCCGCAGCGGGCGTTCCGGCCACCACTGCATCGACCCCGTCCGCGGAACCGGCCACCGCTCCGGCCGCCAGCGGTCCGCCGCCGCGCGGCGGGCTGCCCGAAGCGCCCGCCCCCGCTCCGCCCGAACCCGATCCGCCGTACGTCGTCGCTGCCAAGACGCGTCGCAAGACTCCGTTCTGGGCGATGGCCGCGCTCGGTCTGCTCCCGGTGTGGGGATTCATCTACGTGCGGGCGCTCACCGAGAGCCCCGAGGTGTCTGCAGGCCCGGTCGGGCACGGCGAGGAGGTCTACAGCAACTGCGCGAGCTGCCATGGCGCGGGAGGTGACGGTGGGGTCGGCTACCCCTTCACCGGCGCGGAGGTGCTCGACACGTTCCCCCAGATCGAGGACCAGGTTCGTTACGTCACCTTCGGCACCGAGGGATACAACGCTGCCGGCATCGAGATCTACGGCAACCCCGAGCGCGAAGGGGGCGTCCACACCACCGGAGCGCAGGGCGTCATGCCGGCGTTCGGTGGGCAGCTCCCGCCGAGCGACATCGTCGCGGTCGTGTGCTACGAGCGCTACACCCTCGGCGGAGCCGATCCGACGAGCGAGGAGTACGCCGACGAATACGAGGCGTGGTGCTCCGACGAGGCGCCCGTCTTCCAGGCGATCGAGGACGAGGAATACGACGTCTCGACGGATAGTCCCGAGACGTTCGCCCTGCCGAATGGTGGCTCGATCACGATCATCCCGATCGGTTCGGCACCGACCAACGGTCTGCCGCCGGCCGTCCCCGCCGGCGAATCCGGCATCGGTGAGGGCTGACGCGGTCCACGTGACCGGTCCGCGGGCACCGCGAGACTCGACACCGTGAACACCTCGCTCGACGCCGACGTGCTCGTCGTCGGTGGCGGTCCGGCAGGATCGTCGGTCGCGACCCGACTCGCCGCGGCGGGCCATTCGGTCACGCTCGTCGAGAAGCGGGCGACGTCGAGCGTCAAGGCCT
>CBDUYD010000246.1:0-2535 GCA_965371355.1 uncultured Ilumatobacteraceae bacterium
CCGCTCGGCGAACGACTCGACACCAAATGGATCTACTTCAACCCACCACCCGGACGACGCAAGATTGTCGAGCCGCCACCGCACGGTTCGGGCGAAGGCCATGCCGGCCAACGTCCGCCGGATATGCGGGCTGGCCCGTAGCCACCCGAGCGTTGCTCGACGCACCGCTAACCAGCCGGCCGTTCGCCGCCGATGCGATACTCCATCAGCCGTTCGTAGAGCGGGAGCGCTTCGTCGAGGACCGGCTCGAGCGACCCGTCGAGCACCACGTCCTTTTCTGAGTAGGGCTTCCAGCCGGTCGACAGGTGGACCCCGTCATACCAGTGCGGCGCCCACACTCCGTCCTCGGGCTTCGGACCCGCCGGCCACGCCAACATCGCTTCATCGAAGTCGAGACCGAGCCCATCACAGAGCTGGCCGAGAACCGCCCGGGGGTCGATGAGCAGCAGCTTCGTGTCGACGACGAGCGGCTCCTCTCCCGACTCGAGCACCGCGTCGAGGATCTCGACGAGTTCGGGGAAGCCGGTGTCGTCGATCGTGGCGTCGGGGAGCTGCACCTGCAGCGACGTGAGCATGTCATGGGGCTCGCGGGTGAGCAGGATGTTGCGGAACTCGGAGAGGAACAAGCGATCGAGGCCGACGAGATGCTTCGCCATCTGCTTGAAGAACACGACCGGCGTGTCGTACTCGCCGAACAGCACGTCGCGCACGACCGCCTCACCGTCGGGGTCCTGAGACGCCAACACGTCAGCGTCGCCGGGGTGCCGGCGGCCGGTGACGCGCAGGTAGTGCGCGTAGATCGGCTCGTCGACGACGGTCGTGTCGGCACGCTGACGCCATGCGTACATCATCGCCGTCGAGAGGTTCCGCGGGCTCGACCACATGTTGATCCGCAGCGTCATCGGGAGCCCTCGACATCGGTGGCGACATCGGCGTCGACCGCCGCCCGGTACAGGCCGCTCAGGCGCTCGACCATCGGGCCCCGACCGCGACCACCATCACGATCATCATCGGCGCCGTCGCCGATCGTGCGACCATCGACCTCGCGCACCGGCGTCAGCCCCCCGAACGTGCCGGTCACGAACACCTCCTCCGCGGAGTAGACGTCGGTCAGCGAGAAGTCCTTCTCGTACGCGGCGATACCGGCGGCCCGCGCCGTCTCGAGCACGACCGCGCGCGTGATGCCGGGGAGGTTGTACCGGCCGGTCGAGGTCCACACCTCGCCATTGCGGACGATGAAGAAGTTGGTCGCATTGCACGTAGCCACCATCCCGTTCGGGTCGAGCATCAGCGCCTCGTCGGCACCTGCCCCGACGGCCTGGATCAGCGCGATCACCTCGTGCAGCTTCGAGTGGCAGTTGAGCTGCTGGTCGAGCGTGTCGGGTGGCGGCCGCCGGACCGTGGCCGTGAAGAGTGAGATCCCCTCCCGAGCAACGTCAGGGTCGGCCACCTTGTGCTCGGCGATGATCACAACGTTCGGGCCACCGACCACATTGGAGGGATGTTGCGACGGCGTCTTCTTGTCGCCCCGCGTGATCATCAGCCGGACGTGGACATCATCGTGCATCGCATTGCGGTCGACGACCGATCGCAGCGCGGCCCTAATCTCGTCCATCCCACCGATGTCGAGATCGATCGCTTTCGCACCGCTGTACAGCCGGTCGAGGTGACGATCGAGGAACGCGAACCGCCCGCGGTGCAGCCGGATGCCCTCCCAGATCCCGTCGCCGACGAGGAAACCGCTGTCGAACACCGAGATCTTGGCCTCGCTGCGGTGGAAGAACTCACCGTTGACGTAGATCTGCACGTCGGCGTTGCGTTCGTCGGCGAGCGCCTCGTGGGTTCCGCTGGTCATGGCCGGACGCTATTCGACGCGCCTACGAGGTTCCCGAACCGGTGGAGGGTCCGGCTGAGGGCCTGCTCGCGCAGGTAGTGCTGCAGCTCGACCCTTCCCGATGCTGTCACCGGACCATCGACCAGGTGTACTCCCGCGGCGTTCGCCGCCGCCCGCAGCCGGTCGTCGACCGGCGCGCCAACGACCCTCATGCGCTCGACGCCGAGTCCGGCCAGCCGCTGCGCCACCGCCTCGCCCGATTCCTCGCCGCCGTCGCTCTCGATCAGTTCGACCCCGCACAGGTGCGCTCCCCGGCGGACGCGCTCGAGATCGACCGGGTCAGCGTCCTCGAAGCGGAGCAGCATCCGATCGCGAGGCCGGTAGCGGAAGACGTTCGCCTCGCAGAACAGCCCGGTGGGGTCGTGCTCGACCGAGAAATGCTCGGCCCATTGCGCTTCGTAGTCGTCGTCCTCGGTAGCGGTCGGCAGCCAGCGGCCGAGTTGCGAGACGTAGTTCGGCCCGCCGGCCTTCGCGCCCGGCCCGACCGACGAGCGCTTCCATCCACCGAATGGTTGACGTTGGACGATCGCTCCGGTGATGTGCCGGTTCACGTACGCGTTGCCCACCTCGACCAGATCGAGCCATCGATCGACCTCGGCCGGGTCGAGGCTGTGGATCCCACCGGTGAGCCCGAAGTCGCC
>CBDUYD010000247.1:0-2348 GCA_965371355.1 uncultured Ilumatobacteraceae bacterium
GATCCCAAGGAGTTCGTCCTCTCGACGCGGCGGGCCGCTCACTGGATCAACGACCAGCGGTGGGAAGGTCGAACCGCCAACGAGATCGAGAACGTCAACGCCGACAAGGTCGAACTCTGGGAGTTCGTCAGCCGATCTCCGCTGCCGCACCCCATGCACCTCCACGGCAAGGCCTTCAGAGTCATCGACCGGTCATGGGACGACGATTCCGCCGCCTCCTCATGGGCAACCATCGAACATGGGATCATCGAGACCGGCCTTCGCGACACGGTCCTCGTCTGGCCCGGCCAGCGCGTCCAGATCGCAGTCCCCTTCCCCAGCCACAAGGGCTACTTCCTCTACCACTGCCACATCCTCGAACACGAGGACGCAGGAATGATGCGCAACTTCCTCGTCGGGTAGTTCTCGCGCGCCGGACCCTCACGTCACACCCGGTGCCGACGCACTCGAACGCCTCACGGGCGAACCTGTGGTCGCTGACCGGGCAGCGACTCGTCCGGCGCGACGCTCTTACCCGCAAGACGTTGATCGCCCGGCGCGACGAGGCGACGAGGCGACGAGCGTGATCGAACAGCTCCAAGCGCGCCCGATGCCTGGCATCTCGTTGCCGAGGTCCGGGCCGCGCTCGATGCATCGCACGCCCTGGCCGCGAGCTGACGCCTGGGCGAGACGGCGAGGTGAGCCCCGAGATCCGGGGGGAGCGGGGGGGGAGCGGGCCACACACCCTGGCCGGGGCGACATCGCCCACTTCGAAGCGGCCCACGCGTTCATCTACCGTCACCGCGCCCTGACCACTCGGCTTGTCACCCGCAGTCGTTCTCGTGAGGATTCTGCGTCCTGGAGACGCAAGATCCTCACGAGAATCCCGGCTTCTACAGCCGCAACCGGCGGGTCGACACCGACTCGTCGATGTCGGTCCACGGGTGACCGGCAGGTACGTCAGCCGCCGGATTTCATCGGCGGCGGCCCGAGGGTGCGGGCGAGACCGACACGACGATCCCGTTGAGGGCCGCATTGCCGCTCAGCGGATCGCGGCGGTCGGGGTCGGTGAGCCGGTTGATGTTGACGCCGGGGCGCCGCTCGGCCACCTCGAGCCGCGTGTCCTCGCCATCGTGACCCCAGCCATGCGGCAAGCTCACCACGCCCGGCATCACGGCCGGGTCGATCTCGACCAGCACGTCGATCGACGCCCCCGACGAAGCGGCGGTGATCCGAGCATCACACCCGTCCTCGAGGAGCCACCGGCGAGCGTCGTCGGGATGCACGAGCAGAGTGCACCGGAACCTCCCCTTGGCGAGGGTGTCGACATTGTGCATCCAGCTGTTGTTCGATCGCAGGTGCCGTCGGCCGATGAGCACGCACTCGGGGACGGCCTCGTCGATCAGCGGCAGCGCGACGCCGAGGGCGTCGATCAACGTCGCCGGCGCCAACTCGATCTTGCCCGACGGCGTTCGAAGCATCTCGGGGATGCGTCGCCCGAGCGGGCCGAAGTCGACACCGGACGGGTGGTCGATGAGCGTGTCGAGCGAGATGCCGTCGGCTTGGAGACCGAACCGATCGCCGTACGGCCCGGTGCGCAGCGCCAGGTCGACGCGGCGCTCCACTCCGGTGCGGCTGCCGAGCGCGGCCATCACCGCATCGACCTCCTCGGCCGGTACGCCGTCGAGCAGGGCACGGGTGAGGCGGTCGTCGAGCGCCGCGAGGTCGGCGTCGGCGCCCAGGTCGCTGACGATCCCGATGATCCGCACCATCGTCTCCCAGTCGTCGGGTACCTCGGGGTCCTTCGCGAGCGCCGGCGCCGAGTAGCGCGCGGTGTC
Source organism: uncultured Ilumatobacteraceae bacterium (assembly GCA_965371355.1). Taxonomy (GTDB): domain Bacteria; phylum Actinomycetota; class Acidimicrobiia; order Acidimicrobiales; family Ilumatobacteraceae; genus JASJHI01. The sequence continues at coordinate 1,818 of CBDUYD010000247.1, forward strand.
GCGATGGGCGAACTGGGAGAAGAAGACGTCGTAGTGCGATTCCTCCAGCGGCGACGGCCCGGGAATGATCACGTCCGCGTGGCGCGTGGTCTCGTTGACGTACACGTCGAGACACACCAGAGCGTCGAGCTGGTCGAGTGCTCGTTCGAGCCGCGGGCCGTCGGGTGATGACAGCGCGGCGTTCGACGCCATCATGATCAGCCCGCGGATGCGACCTTCGCCCGGTATCTCGATCTCCTCGGCGAGACACGCCAGCGGGAACTGGTTCATCACCTCGGGCACGCCCGAGACGCGGGACCGATAGGCGCCGGTGGTGATGCCCGGCCCGCCGCCATCGGGTCCGGTCGTGTTGCCGGCGAACGCGGCCGGTCTGGCGAACATCGCCCCACCCGGCTCGTCGAGGTTGGCGGTCAACGCGTTGATCACCTCGATCAGCCAGCTGGTGACGGTGGCGTGCTCCTGGAGGCAGGTGCCGAGCCGGCCGTACACCGCGGCGCGCGGAGCCGACGCGATGTCGCGGGCCAACGACCG
>CBDUYD010000248.1:0-2101 GCA_965371355.1 uncultured Ilumatobacteraceae bacterium
TACCTCTCGCGCTTTCGCTACACAGCGGTCCGTTGACCGGTCGGGTTCCGGTCACGCTGCGATCGTCGAGGATCAGCAGCGCCGCTACTGCCCTGACCACAAACATTCGACGGGTCGACGACGGCCAGGAACCCCGGTCGCTGCCTCCTCGTCCTGGCGAGCCACGTCCTGACTCGCCGTCACCACCACCAACGTTGCTGGCAAGAGCACTAGTCGACTTCGTTGGGAGCCGGTTCGCGGTAGGACACACCGCCCGACTCGGAGACTTCCCAGAACTCGTCCCACGTGAGGATCGATTCGGCGGCGCCCTCGTCGACATCTCCGCCGACGCGTCCGTACCGGCCCCACGGATTGCGAAGCGTGATCGTGTCGTCGCCGGCGGCGACCACCTCGTAGACGTGGCCGAACGCGATCCCGCCGACCATCGGCTCGTCCGCCGAACCGCCGGTGCCGTCGGACGGATTCGCGGCTGCCCAATCGTCGCTCGCGGAATCGAGCGTCGCCGCGGCGACGAGCCCGGGTCGTTGGCATGCCTCGACGATCGCTTGCTTGTTGGCGAGCCGTCTCTCGGCCCTCTTGCCCTGCGCGAGGTCCGAGCCGGTGATCGTGTCGGTCGTGACATAGGTGTCGCCGGTCAGGTACATCGAGCCCCGGCCCGATCTGCCGCCGTCGCCGTGGTCGATGTCGAGTCGCCGCGGCCATGCGAGGAAGGCCTTCTCGATAATCGCCGGCCATGGCCAGTCGCCGGCCGCACCGACGCGGCTGCCCGCCTCGATCTCCTGGAGTGCGGAGCTCACGATCTTCCCGCTGGTCGTGAGGATCGTGCTCCGAACGGTGACGGTGTCGCGATCGCCCGTCGGCTCGAATCTGCCGCTGAACAGGTCACTCTTCACGCGGTAGAACCGGATCGTGTACGAATCTGCGGGCTTGGTCGGGTCGGTCGCGAACAGGTCGTACCTCACGTCGTCGGGTTGCCGGCGGGCGAGTGACATCAACGGTCCGAGGAGGAAGCACGTCCCGAGCATGTGCTGGGCGACGTCCTCGGGCTCGGGGCCGGCCTCGGGGTCCATGATCGGCCCCTCGATCGCTGTGTCCTGCACGTTGACGGGGCTGGTCGGGTCCTGCGTGTTTATGTAGCCGGTCAGTTCCTGGTCGTGCACGGTGGTCTTGACGCGCGCCCAGTGCCGGCTCGCCTTGTTCGCGCGTGCCGGGTCGTCGAGTACCTGCACCGACTTGCCGGCGGGGAGTTGCTGGATCACGCGGCCCACGATGCTCGCCGCTGACCGCAGCTTCTTGGGCTTCTTCAGAACGGTCATGCCGCCGCGGGCGTCATCGATCTTGGGCTCGTAGTGGATGTCGTCGTCATCGACGTTGAAATACTTCGACTTCCGCTGCAGCCGTGGCCCGCCAGTGATCGATCTGCGACCGGGCCGAAGCTCGGGAGCGGTGGATCGCGCGATCGGCGAACGCGCGATCCGCTGTGAGGTGCTCTTGGATAGGTCAGGGTTCCGACTCAAACGGTTGTCGGCCGGCGATTCCTCGAGGTGCCCGACCTTGCTCGCCTCCGACCGTCTCACGCGCGGGTTCGACGACCACATGCCCGCGATCGGGCCGCTCGACGAATCGAGGTCGAGCTTGACCGCCGGGATCAGGCCGCCGGGGCGCGCCCGCGGCTCCACGGCGCTGCCACCGGTGTCCGGCGCGACGTACTGCGGTTCCGGGCTCTCCCGGTTGATGCGTTCGGTCATTCGGTCCCCGGTTCGCTCGACAAGAGTCGATCGCCGGCCCGCAAGGAACGTATCAAGCGCAATCATCGACCCGCGCCACCGCCGGCTTGCAGCCGTATCGCGGGGGTACGGTTTGCGGGCCATGAGTTCACTTCCCATTCGTGAGCAAGACGGCGAGCTCGATCTCGACTCGGTGTCCGATCGGGCGACCGATCGGCTCTTCAAGGTCGTCCTCATGGTTCTCGGCCTTGTCGTGCTCGTCGTTGCGGTGGCCGGCGTAGCGGCGTGGCTGACCTCGTCCGACGACGAGCAGGAACCACTCGGCGAGGTCGACATCGGATTCATGCAGGACATGCTCGATCACCACGACCAGG